>NZ_ASWH01000001.1:332500-665000 GCF_000407545.1 Enterococcus gilvus ATCC BAA-350 | reverse complement strand
ACTTAACCTCGCAAGTAATCGTAACTCGCCGGTTCATTCTACAAAAGGCACGCTATCACCCATTAACGGGCTCTAACTTGTTGTAGGCACACGGTTTCAGGATCTATTTCACTCCCCTTCCGGGGTGCTTTTCACCTTTCCCTCACGGTACTGGTTCACTATCGGTCACTAGGGAGTATTTAGCCTTGGGAGATGGTCCTCCCGGATTCCGACGGAATTCCTCGTGTTCCGCCGTACTCAGGATCCTCCTAGGTGCCAGTCAAATTTTGTCTACGGGGCTTTTACCCTTTCTAGCAGACCTTTCCAGGTCCTTCGACTATCTCACTGAACTACCATATTGGAGTCCTACAACCCCAAGAGGCAAGCCTCTTGGTTTGGGCTTTTCCCGTTTCGCTCGCCGCTACTCAGGGAATCGATTTTTCTTTCTCTTCCTGCAGGTACTTAGATGTTTCAGTTCTCTGCGTCTACCTCTATTCAGCTATGTATTCACTGAAAAGTAACATCCTATAAAAGATGCTGGGTTTCCCCATTCGGAAATCTCCGGATCAAAGCTTACTTACAGCTCCCCGAAGCATATCGGTGTTAGTCCCGTCCTTCATCGGCTCCTAGTGCCAAGGCATCCACCGTGCGCCCTTATTCACTTAACCTTATCTTGACTTGCGTCAAGGGTCTTACTAATTTCCATGAGCGATCATGTTCCTTAGTAATAAATAAGCAATTGAACTTATTAAAAAACTCATTCAACGCGGTGTTCTCGGTTTGTTTAACATTTTGTTTCTGTATCCAGTTTTCAATGAACGATTTGAGAGTAAACCTCTCAAAACTGAACGAATAAAAGCAAGCCTGTGTAGTTTCCGTAACGTCCATCTGAGATGAACTATTTCCTTAGAAAGGAGGTGATCCAGCCGCACCTTCCGATACGGCTACCTTGTTACGACTTCACCCCAATCATCTATCCCACCTTAGGCGGCTGGCTCCAAAAGGTTACCTCACCGACTTCGGGTGTTACAAACTCTCGTGGTGTGACGGGCGGTGTGTACAAGGCCCGGGAACGTATTCACCGCGGCGTGCTGATCCGCGATTACTAGCGATTCCGGCTTCATGTAGGCGAGTTGCAGCCTACAATCCGAACTGAGAGAAGCTTTAAGAGATTAGCTTAGCCTCGCGACTTCGCGACTCGTTGTACTTCCCATTGTAGCACGTGTGTAGCCCAGGTCATAAGGGGCATGATGATTTGACGTCATCCCCACCTTCCTCCGGTTTGTCACCGGCAGTCTCGCTAGAGTACCCAACTAAATGATGGCAACTAACAATAAGGGTTGCGCTCGTTGCGGGACTTAACCCAACATCTCACGACACGAGCTGACGACAACCATGCACCACCTGTCACTTTGCCCCCGAAGGGGAAGCTCTATCTCTAGAGTGGTCAAAGGATGTCAAGACCTGGTAAGGTTCTTCGCGTTGCTTCGAATTAAACCACATGCTCCACCGCTTGTGCGGGCCCCCGTCAATTCCTTTGAGTTTCAACCTTGCGGTCGTACTCCCCAGGCGGAGTGCTTAATGCGTTAGCTGCAGCACTGAAGGGCGGAAACCCTCCAACACTTAGCACTCATCGTTTACGGCGTGGACTACCAGGGTATCTAATCCTGTTTGCTCCCCACGCTTTCGAGCCTCAGCGTCAGTTACAGACCAGAGAGCCGCCTTCGCCACTGGTGTTCCTCCATATATCTACGCATTTCACCGCTACACATGGAATTCCACTCTCCTCTTCTGCACTCAAGTTTCCCAGTTTCCAATGACCCTCCCCGGTTGAGCCGGGGGCTTTCACATCAGACTTAAGAAACCGCCTGCGCTCGCTTTACGCCCAATAAATCCGGACAACGCTTGCCACCTACGTATTACCGCGGCTGCTGGCACGTAGTTAGCCGTGGCTTTCTGGTTAGATACCGTCAAGGGATGAACATTTTACTCTCATCCTTGTTCTTCTCTAACAACAGAGTTTTACGATCCGAAAACCTTCTTCACTCACGCGGCGTTGCTCGGTCAGACTTTCGTCCATTGCCGAAGATTCCCTACTGCTGCCTCCCGTAGGAGTTTGGGCCGTGTCTCAGTCCCAATGTGGCCGATCACCCTCTCAGGTCGGCTATGCATCGTTGCCTTGGTGAGCCGTTACCTCACCAACTAGCTAATGCACCGCGGGTCCATCCATCAGTGACGCAAAAGCGCCTTTCAAATAGAAACCATGCGGTTTCTATTGTTATACGGTATTAGCACCTGTTTCCAAGTGTTATCCCCTTCTGATGGGCAGGTTACCCACGTGTTACTCACCCGTTCGCCACTCCTTTTCTTTCGGTGGAGCAAGCTCCGGTGAAAGAAAAAGCGTTCGACTTGCATGTATTAGGCACGCCGCCAGCGTTCGTCCTGAGCCAGGATCAAACTCTCATATAAAGTGTTTGAAACAATCTTGCGATTGTTAAGCTCAATTTAATAATTGACTTGCTAGCATATTACTTGCTATGTTGTTTGCTTCTATTAGAATAGAAGCGCCCTACACATTTGGTTTGTTTTATTCGTTCAGTTTTCAAAGGTCTACGTTGTTTGTCACTTTGTTTCAGCAACTTTTATATCTTAACAGGTTACTGAGTGAATGTCAACAACTTTTTTGAAGTTTTTTTAATTCCGAAAGCCATCGTTCGGCTTTCACTGCATCAGCAACGTTTATTAATTTACCACTTAATGAACTATCGGTCAACTGTTTTTTTCAAAAAAAAAGAACTTATTTTCATAAGCTCTTTTTACGTATCTATTCAAATAATGGTACACCTTCGATTTCAATCGTTCCAAGTATCTTTCTCAAGCTGTCAGGCGTCTCCCAGACAAATCCATTTGGCAGCGTAGTGACTTCTTCACTCGCCATTTCAAACACATAAAGGGGTAAGTTGTCGCCGTGTGACTGAGTATTCGTTAGTTCGACCAACCGAATATTCGTCACATCAATATGTAGTGTTGCTTTCAAAAAATTCAAAAAGCTAGCTAAAACAGTGTTTTCAGCTTTGGTATCAGTGCGGGCAAATTCTTTCTCATTTCCTATTTCGTGAACTAAAAAACGTTTCGATCCATCTTCTAAATGCAACATGATTGTACCAGATACTTGTTTTGTCACAATTTTCACCTCTGCAAAAGCTAATCGTAAATCGTCCCTATTGTATCATGTTTTCAGAAAAAAAGACAATTTTTGCATAAAAAGACGATTAGTTTTCAACTCTTTCTTTCAATAAGAAATCAATCGCTTCTTCTGTCCATTCAGGCATATTCTTTTCCAATGAACGAAACCCAATGTTTTTGTTGCGGTTGGTAAAGTAGCGTTTCCGATGATACGGCACTTCAACGGGATGCTCCAGCAATGTTCGCAATGACAAACTGATCTTCTTTGTATATTCATCAATGTCAATGATCTGCACCCTCACCAGTTGGCCGACCTCTAAAAAACTGTGAATATTTTTAGTGTAGCCGGATTGTACCTCTGATATGTGCACCAGCCCTTGCGTCTGATCATCCAATGAGATGAATGCACCGTACGGCTGGATACCTGTTACACGACCTTCAATAATATCTCCAATTTTATATCCCATTCATTTCCCTCTTTTCGCATGTTTCATTATACTGTATTTATAGATAAAATTGAAGTTATCAAACAGGAGGTACTAAAATGACAACTTTTGAACAGCCGATCGACCGGCTTGGCTCGAACAGCGTAAAATGGGACGCCATTCTTCACATGTACAATGAAAAAGAGTTGCTGCCCCTTTGGATCGCAGATATGGATTTCAAAGCTCCAGACGGCGTACTGAACGCCTACCAAAAACTTTTAGAGCACGGAGTATTAGGGTATGCAGAGACGCCTGAAAGTTTGTACGATGCCGTGATCGCTTGGGAGCAGGAGCAGCATCAATTAGCATTGGAAAAAGACGACATCCTCTTTTTCTCCGGCGTACTAGCTGGGATCAATACGGCGATTCAAGCATTTACAAAGCCAAATGATGCCGTCCTGATCCACGACCCTGTCTATCCTCCCTTTGCTGGGATCATCAAGACCAATCGTCGCCAGCTTGTCCGCAGTCAGTTGATTGAAGAGTCGGGGCGTTTTGTCATGGATTATGCAGATATAGAAGAAAAATTCAAACAGCACCATGTAAAGGTCATGATTTTGTGTAATCCTCACAACCCTGGCGGACGTGTCTGGTCAAAAGAGGAGTTGCAGCGTTTAGGTGCCCTCTGCCAGCAATACAACGTTCTCGTTTTAAGTGATGAGATCCATCAGGATTTGGTTTTTGCTCCTCACGAAATGACCTCCTTCTTTAATGCCGGAGACGCGTTTTGTTCATTCAGCTTGCAATTTACATCAATGACGAAAACCTTCAACCTTGCTGGAATCAAAAATTCAGTCGCGTTTGTAAAAAATGACAAGCTGCGCAAACAGCTTCTCCGCAAGCAAGAGGAGAACTTCCAGCAAGAGATCAATACCTTTGGCTTGGTGGGAATGGAGGCTGCCTACGAAACGGGGAAAGAGTGGCTAGAGGAATTACTCCCTTATATCCAAGCAAATGTCGCCTATACGCAAGACTTTTTCCAAAAAGAGCTGCCTGAAGTAAGGATCATGAAGCCCGAAGGCACCTATCTTTTGTGGCTGGACTTCTCCGCTTACGGCCTGTCAGATGAGGAATTAGAGGAACGGCTGATCCATAAAGGAAAAGTCGTCTTGAATGCCGGGGTCAGTTATGGACCGAGCGGAAAGCATCATATGCGGTTGAATGTCGCTTGCCCTCGCGCAACGTTAGAAGAAGGTCTGCGTCGCATCGTGACTGCTTTAAAATAAAAAAAACGGCCGATTGGCCGTTTTTTTATTCTGTAATTTCGATTGTTTCGATAACGATGTCATTCACTGGTTTGTCTTGCGGTCCGCGTTTTGTTGCACCGATATCGTCTACAACGTCCATGCCTTCAACGACTTGGCCGAACACTGTGTGACGGAAGTCCAACCATGGTGTTCCACCTTGTTTATAGGTTTCGATGATTTCGCCTGGGAATCCAGCTTCTTCTAATTGCGTCATCATGTTCGCAGGAACATTTTGGTTGTTGACGATGAAGAATTGGCTGCCGTTGGTATTTGGACCAGCGTTTGCCATTGATAATGCCCCACGCAGGTTGAATAGGTTGCGGGAGAATTCGTCTTCAAATTTTTCGCCGTAAATGCTTTCGCCGCCCATGCCTGTACCTGTTGGGTCGCCGCCTTGGATCATGAAATCAGGGATGACACGGTGGAAGATCACGCCGTCGTAATACCCTTTCTTCGCTAATTCAACAAAGTTTTTTACCGTTTTTGGGGCATCTTCAGGAAATAATTGTACGATGATATCCCCCATGTTGGTTTTGATCGTCGCTTTTGGACCTTTTTCTTCTGCTAAGTTTAATTGTGGAAATTGAGTCACTTCAATGTCCTCCTTTATTTTTTCACTGTGTCCATCATAACAAACTTTTCTCCATTTGCCACCTCTGCAAGCCAAGCGTTTCTTTCTCTCTCATTTATTTGTTACAATCGATGGGAAGAAAGGGTGTTGATATGGAAATTTTTGATATAACCATCGTAGGTGCGGGTCCAGTCGGGATGTTCGCAGCTTTTTACGCAGGTATCCGTCAGGCAAAAACGAAGCTGATAGACAGCCTGCCGCAGTTGGGAGGACAACTGACGACACTTTATCCCGAAAAAAATATTTATGATATTCCTGGATTTCCCGTCGTTAAAGCGGCAGATCTGGTTGGCAATTTAGAAAAACAATTACGCACATTTTCTCATACCTACTGCTTGGACGAAGAAGTCCTCGCACTAAAGCAGCACGACGACTACTTGGAGCTAGTCACGAATAAGGACAGTCATTACACGAAAGCCGTCGTTTTAGCACTTGGAAACGGATCGTTTCAACCAAGACGTTTGATGATCGATGACGCAGACACTTTTGAAAATCACGGCATTGATTATTACATCAATGATTTGATGAAATACGCCGGTAAAAAAGTGGCGATCGCTGGCGGCGGCGATTCTGCGATCGACTGGGCGTTGATGTTGGAGCCCATTGCCGATGAAGTCTCTATCATCCATCGCCGTAACAATTTCCGTGGACATGAGCACAGTGTGCAAAAATTAAAAGACTCCTCTGTCAACATTTACACGCCTTACCTCTTGAAGGAACTTCACGGGGAACAGGAATTAGAGGATCTGACTTTACAAAAAGCGAAAAGTGATGAGACAATTACGTTGAATGTGGATTATTTGATCGTAAACTATGGCTTCTCTTCTTCTCTGGATCATTTGCGCTCTTGGGGATTGGAAAGCACCCGACAGGCGATTTTGGTTGAATCAGATATGCGCACGTCGATCCCAGGCGTCTATGCTTGCGGAGATATCGCCACCTATGACGGCAAAGTGAAATTGATTGCTACAGGTATGGGTGAAGCCCCAACAGCTGTCAACAATGCGCTGCATTATGTAAATCCTAAAAACCGTGCACAGCCCGGTCATAGTACGAGCTTGTTTCCACAAAATTAATCGTCACAAGGAGGTACCACATGGTATTTGAAACGACGGCACTTGAAAAGAAAGCCCGTGACCTGTTAGAAGAACGCGGCGTCACCATCGAAGACATCGCGGACTTGGTCTTTTTTCTGCAAAAGGATTACATCGAAAAATTAGATATCGAATTGTGCATCCATAGCGTCAACCGTGTGTTGACAAAAAGAGAAGTCCACAACGCGATCATCACCGGCATTGAGCTGGACAAATTGGCGGAGCAGAAGAAGCTGGATTATCCTTTGCAAACGATTTTGGAAGAAGATGAAGGCCTTTATGGCATTGACGAGATCATGGCGCTGTCCATCGTCAATGTCTACGGTTCCATCGGCTTTACAAATTATGGCTACATCGACAAAGTAAAACCTGGCATCTTGAAAAAACTCAACGAACACGACGGCGTCCACGTCCATACCTTCTTGGATGACCTTGTCGGAGCAATCGCTGCGTCTGCTGCAAGCCGTTTGGCTCATGAAAATCCGCGAAACTTAGACAGCATCGTCAAATAAGAGCATTAAAAAAAGAGCTTAGCGCTCTTTTTTTAATGCTCTTTTCCCGAAATAGATCGGCAATAAATAGAAAATCTCCAACAACACGAAAAAAAGAATGAAGCTGTGGAGGAAAAATGTCTCTGGTAAAACGTTGATGATCGGATCAGTCGCCGGATTGAATATCCACGCATCGTTATTAAAAAAGACGCCATGGAACAGCACAAAGAAGCGATCAAAATTTACCGCCATCAAAAAGGCGATCACGATCGGAACAACGACCGCGATACGGAATGGTTGGATCATCGTCCACAGCCGCTGCTGCTTGTTTAGATGCCGAACGTAAACAATACTTGGAATGACCGTCACGAGCAATACGCCGTAGTTCACTAGAAACAGCCGCTTCACTTCATAAAAATGCAGCGCCCCATTTGCTGAAACAGGAAAATCCGTCATCTTCAGCGTCTCCACCCACGGCAGATTCAAGTAACGCATCAACTGATCGAAATTATGCAGCAGTTCCTTTTCTGACAGCGTCGTATAATCCAACAACCCCAGATGCCGAATGTCCAATTGATACAGCCAGCGCGCATTGATCGTCAAGGTGATGGCCAAGGTCAGCAAGGTCAGCAGCAAACAAACCAAGCCTAGACGTTCCAGTCCCTTAGTTTTCATCGAAGTGCCATTCATCCAACGACTCTACCAGGTAGGTCGGCGGAACAGGTAATGTAGGTACATCCTCTTTTTGAGTGAAGCCTGACAACACCAGCAAAGAATCGATCTCGTTGTTGATCCCGGCTAAGATATCCGTCGTATAATTGTCACCGACCATCAAGACTTCGGATTTCTCCATCCCTAAGATTTCCACGGCCTTCTCCATAATGATTGCTTCTGGTTTTCCGATATAGATCGCTTTTTGTTGTGTCGCAGCCTCCACCATCGCGATCACCGAACCAGCACCAGGCAGCAGCCCGCGCTCTGTCGGAATATTTTTATCTGGATTCGTTCCAATAAAGGTCGCCCCCTTCTGGATCGCAAGGGTCGCAGTGACGAAGTGTTCATAGGTGACCGCAGTATCCAGTCCGACTACGACATAATCCGGCTGCTCTTCCTCCCAAACATAGCCCGCCGAAAGGATCGGTTCGATCAGCCCAGGTTCGCCAATAACGAAGACCTTCTTCCCTTTCGCAGCGTCGTTCATATAGTCGATCGTTGCTAGAGTCGCTGTATAGACCGCCTCTGGACGAACGTGGATCGAAAATTCATTGGCTAAACGATCCGCCACCGTCGCAGGGGTCTTGGTTGTATTATTAGTTAGAAATAGAAAGGGGATCTTTCGCTCCTGCAAGTGCTCCACAAAACGCCGACCAGCCGGGATCGGTTCGCTTCCACGATAGATCGTGCCATCTAAATCAATCAAATATCCTTTATACATCTTAAGACTCTTCTCTTTGACGAATCACGAAGCGTTCGTCTTTTTCTTTTGTTTTCATTGGGACTTCTTTTTTCGGCTGTCGGTTTTTGATCACCGGTTTTTTCTTAGGCTTTTCTGCCACCGGTGCTTTTTTCTCTTCTACGAATGCTTGCGGCTTGTCTTTCCGTTTGCGCTTACGTTTCTTGCGGGTTTGTTGGCGTTTGCCGCCTGTTCGTTCCAGCACAAAATAAGCACAGCCGAAATTACAATATTCGTATAAATAATCTTCTAATGTATCAATGCGCTGTTCTGGCAAGCTTTTCCGATCGTCTTCGCGGAAAAAGCCCTTCAGACGCAACTGGTCATATCCCCAGTCGCCGACGATATAATCATAGCGTGTCAAGACCTCACTAAAGCGTTCACCTAAACGTTCGGCATCAAAGCCTTCACGATAATTTCTAACTAAACGGTATTGGCGTTCACCAATCAAAAGATTACTATCGTCGACAAATACGACGGGTTCGCCTTTTTTCTTTTCTTCAGCGGGTGTCTCAACGATTTCATCTAAGACCTCAGTCAGCTCATCTGTGACTGTTTTTTCTGGATGTTGTTTCTTCTCTTTTATGTCTCTTTTTTCTTTTGCCATCGTTTCACCACCTGTGTGATATTATACCTTGTTTTTATTTGATTGGGTAGTGAGTGTGGAGATAGTCTCCCAAAACACTGCGAATAAAATCAGGAAATAGAAATTCATACTGTCCAGCGATCTCGATCGTTGGGAAAAAGGGAACGAACATATAATGATCGACTGTTGCAAGTGTATACTCCATCTCCGGATCGATCGGCTCTCCCAGCCACCGTACTTGATGATTGACGGAATCGTAGGCGATCCCATCATAGACCAAGTGACCAAAGACTTTCCCGCGAAAACCCATGCCCATTACTGGAAAGTTGATCAAAAAATGGCGGTTCTTTTCCATCTCTAAAATCAACCGAATCAGATTGGCGCCGTCTAGCGTCACTTTGATCAAGTGCATCGGATGCGGCAGTGCTCGGTGTAATTGGTCTTGATCGACGACTCCGGCAGGTACATCTGTCAAAAACAACCCTGAATTCAAGACGGCGGCGTCCACGTTTGCAGCTTCCTTGACCGCCTTTAACGTGTCCACGATCATCGGATGCTCCGATTGGAGATCTGTACGCATCGCGTAAGGAACTTCCGCCACTTTCTTTTCAGCCAATAGACGATGCCCTTTCGTCAGATACCCCTCGATCTCCCCCTGGTCTTCAGGCAACGCCAGCATCTTTTCAGTCGCAAACGTCCGCGCGCTCGTCTGCTGGATCTGATGCTCCTCATCGACCGTTAGATGCACTTCTCCCACGTAATACCCGTATTTTCCCGCTGCGGCTAGTTGGACCGGTCCGATCTTCTCGCCTGTCTCAAACAAGTGGTGCGTATGGGAGCCTAGTATGACATCGATCGCCGGCAATTCACGCGCGATGCGGCGATCCACACTGATACCGAGATGACTCATCAAAACCAGCACGTCCACCTGCGGACGAAGCTCCTCCACCAGATTTGGTAAAATGTCCATTACTTGACGAATGTCCCAGCCGTTCGGATTATAGGTCAATGGAAACGGCGCGGTAAATGCCAGCAGCCCGACCTTGGTCCCCTGTTCGGTCGTAATGATTTTCGATTGCTGCGCCCACTTCGGCGGCTGCAAGGTTTGCTTATCAAAAAGATTGTCTAAGAGCACGTCAAAATTGGCATGATCGTACAACCGATTCAATTCTCCCTTTGAATTTCCAACACCTTCATTGTTACCGATCGTTGCCGCGTCATAATGGATCTGATTCATTAGCTGAACGTTCGCCTGCCCATCCGTCGCTTCGGTCAAAGGATGCCAGCGGTCGACAAAATCGCCAAGATCGATCGTAATGATCCGTTGCTCCGCCGTTTCTTCCTGCTTGCGATTCAATAGGAAGCGGCGGATTTTTGGCCAATTTTCTAAATGGGAATGGAGATCATTGGTATGTAAAAGAATAATTTTTTCCATTATCCTACCTCGTTTCAACTCTTTTTGTCCCATCTATAGTAACATATAGCCAAAGAAGACCAAACGGACTCGTTTGGCTAAAGAAGGGGAAGACCTATGACATTCGAAACGATTCTTGGCACGCTTTGGCTAAATGCGAATCAAACGGCGTTGACTGAACTATCTTACACACCGATCGAAGAGCACCCTGACGCGAACCAAGCCATTTTGCAAACGGCCAAAAAACAACTATTAGCCTTTCTAAAAGGCGAACGCCAAACCTTTGACGTCCCTTTCGCCTTTGAGCGGGGAACGGATTTCCAGCAAGCCGTCTGGCAGGCCTTGATAGAGATTCCTTATGGTGAGACCTGCAGCTATTTAGACGTTGCCGAAAAACTCCAACGACCAAAAGCCGTCCGCGCCATCGGTCAGGCCAATCGTCAGAATCCGCTGCCTATCCTCATCCCTTGTCATCGGGTGATCGGTAAAAATGGCAAGCTGACGGGCTATTCTGGCTCTAGCGAGGCTGGTCTGAAGATCAAGGAACAGTTACTTGCGATCGAAAACCCTGCTCTGCAAGAAATCACACTCTTTTAACGACAAAAAACCGCGACTGAACGTTCTTCAGTCGCGGTTTTTTTAATTCGAGGCAGACGTTTGCGCAGCGTCCTCGTCTTCTTTGACACAATCGATTGCTATGACTAGAGAAACGATCAGTTCTTCCAGTGCGTCATTCAAGATCGTGATCTCATAGGTATCGCCCCACGAGATCCAGCGTTTATGGATCTCTGCCACTTTGCGTCCTTTTTGCGAAACTTCAAAATCCATATCCCACCAATTGCCGTCGACACTGATGTCTTCAGCAGAGATCGAATATTTCGCTTTTAGAAAACTCACCCGTTTAGAGATTTCGATTGCCTCTTTCCCATCCATCTCAACAAAGAATTTTGGCAAGAGACTGATGACTTTCTTCGTGATGCGGCTGACCTCATTGCCGTTTTCATCTTCGATTCGGAAGGTCTTGGGGATCTTCATGAAACTTCCTTTGACAAAATAGCGGGGACGTTGGTCTTCATCGGTCACCGTGAATTTTTCACCGATACTGAAGACCTTTTGTTTGATGTACAGTTTTTTCATCGCGCTTCCTCCTATTTCCTATTCATTTACTCCGTGATACAGTGATTATTTTTCAGACAAATCACCTGTGTTGATGACTGGCTGTGTGCCCTTATCCGTAATGATCGAGACCAGCAGATTGTTGATCAGTTGCACTTTGCGGTCATCTGTAAAATGGATGTCTTGCCCATTTTCGATCTGTTCCAATGCCATTTGCGTCATGGTCACGGCACCTTCCACGATAGTTTGCCGCGCAGACAGGATCGCTTTGGCTTGTTGCCGCTGCAGCATCGCGTTGGCGATCTCTGTCGCGTAGGCCAAATGATTCAATCTGGTCTCAATGACCTCCACACCGGCCATTGCCAATCGTTCCTGTAATTCCTGTGCCAATTCTTCTGAAACCTCGGTAGTATTGCCCCGTAAGGTCAAATCGTCCTCGTTAAAGGTATCGTATGGGTATTGGGTCGCAATATGACGAATAGCCGTCTCACTTTGTATCTCAACGAAATCCAAATAATAATCCACGTCGAACAACGCTTTGGCTGTATCCACGACCTTGAACACTACGACCGCAGAAATCTCTACCGGATTGCCGTCTGAGTCATTGACCTTTAACAACGAGCTGTTGAAGTTTCGTACCTTCAAAGAAATCGGTACCTTCCGCGTCAAAGGCGTGGTGATGAACAGCCCATTCGCTTTGATCGTACCTAAATATTTTCCAAAAAACAACACCGCCTTCGCTTGATTCGGTCCAACGATCGTCAATGAGCTGATGAACAGGATCGCGATGATCCATAAAATGATCCCTATGATTATCATCCCTAGACGTTGATTGCTGCCGCCTGTGATAACGAACCACGCACCGCCTAATAATACGAGGATCAACCCGACCAATCCCGCGTACCCATTTATATGAAAAGCATTTTTCTCCTTCATCCTTCGCACCTCCAACTTTAGTACCCTCAGTGTACGCTTCTTTTCAAAGCGCTTCAATCAATTAAGCTAAATAAAAAAACGAGCCCTCAGCCCGTTTTCATAAAAAAAGCAGACTCGAAAGTCTGCTGTTGGTTTCATTCATATCAGACACATGCCGGATCCTACTTAGTTGGATTACTACGAAGCAAATGTTCTAAAACACTGTCAAATCAACGTTTTTGTCGTTCAATTTATACAGAATATTCGCCGTTATTTGATAACATTAGCAAATGTTTGCCCCTTTTTTGCCCCTTTTTTTATTCTTAAGAAACTGTTCGCTTTACATTATAGAACATATGTTCGTATAATGTCACAAAGAGGTGATCATATGGATATGAGGAAATCATTTATTATCGACTATCTATCTGAAGAAAACATAGAACTTTTTAACAGCGCTTGTGAGGAAGACCAATTTATGGCCGAGATCGACATGTTACTTATTCTTAGAAAGCATCAAAAGCATAATAAGCTTAAGTGCGACAGAGAGATTGTTACAAATCAAAATGGTGCTACCAAATTAAGATATATCATTGAATTAGAGGCAGATGATTATAAATGATCTACGATGACGAGTCAGCTATCAAACTGTTTTTAGAAGCTAAAAAAGTTTACGAGGACCGGAATATGCTTAAATGGATCGGATTTTACCTATCCGACCAAACAGCAGCAATCAATAAGGATGTAACCGAACGGTCTAAGGTCAATAATCAAAAACCGTTAATGCAGAGTGAAGAAATCGAAAAGGTCTTAAACGAAGCTAGACTAAAAAGCAAACCTGTCTCTGTTCAGTTAGAAGCCCTCAATGAAAATGCACAGTATTATGATGATGTTATAGGAATGATTCGAGGTTACGATGAGTTAGGAATTTACATAGGTGATCAAAAAGTACATTACGATGAAATTAGAAATGTTGAGGTTTACAACTGGAAAAAATGGAGTGAACTGAAATGAATCCTATCTTCTCTTATCATCTAGGATTGATAACATTCGATCGTCTCCAAGTCTTATTGTGGGATTTCGGTCCTAACGCTATAGATGAAATCGGAGAAAGATGCTTTGCTTTCTACTGCAGCAAAGCCAATGGTCTTCATAATTTTGATTACTACATACTAAAATATGGGAGTGGTTTAAATGATATGTATGAATGGTATTGTGAGTAGCGTAAAGATTCTAAAGTATTCGGAGCGTCCCCTCGTCTATTTTAAGCTTGATGATCAGTCATGTTTAATTGCTGGCCACTCGTTGAATTTTCTTGCAGATGTAGAAGATGGAATGCGGATCGCTGTTGCTGGGGAGTACAATAGTAGGAAACAGTTTGTGGTGAAGAAATACGCGGTGATTGGCAAGACGAAGATTATGATGGAGTTTGAAATGATGAGAATATAAATACCCACTCTCTAGTAGGATAAAGAGTGGGCAAAAGAAAGCGAGAGTGGACTACTCTCTACTTAATAGTTTATCACTTTTAGGTTTCAGTGCAATAAAAAAAACAGGCACCTATCGCCAGGGTGCCTGCCCTCCCTAAAGGGAGTAGAAATGGATAGTTTCTGATTGTTAGTTTAGCATAAAACGGTTTCATAAACAAGAATTATACGATCTTAACGCAAAAAGATCACCCGATTACTCGGATGATCCTTGCAGAAAATAAAGATTTTCTTGGATTGATGCTATTATACAATGTAACGCTTACATGCGCAATAGAAAAAAGACCTTAGCTCTTGCTAGGGTCTTTTTTAAATATAATTTTTAAAATTAGACGACTTTGAGGCGACTACCACACAGGCAGCTTACTGATTATATATTACTTCCATAATATAATTTCGCGCTATTCAAAGAATTACAATCTAACTTCTAATAAATCATAGCATAGAAACAAACTGTGAGCAACCAAAAAGCAAAATTTATTTGCAAATGTCAATGTTGCAATACCTCCAAGGGAAATAATGTGGGCATCCTATATTACATATTTCCAGCAATTTCCTATTTCTTGCATCGTTATTGCTTCCCCAAGCGTGGTTTTTCGCTACTCTAAATACTGTATTAGCAAACAAATCAACAACTTGAATCAAATCCTTTGACTTAGAATCTTTATAAGAGGTTTTTAATTCATTAAGTGTCGATGTTTCAATCATAAATTTTATTTGTAAATAATCTTCCAAACTATTTAGTGATTCAATAGCTGTGTTTCTATCGTCCAACATAATTTTCATAATGTTTTTCGATGAACTAGTGGAGATTTTATGGATATTGTTTAATGTCAGGTAGGTAAAATAATTGAAAGCTAAAGCAGTATTCGATTTTAAACTATCAATAATGTTAAAATTGTCAATTATTTTAAAATGAAACTTAACATCAGTTTTTTCTGCCAGACTTTCGAAAATAGTTTTTTTCATTCCGTAGGGCATTTCGGATCCTTTAATTTCATCTTTTATATCAAAATCGGTATCATGATTCTTGATATATTTTGCTTTAGCTTTTCTAAATTGTCGAATAACATTATACGGCTCGTCCGTTTCTAAGAATGCTATAACAAAAAAACGCGTACCTGGATACTTACTAGTAGTTATGCAACCAGACTCATCTACAAAAATCCTCATTTTTTATCTCCTACAAACTTCTTTTAAAATTATTTTACATCCCTCTCTATAATTTTTCAATGTAATTATAGTAAAGTCATTTATAAAACAATCATTTTTCTAAAATGGGACTGAAAAATATATAAAAAGCCCCTACTCTAAAGAGCAAGGGGTTCTACTACGTACCCCGCAGGACTCGAACCTACGACCGGACGGTTATGAGCCGTCTGCTCTAACCAACTGAGCTAAGGGTACAAAAAAGCCGTCCCTAGGAGGAGACGACCGATATTTCAACTAATTTTTATTACGCTTTTTGAATGTTTGCAGCTTGAGGTCCACGTTGGCCTTCTTCTACGTCGAAAGTCACTGCTTGACCTTCTTCTAAAGTTTTAAAGCCGTCGCCTTGGATAGCTGAAAAATGTGCAAATACATCGTTGCCATCTTCACCAGTGATAAATCCAAAACCTTTGTCTGCGTTAAACCATTTTACTGTACCGTTACTCATGTGTATTTCCTCCTGATACGTATCAAAGTACGTTCTTTTTTTGCAATTAATTCTTGATAGTAAAAGGATTTCAATACGGTTAAATATATACAGTCCACATCACATTTCAAAATCGATTACTTATGAAGCTTAACATAGTTTAGCAGCATTAGCTAACTATTTATTTTATTAGTCATTATTGGAAAGTATTTTAGCAATTATATACTCGCGATTACGTACCCCGCAGGGCTCGAACCCGCATCTTCCGATATGAACCGGAGTATTCTACCAATTGAACTAAGGGTACTTTAAATGAGTATTATTATTTTTTAAACGTGTTACAATAAAGAAATAGAACGTCAGATCTTCCCCACAGTCCACTTCCCCAAGTAACTGTATCTGACGTTCCCTTTTTTTATGGGCGAGTGACTTCCCAATAGAGTAGATGTTACCTAGAAACCGATTTCTTTGCAAATGATACACTCATGTTTCTAAGTTCCACAAAAAAAAACAACCAGCCCGCACACGACTGGTTGCCGAAAGATGAAACTAAGTTATGAAAAAGAAGTAAGTTCTGGCAAAACTTACACATTCATAATAGCTCTTTTGTTAATATCTTGCAAGCGCATTCTCGTCTAAACTCTTTTTTAATGTCACTTAATATCGTGATACCAACGAGTCTCTGTGAAGTCTTGGAAGCCTCCAGCTGTATTCCCCTTTGGATCATTTGTTGCTCGAAGTAGAACGATTACAGAATGGCCCTTGAATTGCGCTAAATCAAATTCTGTTTTAAATCCAACCTGGTCATAAGATAATCCAAATGCTTTTTTAACATCTGGACGGGCAATTGGTTTGACTTCTTTTCTGGCAAGCTCCTTATTTTTTACTCGATCCATAACGATAATAAACTCATGCTTTGAAGCAGTTGTATGCCAACCTTCCACTACTAATTTGTTACCTACTGTACCAAAACGATCCAGATGAGCTTTGTTTTGCGGGAATTTAGGATCTTGCATAATCGGGAAGTGTTGCCCCGCGGTTGTTGGATCAACTGTTTTGTTTGGCTTAACTGGCTGTGGTGCTGGACTAGGCTTGTTTGTTTGAGAAGGATTTGCGTATTTATTCCACTGTTCTTTAGTAACATAGAACTTACTACGATCTACGTCAGCAGCACTATACTGCCAACCAATCATATTTTTCCACGGTGAAATATTATAGATAAATTCTGGAGCGTTCCAATCCCGTTGAGTGTTTGTCGGATAACCTGCAAACCACAAAGCACAATCATTCACGAGGTTTAAGCAACGATCAATATCTTGACGATTGCCGTAAAGCACACACCAGACACCTGTTTTTTCATGTACGCGATTGACGAATTGACGTGCCCAATTCGTATTATTGTAAGATGCGTTTTGATATTCTTCCCAGTCTAAAATCAAAATGGCTTCATCAATATATCCTTTAATATTTGCTAGAAAATAATCGGCTTCTGAAATGGGGCTTCCACCTCCGGCGTAATGATATACCCCGAGTAATAATCCATGCTGTTTTGCTAATTGATACTGAGCATCACACTTAGGATTAATATACCCCGTTCCCTGCGTAGCTTTAACAATACAAGCATCGGCCCCAGCAGTGATTGCTTGTTGAACTGTTTGATGTGAAGCCACGTCTACTACGTTTAATACCATGTTATTTGTCCTCCCTCTTCGGTTTTGAATAGGTCAATGCCTGTTCGCTATCAGACAATCCGTGCGTCGTGGGATCGGCAGTAATTCCCAAGAAAGCCAGTAGAGCGAACAATGCGTTGATTACAGCTAATGCTTTATCTCCGTATGAAGAGAGATCTAATGTATAGCCAAATGCAGCTGCGACCGCTTGGGCTAACAGAATGATCAATGGGACAACGCCCACCCAAAATGCTTTCGATTTGATTCTTAATTTCCAATTAATTTTCATTTTTATACACCTCTCTAGTTAAAAATTAAATTTAAGATCACCGTAATCAAGCTGCTTGCTCCGGCAATCCCTAAAATAAGTTTCCAGCGATTTTCTGTATTCAGCATCTTCAATTCATCTGAGCGCTTTTCAGCGTCCGTGTTGCGTGTCAGAATCGCATTTAGAATTTCATTGTTCTGTTTCATCTGTTCCGTGTTCTGTTCACGCAAGTATTTATTTGATTCATCCACTCGAATCAAACTTTCATCCATTGTTTTTTGCATTGCTAGGGACCGCTCATTCAATCGGCTAATTTCTTTATCATGTTGTTTAAGCTTGTTTTCATGCTCCTTCACCTGCGTTTCTAGTTCCATCCACTTGACTCCCCCTTCCAATCAAAATAAAAAGCACACTCGAAAGTGTGCTACTCTGCTAATTCTGGTAAATCCATATCCAACAAGATTTCTCTCACTTGTTCGCGGATCAGACCAGGGACTTGTTCGATCGTCTTTTTACCTTTGATAATCAACGTCGCATAGACTACTGCCATTGTATTCACCTCTTTTCTGAGCAAATAAAAAGCAATCTTAATCCGCAATGTCTGCATCCAAGATCGCTTGTACTTCTTTTCTAATTGTCTTTGGTACTTCCTCAATAGTTTTCAGACCTTTCTGAATCAAATTGACGTAGATATTTGCCATTTATTTAGCCTCCTTGTTTGCAGGAACCAGCATTTCATAAACTTCGGCTATCGCTAGTTGCGTATCCGTCATTTGGATTGCTTGCTCTTCAGCAGCCTTCTTAAGCTCCTCGTTTTCTCTTTGAACTGCTTCTGTTAAGGATTCAAGCATTTCTATTTGTTCAGAGTAATTTTGAGTGACGACTTCTTCCCATTTATTTTTAGAGAAATTATAGAACTGAGATTGCGGATTTTTCAAATTCTGAAGCGGCACATCTTCCACAAACGGAATAGAAGTTGGAAAATCATCTGCGACCTCGTGTTCCTCGTAACCTACTGGATATAGGACCTTATAAATAGTTTTCATTTCTTTCCTCCTATAATTTATTTTTTGCAAAATACACAGCCGATCCAGCATAATAACTATTCGCATTAAGCCCCCACAGTGCAGTTACTTTACCCGAAGCATCTATAGTCAATGCTTTGTCATAAGTAATATCTACTTGAATTGAACCAGAGGGGATAATATCAGCTTCTAAAACGTCAATGAGGTTCCCACCAGAGGCAATATTTGTACTTCTACACTGGAAATTAAAATTGACTAAAATCCAATCTCCGTATCGTTTAAATCTAACTATTCCAGATTGAATAGAGGAATCTGTTTCGCTAGTATGATCAAATACAATTTCTCCTTTTTGGGACAGCACGTTTCTCCCATTAACCTGAAGTCCGTTTGCAAAGTTCTTAATTCCTAAAACTGTTTCATTCTCTGTCAGAGATATGAACTTGTTTTTGGTCCATTCTGCAATTGATTGAAAAACCCTAAGCGGAGTCATCGTTTTAGTATTATCCGTTCCACCTTTTGCTTCTTCTTGTGTCGCAAGATTTTCTACGTGATTGGCCGCGATTGTTGACTCAATAAATTCGTGTACAGAAATATTGATTTTAAACGATAGACTTATATAATCCGAGTTAACTGTAGAATATGCACTGCCATCAGATGCTTCAGCATAAGCTAAAACATGAATCATTCCGTCATCAGTAATGTAATGATTATTCGTGTTTTCAAGTCCAAACATCTCGATTAATGAAATATTTGAACTTGTTGAACTATTACTGCCTAGCCAACTACTCGCTAAGATAGACCAGATTCGCAAATTGACTTTGTTTCCTTCAGATGACTTTCCGGAAGCCCACAAGCTCAACAATCTGTAAGAAACGATTTTTCGAATAATTTCTACACATTGTAAATTTGTTTTAGCGCCCATACTACTAAAGAACCGAACTCCAAGCTCACGTTTTAAACATTCTAGAATATTGAACGAATACAGATTAGCTGACATTCTATTTGCTACATTTTGAGTAGTCACAAAATTTCTATTATCCTTTTTTTCCAGCAGTTCGTAATACGTATCTTTTAATTCAAAACCGCCAAAATTCTCAGGACTTGGAAGCGTAGCAATCGTATTGTGCCGAGCAATGTTTGGATTTTCGATAACTGACCCAGAAATTTTACTCTCAAAATCAGTTGTAAAGGTCAATTCAACTTCATCTTTTCCAATGATTTGATAGATCACGTTAGCGGAACTTTCTGCTTTCGTGAATACGTCATTGTCATCAATCTTTTTACTGATTTCATCGATGCGAGCATTCAAATTCGTGTTAGCAGTTGTAATACTTTGCTCTAGCTGTGTGACTTTAGTTTTAGCTGTAGTAACGTCTGCAGTCAGACTATCAAGTAACGTCTTAGCTTCTAACTTAATAGTTGCGATTGTCTCGTGATACTGTGCCATGATCTCGTTAAAGCCTTTCCAATAATAATCTTCCAATTCAGGAACATCTTCATCGATAGGGCTTCGTTTAATGTCAAAAGTAAACCGGCCGGCAGTATCAAGTGATCGCGAATCAGGTAACTCAATATAAACCGAACCATCTACACGGCCAACGTACCCCAAAATATTGTCTTCTAAAACAATAGAGACTATTCCTTCTAAAGCATTCTCAATTACCGCATGGTAAATATGACGTCCTTTTCCCTTAGCTGCTGTGACTGAATTGAACTCTAAAAGGATCGGAACGATTGTGCCTTGAGATAAAGTCTGATTTATATGACCTTTTTTCAACTGAATGATCAGTTTAGCAGTCCCTTTGTCATGGGACCAAAAAACCACTCCAGTAGGTATAGGAGTGGTTGCTTCAGCTTGAATCACAATTATTTCTTCTCTTGTTTTGAACAATTAGATCACCGACCCCTTTGTTAATATCAATCCTCTTTCGATCGTTCTAGTATTTGTTGTAGCAATATTTAAATCACTCGGAATTCTTCCTGTGCCGTTCCAAACCACTAACAGTTCGCTATTTGAAGAGCCTTTAATACCGGATACATTTACCTCAGCCATCCCTACTGCATACAAGCACATCAGTTGATTGATAAAAGCAGTATCTGACCCAACCGTGGCTTTTGAGCTTCCTCCAACATAAATAGATTTGTGATTGGCAATTGACTTTGTATTCTCTGCAAACTTACATTTTGCCAAACTCATGTATCCGCCTTGTTCTTGATACAGCGAATACCTTGTATTACCTATAGACGGTGCATTTCCTTGATCTATAAATTGGATCCCTCGTAATTGAAGGTACCCAGTGCAATACATAAACGACATTGACCGAACTTTAACTGGACAATCAGTTGTTGACGGATCAAGATTCGTCGTATCTTGGACCGATCTGATATAAATACCTCCCGAATAAATATTACGGAAACGTACATCTTCAAGAAACGTACCATCTTCAACGAGGATAACGACTTGGCTCGACGTTAATAGTGGAATCGTGTTCACTGCAGCTTGGAGTGTCTTAAACGGTAACGCTTGCGACCCATCCGCTGTGCTATTGTTGCCTCGCTCCGTTGAAACATAGATAGTTAGAGTACCACCGTATTCCCCAAGTATTTTATCAAGCTTCTTATTTATTTCTGAGATACTTACATTCTGATTTTCCAATTCTGATCGTGTTTCCGCCATGTCTTCATCATGCGTGAACTCCCCAGCGAGTAGTCTTCCCTGAAGTGTATCGAATTGTTGTGCTCGGTTATTTACTCGTGCGTCCACTACCTCATTTGGCGAATCACCGCCCGAATGCAGGACTAAATTGTCAATTCTCTTGTCAACGACGTCAATTTTTTGATTTTGGTCACGTGTAATACCGTTCAAAATATCCACATTATCGTTGAACGTTTTTTTCCATTCTGTTGAAATCTGATTTTTAATGAGTTTTAGTAGTTCCACTAAATCACTCCTTTCCTAGCTAAGTTCGCTAGTATTGATGTCATTGTTTTCTTCGTATTTGATAACGTGATTTCAGGCGGTTTATTAGGCAATGCAGGGTACGTCTTAATTCCCACAATTTGAATGTACGTTTTTATATTTAAGGGTTCGTAAATAAAAGGTACATAGTCACCTTTTTGTGGAGTGATCCGCCATTTTAAGGTTACTGAACCACTGATTGAAGGATAATCTTGTAAATCTTTTTTTAGTCGTTCCATCATGTTACCAACAACCGTATATCGCTCATCTTCTACCGGGTCTTGTATCCGTATTCCCCATTTCTCCGATTCGGGAGAAGTGTAAGTAATTGGAGAGAAATAATACGTATCATCTTCCTTTTTCTTACCAAAGCCTTTAATCTGCGTTTTCAACGAATAGGTGTCTATGTCGAATTTCACTAAATCTGTGTTGTATTTGTATCGAATCTGCTCCTGAACTTTATCTCCGAACTCTGATCGTGGATAGAATGTTAAATGTTTATTGTCTGGAATGACCACCGCATCATAATCACTTAATATTTCTTCAATCAGCTTTAAGTAATTCGCATTGCCAAAGTTTTCTTGTTCAACCGTAAGAAACTTTTTATTTGGGTCTACGATTTCCCAAGTGAATCCTCGATTTCCAGCGCTGAAGATATGGGAAAGTAGTTGTTGTATACTTTTCGCTCCGTTCGGCTGCAGAGTATTGTATTGTCTTCCATCCTGGATCGTGTAGTAAATATGCGTAGCAGTGATACTCTTGGTTACTTGTGCTCCTTCGCCAGATGTCGTCATAGATTTGATAATGAATTCTTGACCATTGAATAAAACAGAATTTTCATAATCAACTAGGTCAAAAGCATAGCTGTTTACTTCTGTCTTAGTCACATCTAAACTGACTTCCCACGTTTCATTCTGTTGCCAATTCTCAAAAAAAGAGTCCTTGTTATAATCAACAAGGATCTCCTTCTTTGTCTTTTCGTAATTCTGAATGATGATATTTGTCACGTTATCACCTACTTATACAAGTAACGGAAATCCCATGAGGATTTCACGTTTGCTACATTCTGTATTTCTATCTCATTGATGCCAGGTGCTAGAGTGATTAATTCAAGATTGGTATTGATTCCACAATGAACCCCATTCAATTTAGGATAAACACGATCAATAGTGACTGTCTGCCCTAGATTCGTTGAAAATTCGGGATAGTAGATAAAACTTTCATCTGTTGTACGATTGAAAATTCTAGCATTGCCCAGTGACTCACCTTGAAGAGTGATTTTCAATGCATGTTCTCTTGGATCAATCGCAAAGTCTCCAGCATTAAATACTTGGAAACGGCTTACATCAAAACTGTACTTATAATCCACAGCTTCAAGATTTTGTGAGAACTGCCACTCATTCGATAAGTTAAATTCTGACAGTGTGGTTGAGAGCGATTCAGAACAAGCACTAGGAACATCGAAGGTGATTTCTATAGTCGAGTAGTCGTTTTCTTCTTCAGTAAGTTCAAAATTAACTGGATTCACTCTAAATCTTTTTCCAGGACTCAATTCATGTGTCACATAATACTGATAGCCGGGGAAAAATATTTGATGTAACTCTGTTACTATCAATTCTTTGTCATATTCATTTTTATAAAATATGTCGAAAGTGAGGACTAATTCAAAAGGACGAAAAGAGGCATTTGATTCTCTGCTTCCGTTCGTCCCTTCAAACTCTTCATACTTAACTTCGTATATAGGAGCTTGTCTTTTAATCTCCTTGCATACTATTTTATCTTTAACTTGTGGGTCAAATATTTTCCCATTCTGGTTAAACAATAATCTATAAAACAATTAGAAGCCATCTCCTATCGTGTAACCTAATTTATTTAGATCGTTACCCATCAAATCGTTTGCAGCTCTCCCAATTGATTCCTTAGTTATTCCACTTTCTTTATTCAATATCGCTCTCAAAATCCTCATCAAATCACTGTGTTGTTTTTGTTGTTGCTTAATCAGTGCTACTAATTCTGCTGTATTATCAACTCTTGCAGACTGTTTCGAAGTGTTTTTATTATCCCCCGATAGGAAAGCCAAAGCCTGACCCATCAGTTCAATAGCTCTTGTTTTTCGAGTCAAAGGAATAACCATCTCTGGCTTGTTACCTTCACCAGCTCTGTAAAGACCATCTTTATTGATCAAGCCCCCATTTTCGTAACCAACGCCACGATATGCAGCGGTTAACGATCCATATCTTGAAACGGCATATCTAATTGAAGCCAAGATATTAGATAATGGATCATAAATGTTTTTGTTGTACCCCGGCCGCGCGTGAGCTTGGAATGTTGAATCGATTGTTTGAAGCAATCCTTTCGAAGGAGTTCCTTTTGCAGCATTGCTATCCCACAAATTGATTGCATTTGGATTCCCGCCAGATTCAGTTTGCATTTGGTAAAGAAGAGCATTTAAATTTGTGGCAGAGAATTGACCTTCCATTTTTAACGCTTTAGTAGCAATCTTTCTCCACTGCTCAACTCCTGCAGAAGGACTATACTTAATATTCCCGTTTCCGTTAGGTACATCAGTTCCTGCTTTGAAAATATCGCCAGAACCCATCGAACCGTTCAAATGGATATGATCGTAATGGTCATTATCCGACCAACCTACCCATTTGCCACTTGAGCCAGTTCCACTAAGTCCCATACGATCGCGAACTTTACCGTTCGTAATTACATAAGCGATTTGTTTAGGAAATTTCTCGAAGGCCCAATTTGCTGCTTCTGTGTACCTCGGGCTACCGTATGGATAACCAGAAATATCTATCGCTTGATGCTTCCCATGGTAATATGGATCACCTGGACGATAACCGGAAGTAACCGTTAGACCGCCAAATTTCGACATAACTTTTTGAGCAATATCGACTAAATATTGATATACGTTATTCGCATTCATCGCACCGTCAAAACTTCCCCCGCCAAATGAATCTTCGACTTGTTTCTGCACAAAAGGATACGCAGCGTGAGTCATTAACTTAACGCTCGATTTGGTCATGTTTTTCCAAGGTTCTAAGATACTATTGTAATCGATCCTCTTATCAACTAACTTCTTAAAAACACCCTCATCATCAATCAAATCAAAGATATCAAAGTCATCCGTTCCATTGGCATAATGCGGAATATCGAAACCTTTCTTTAATTTCTTAGTAAGACTTGCATTCAGTACTTGCGCCCCTTTAGGAAGGTTGACCAATAAATCCTTGCCTTTGGCAATAAAACCACGTCCATCCGGCATCTGAACATACTCTTCATGAACTGGACCTTTTTGATCGTTGATCATCGCAAGTCCACCAGGATGTCCGTCAGTACCTTTTGCATACTGAGGAACGGTCCAATTTCCTAACTTCTTGTCGGATTCAACCTCTTTTAGAACATAGTTAACACCGCCGATTACGCCATTAACACCTTTACCGATTCCACCAACCATCTTGTTCGCTACACCATTCATCGTTGATGATAACGAACCACCCATTGAGTTTAGCCCGTTGATTAGCGATTGCATCAAGTAACTACCAGCGCTATAAAATCCACCATTCTTCGAACGTAAATTGCTAATCGAATCATTTCCCAACTGGTTAACTCTAGCTATAAATGAGCCATACAACGAGTTCCAACCGTTTAAATTATTCTGTTGCCAAGTACGGCCATTGTTGTACATAGGCGTATTGTAACTCCGAAGAGTTGTCATCGCTTGATTACAGAAGGTCTTAATTAGATTGATAAATGTTCCTGTTAAACTGTTCCAACCATTCATTAAGTTTCTATTCCACGTAACACCTTGCAAATAATTCGGATTGTTTTGGTTTCTCAATTGAGTTAGATAGTTCGAAATGAAAATCGTTTCGCTGTTCATATAAGTAGGAACAATCGAATTCCAACCATTCATTAAATTAGTCATCCACATTGAGCCAATCGGCGCATACTGATCGCCTTGAGTGATTAATTGATCAGGAGTCAACGCGGTTAAATCCGTTCCGCCTTGCACGCCAGGAATCACAGATTTTTCAGTCATAGTTCCAACTGTATCCGAGCCCGGCTGCATTGTTCTAAAAGTCAGAATCAATTCATTGATTGCCGCAATCAGTTCTGTGATTTGTGAATCTTGTGTAACCACTTGGCCGATTCCATCAGCATATCGTGGTATCAATTTAGCAGTTTGAGAAGCTTTTAATACAGACGATCCACGAGGTAAATCAAGTAACGTATTCCGTTCTTGCGGAACAAACGCACTACCGTTTGGCAATTTTACTAGCTCTTTATACTTAGAACCGCTTTGGTCATTTACTAAAGCTAAGCCGCCTTTGTGGTAGTTGGTGCCTTTCGCATAGTTGCCGGTAATTAAATTACCTTTCTCACCCATTTTTTTCTTGATCTTATCCCATGTATCATCTAGAAATGCGGTGAATTTGAAACTGATTGTTTTGTCTTGCAAGACTGAAACTTGTTGATATGACTTAACCGCTTTTTCCGCGCTTGGAGTAACTTCGTCCTTAGCAGTCATTTTCTTTTCAGGAATTTGAACACCATTGAACTGATTTAGCTTGTCTCTAGCTGTCTGTTCTTTATTCACCAAATCAGCGTTATTAGCCGTTAGAACTTTTTGTTCAGGATGATGATTTTTGTTATACTCATCAATTTTGTTTTTCGCTTGCTCTGTTTTTGTATTGACATCAAAATTGTCACCATACATTTTTTTGAGCAGCGGTAACACTTGATTGTATTGTTCAATGCTGATTGTTCCATCGTTTATCTTGGTCTTTAAATCAACATTATCGGCAAGCATATGTTTGATGTTGTCTGGAATTTGAGTCCAAGCGTTATACGATTCAGTAGAAGTGAATATCTTACTAACTAAATCAGTATTATCAGCTAATAGTTTTTTCTGGTTTACTGGGAGCTGATTCCATTGGTTGATTTGATCTTGTGTTGTGAACAGTTTATAAACCGCATCAGCATTGTCGATACCTAGTGTTTTTCGGTCTAAAACGTACTGATTCCACGCACCCATCGCGTTGATGGTTTCATAAAGCTCTAGCTTTGCTTCATCGCCATTGACCAATAACATTTTTTCGGTCAACCACAACTGATCCCATTTGCCAGCTTCGCCCATCGCGATTGCAACTTCTTCTTTTGCGTTAGAAGTCAGTTTTGCTTCTTTAACCATGAACTTAAGCTGATTCCAGCCATCGTCAGTCTGAGCAATTTCCGTCAAGACGTCCGTCATGTTCGTCTTAACTTCACCGGTTTTTGGGTCAAGGCTTAAAGCGTTCCATTGCATGTCTGCCTCAGATGTTCCCTTAGCAAACAAGCTCAAATCTTTAGTAGTATCTTTTACGCTACTCGCAACTAAAGCTGATACTTCTTCAACGTTATAGCCGTATTTTTCCCACTTGTACCAAACTTCGTCTAACGATTTTCCAGACTTTTCGCTAAGATTAGCTAAAGCGGTAATCATTTCACCAGTTTGTTCTTTGTAGTTCTTTTTAAGATTTTTAAGAAGAGTCTCGCGTATATTAGCACTTACCGATTCGTTACTTTCAATCTCTTTGCGCTGCTTTTCGTAAGATTTCTTCTCTTTGTCTAATGCTTTTTCCAGCGATTTAATTCTTGAAGAAACTTCTTTATCATTTAATTTTGATAAATCATCTTGATAAGATGTTTCGATGGCCAAACGTTGTGCTTTAGAAAAACCGGCCGCATTTAATTGCTCACTTGAAAGATTTGAATACGAAGCTTTAATAAACTTTAATTCTGAATCAGTGAGTTTCCGGTTATTATCAGAAGCATTTTGATAGATTCCATTAATCTTTTCGATTTGGTTTTTAACAGTCTTAGATGTCTCACTGTCAATTTTCTTCTGAGCTTTGACAATCTGCTCATACCATGTTTTGGTTTCGTCATCGAGCAAACTCATCTTACTGATTTTTTCTCGGCGTTCTTGTTCTTTTTTTAGAGTTCCTTCAATGGCTTTTTGAATGCCTTTGTTCGCTTCTTTTACTTTTTCAGCATTCGTATTTACGCCATCTTGATACTCGTTCATAAACTGAACGCCTTTTTCACGCAACTCATTAGATTTGTCGATTACTTTATCTTGTGACTCAGTAACTTTTGTTCCCCATCTTGCGCCGGACAGCTGATGCTCATCATATGCTTTCTTTCCAGCGTAAAGCGCTAATCCAATTGCTCCTATAGCTCCAACGCCAACTGCGGCAGGTACAGCCAGTCCAGCAATTGCCGAACCTAAACCAGCAACTCCACTAACTCCTGCGGCTCCTGCCGATGCCGTCCCGACAGATGTAACTGTGGAAGCAAAACCGGCCATCGCTTTTTTCTCAGCAGCCTTCGCAGATAGTTCAACCAATCCGCCAGCCAATCCACCGACTGCCGTTTTTGTTTTACCGATTACAGAAATACCACTGCCTAATAATTTGAGTGTTGGCCCAGCAGCCGCGGCTACTCCAATCCACTTGATAATGTTTTTTTGTTGCTCTTTATCCAGTGACGAGAAGCCTTTTGCTAAATCGCCTAAACCTTTTATAAGTGGCTTAGCCGCATCCAGTCCATCTCGCAATGCGTCAACGAATGGCCCGCCCAAATCAATAGCGGCATCCACTGCTTCATTTTTCAACATTTTCAGTTTGGATTCAGTTGTTTCATACCGCTTGTTAGCTTCTTCGGTTAACGCAGAGTTTTCTTTCCACGCTTTATTACCCGTTTTAATTGCATTATCAAATACACCACTTGCATTTGCCGCACGCAATAAACTATCACGTAGACGAACTTCTTTAATATCCATGTCGTCCAACATCTTAATTGCGGATGTTCCTTGTTTTTCTGCATTGGTTAGACCTTGGATGAATTTCATAATCGCTTTTGAAGGATCTTTTTTGAATAGTTTAGAGAATTGATCATTAGAAATCCCGGCTACTTGTGCAAAGTTTTCTAAGGACGTTTTAGACTTATCTGCTTCTTTATACATCTTTTTAAGCGAAGAGCTATTCATACCTAACGCTTCTGCCATTGACTTAAGTGGCTTTCCACCATTTACAACAGCTTGACTAACTTCACCGATTGAAAAGCCTGCATTATTAGCTTTTTCTTCTAGCTCGCCAAAAGCGCCTGTTCCTTTTTCAACCGCAAGTTGCATTTGAACCATTACTTTAGATATTGCGGAACCACCAGCTTCGGCTTCGACACCAACAGAGCTTAAAGCTGTAGCAAAACCTAAAATATCTCCTTGACTCATACCAACCTGTTTACCAGCACCGGCAATCCGTAGTGCCATTTCGGTAATTTCGGACTCGGTTGTGGCATAATTATTCCCTAAGTCAACGATAGCAGAACCGAGTTTATCAAAATCTTTCTGACTCATTTGAGTGATATTCGCAAAACGAGCCAACGATGTAGCTGCCGTTTCAGCAGACATATTCGTTGACTCACCTAAATCAATCATCGTTTTAGTAAATGATTTTACGTTTTGAGTTTTAATGCCTAACTGTCCTGCCGCTTCTGCTACTTTGGCAATTTCGGCATGACTAGATGGTAATTGCTTAGCTAAATCTCGAAGGCCAGATTCCAAATCCGCATAAGAATATGTCACATTTCCATTAGAGTCTATGACTTCATCATTCGTCTTTTTGACACCAGCGAAATCCGATTCCCAAGATACTGCGGCTTTAGTAACTGCTGCTGATCCGGCTAATAACGGTAGTGTCACACCTTTAGTCATCGCGCTGCCCATGCCAGAAACTTTCTGACCAAACGATTCAATCTTTTTACCTGACTTAATCCACTGTTCCGACTGAGTTTTTAGCTTTCCAGTGATTCCTTCGGTTTCGACTTTTACCCGAGCAATTTGACCAACTGTAGACTTAAGCTGTGCTTCGTAACTAGCCTGTTTGCCAACAGCTTGATTTAATTCATTTGCATAACGAGCTGTAGCAGTAGTTGCCTTACCGTTCGCATCAAAACTTTTATCATAGCTATCTTTCAGCTTGTTAACATATTTCTCGTTGGACTCCATTGTCTTACTCAGTCCAGCGTACTTCGCTTGTAATCCGCCTAATTTGTCGCCCGATGAATTCATAACTTTCATCTGAGATTGCATGGCCTTCATGTTATACGTGACGCTTTTCTTAGCTCCAGCAAGTCCTTTAGAAAAGGCGGAACTATCCAAGTCCAAAATGACTTTCATATTTCCTAATGGTTTTCCATTTGCCATAGTTTTCCTCCTTCCCTAAATTGATTTAACGAAGTCGTTCAAAGAGACTTCTTTTTGTTTATTCTTTTTCGGAGTAGAACAAGCGACACTGATTAACGTATCGAATGAGCTATTTTCAATATCTGAGAGTGACCAACCTTGTTTCACCAATTCTCTGCACATCTCGAAATACATTTCTTCCGCCTCTTCAGGCGTTACTTTTTTGCGTCAGGATCCGGATTATCTTCTAATCCCATTACTTGTCCTAAAAGTCCATCTAAAATTTCTCTTGTTTGATCAGACGGTAATCCTTCTAAAATTTGGTCAGCGGTCAATTTATCAGCTTTAAATAGTTCAACTGCAAAATTTAAATACAAATCTAACTGATCCCACACCATGACTTTGTCACCATTTAGCTTTTTTATTGTTTGCAATGCCAAACGGTAATCCTTGCCAGTTGTATCTAATTTTTCGAATACTTCCTTTTTACCTTTTGAATTTTTTAACTCGATTCGTACTTGTGCCATCTTTGATTTCCTCCTGTTTTATACAAAATAAAAAGACTAGTCGTGAGACTAGCCTTCTGCTTTAGCTTTTGCTGTAACCGTACATTTTGCTGCTTTTCCGCCGTCAGTCGTCGTAAACGAGATTTCCGTCGTTCCGTCAACTGTAGCGTCTGATTTAACAGTGACCGTTCCGCCGCTTACTGTAGCGATTGCGGTATTTGAACTTGCCCACGCGCCGCTTTTATCGGTGGCGTTAGCCGGCGCTACTGTAGGTGTCAATTTAAGTGTTGCACCTTGCTCAACGTCAGCTGCTGTTTTATCTAAAGTCACGCCTGTTACCGCAATCGGTAATGTTTTAAAAGCTGGAATATCAACTTTTGCTGATTCCACATCTCCAGAAACACGCACTGCAGTGTAGTCACCTTTCGCTACTTGCGTATTTGCTGCTACACCAGTGATTGAAAGAGGGCTTGCGCCCTCAGTTACTTTTGTTCCGTCCTTTTTATAAATTCTAAATGTATCTACCATTTTTACTCTCCTAACTTAATGCAATTGTTGCCCCATCAGTAGTTGCCGTCACTTTACCAACGGCGGGGCTTGCTACTCCCCCGCTGGGAATGCCATTGTACGCATAGCAGTGATCGCTGTTTCTTCTTTACCAACATATTTAGCCACTGATTGTCCGTTAGCATCACCGTCAGCATCATTTGCAATTGCAGAGAATACGTATTCTTCGGCTTCCGGTTCAAAAGCATCATTAGTAGTCGTATTCAAGTTGATGGCTTCGCGGCTGAACTTACCCTTGAAGATGGTTAACATTGCTGTTTCTCCACTTAAGTCTTCTGATTCCATCAAAACGGCGCAATACGGTGGCTCAGTATCCTCGCCTAGGAAACTAATTTTATTTTCGCCGGTTTTGTATCCCAAAATCTTGTCATTCAAGTCTTCTGGTAAATCAAGCAAACCAAACGTTGCGGAAATATCCCCAGTTCCTTTTTGAGAAATGTAGTAAGCGATATTTGACCCGTACACTTTCGTCGCTTCTTTAGATAATCCGCTAATTTCTGCCGATACAGTGGCCCCTTTATCTTGTTTACCTTCAATAACAAATTGATTAGCTGTTGGAATTTTACCGTCCTTATCAAAAATTCCGATTGTCATTTTTTTAAATCCGACTAAAGTCATAATTTATTTCCTCCTAATTTTGACAACAAAAAAAGACACGAGTTTTCGTGTCTTGATTCCTGTTATTCTGTTTTAATATTGTGTATCGTAAATTCGTGTATTCCCGTCATATCGTCGAGCGTCTACATAACGTTTCGTCTCCGAAAAGTATTCGTCTAAACCTTGACCATTCACTTGGCCAAAGCCGAGCTTCTTCATCTCTTTTTTAATTTCATATTGCATTTGTTTGCATGTTGCTCTGTATTTAGACTCAACATCAATTTGTATTAGATGTTCAATAGAAAGTTCTTTATCGCTTCCGTGATAGGCTTCGTTTGGGACGTCCACAGGTCTAATTGTAATGAATGGTCCAGTTTTATCCGCCGTTTCTGGTTGTTCGTAATACTTGATGCGATATTCTTCTGTTTCATCATTGAACGTCATGTTTTTGATGTATTCATTGTTACACAGCAATTCATAGATATTACCAAGCATATCTTTCATAGGTTTCTCTTTACCTCCGATGCCACTGTCTCGAAGTACAATGGTTCAGAATTCTTTAACGATTTTGTAATAACGCCAAATCCGCGCGGTTTTATTTGACGTCCATTTCTCGTATAACCCCATTCGTTCAAATGAATAAGCCTGTAACGCTGATGAGGCCCATTCCATCCTATTTCAGCCTCGGCTTTGTAGTTTCTGTAAGTTGCGTTTTTACGGACAACTTCGTCAATCGTGTATCCTTTATCTTTAAAGACTAGCATGTCTGTTTGAAGTTTCTTCTCAACTATTTCTGCTCCAGAATTTATCGCTTTTCGCGTTATGTTCTTCGTCTTGTTAATTCCAAGACTTTTTTCCAAAGATTGTAAGGTTTCTTGTACGCCCCTAAATTCTACGTTACTCATTTTGCGTACACCGCTAATAAAATTGTTATAAATCTGTTGTCTGAAAAGTCGTTTCTAACATCAATAATATTCCATCGTATTAATTGGTACCGACGGTCTAAAACTTCAACGAAATGTTTGTTAATTGGTAGATAATCTTCATGAGGATCACGGATTTTAATTGTTACCGCTTGTTTTGTTTCGATGGAGTTCAATATCTCTAAATCTTTCATTGACGGATTATAGATTTCCGCGAAACAGGTATACAGAACTTTTTTCTCTTCTTCACCAGGATCTGGGCCTTTATGTGGCTGATATTCATAAAATTCAATTGGCGTTCGTAGATTGCCGGAACTAGTTTTTGGTGGTAGATACTTCTGTCTCACTAGCATCATCCCCCTTATACTTTTCAAAAGACAAACCTAATATTTCGCTCAGGAAATTATCTTCAAAAAATTCTAGAGAATCGTTATACACATAACGGGCTCGTGAAAAGATAAGTGTTTTAGCACGCTTATCATTTTCATCGAGACCCGTTTTACTGATGATATAGAGTTTCGATTCCTCTAGTATTTCTTCTAAACTATTGTCTTCTGATGAATGACTGATATGCATTCGTTTTTTAAACTCTTCTAATAGTTTTTCCAATAGAAACTCCCCTTTCTATTGCAGTGTGATTGTTGCTCCGTCCGGTGTCGGTACAACAGTTTTCACTACTGGGGTCGTTACTCCCCCTCGGGGATTTCCAATGTCCACAATGCTGCTGCTTTATCGTCTTTAGCTTTTCCGTATGCAAATTGCTTAGCAGTGTATAGATCTAAATCTTCGATTGCCAATGTTTGGTCAAATTTTTGAATTTTAATACCGCCACCTAAAAAGCCATCGTAACGACCTTTGACAAATGTAAGAACCTCACCAGCTTTTTGAGCTACAGATTCGACAATGTCTAAGTTGTAAGGTAATGCAGTTACATACACTCCATTCGCATTCAAATGTGTATATTGCGTTTTAACATCCCAAGCATCACTAGGATTCACAACCATCGTAACTAGTCCTTCGACGGCCAATGATTTACCGTTTTCTTTGACGCTGTGGTATTTAAATACTTTTGTCAATTCCTTCACAGTTGCTTTCGAATCTGCAAATGTCAATTTTCCAGATGCTGTTTTAACTGGATACTCGCCATCAGTTACAGATGTACCTTTTGCGACTTTACGATTTAAACCAATCGGTTGTTCTTTACCCGAACCCGCTAAAAATGCTAATTCCAAAGCAACAGAAAAAGCTTCGTTGATTTGTGCCATTACAAATGATTGAATCCATGCAGGTCCAAAGTCTTGTAAATCTTTTGGCACTACAACAAATGCAGTTAGTTTGTTTGAAATAGATTCTTCTTCGCTGAATGCTGCATCTAACTGACCTTTGATCTCGCCGAAGATTTTACCCCATACAGCAACACCCTGTGTTTCAGATTTCAAGAATTTCAAACGTAGCCCAGCATTTTTCAGGCCAATTTTCGCTAATAATGGATGTTCAGTCACTAAGTCTTCAAAAATACGGTCAATTGTTTCCTGAGGGATTAGTTTTTCTTCCTTGTAACCAACTTCTGTATTGATCTCATTGAAGAATTTGCGTTCGTTCGCAGTTAATTTAGCATCTGCCGGTGTTCCTGCTGCATATTTCTCTGCTTCCTCGCGAGCTTGACGTTTTGCTTCGTTTAGCAACTCATCGATCATTTGCCCGTACAGTTCATTTTGTTTGTCTTTCGGCTCATCATTCTGCACTGAATTAATGAACGTTTCGCGAATCGATTTAAATTCGTTTGATAATTTTAATGTCATTTATCATTTCCTCCTATTTTTGGGTATTAAAAAAAGAACCTTGCAAACCCCTTGTTTTCAGGTTGCGGTTCTTGTTTTTCTGTTTCAGTATTTAGTTTTTCAATCACTTTATTTGCGATCTCATCTAAATCAGGGTTTAACTTCTCTGCAAATTTCTCCATCACGTTTTTAGGGATGACTGGGGTTAGACTTGCAACCAATTTTGGTGCATCTGTATTTTGGAACATCACTTCATCAGCAAAGCCAGCCTCTACAGCTTGTTGAGCATTAAACCATGTTTCAGATTCCATCAATTGCAACAATTCATCTTTCGTTTTGCCAGTCTTTAGTTGGTATGCGTTGCTTAATGATACCGCCCAGTTTTCAAGATATTCAGCGGTAAACCTCATATCATTATGATCACCGGCTGTTGAAATCCATGGATTATGAATCATGATCTGTGCAGTTGGGCTGATTTCAACCTTGTTTCCTGCCATCGCAATAACTGAAGCAGCAGAAGCCGCAATGCCTACGACTTTGACGTTTACATCGCCAGAATAGTCTTTTAGCATCGTGTAAATTTCACTTCCTGCAAAGACATCACCACCACCAGAGTTAATCACGACTTCTAATGGTTCGTTTGATTCCGGTAAGATAATGTCACGTGGGGCTGTGCTATCCATTTCGAACCAGTCATACATCCACTTTTCATCATTCGAGATAATCGTTCCCTTAATTTCCATCTTCATCTACGTTCTCACCTCCTTCCAATTCTGTTGAATAGTTCTTAGTCATCACGTACACATCACCACCCTCACGAGGTTCTAATCCGTATTCTTTGCGTACGCCATTGATGTTCATAAATCCACTAGAAATAAGCTTGTCGATTTTCTCAGCATCTTTAACTGGATCAGGTTTATCGATTCCTGAAATATCAACATGCTTTCCTGCACGAAATTCTTGGATCTCAAACAACTTAGCATTCAATTCATCTTCTATTTTCTTCTGGAGTGGTTTCACACAGAAATCGATGTAAGAAGTCATGTTCTGTTCTAAATCAGCCATTTCGCCGTGTACCAACGCAGGCGGGATGCCGATGAGTTTCGCAACTTCTGAAATCATGGCTGATTTTAATTTTCCTAACTCCTCAAATGATTGGTTTGTTTCTCCTGACTTACTAGACAGCTCCGAATAATCGAACCCCTTTGTAATCGGCACCAAAGCAATTGGCTTCTTGAACGCCTGAAACATCTTGTCGATGAACCCTTGAAGTTTTTTCTGCTTTTCATCATCCGAACCTTGTAATTGTCCAACTCCCACAGTCCCTCGAATTTGATAGTTTCGCAGTGATACTTCTAACATTCGGCCAAACAACTCTCCGTAATCACCAAATAGCCCTGAAATATAATTCTCCAGCGCTTCATTATTGTATTTGAGATAAATTACTTCATCCATTGAAAATTTTCGCTTGAATGTATAGTTTTTTACTGTCACTGATTCAAATGTATCATCGTATAATGCATATTCATTACGCACCCACGAGTCCGCAATCAGTAAATCATCTGTATCTGTTAGAATCACTAAAACTTCATTGTCAAATAGTAGTTTATAAACAAAATACTGCCAGAAATCTGTGGATGATTGATCAGTGTTAGGTCGAATATTCAATTTGTAGTACCAGTCGCCTTTATCTAGGTTATCTCCATCCATAATTCGAAACTCCGCCTGACTGATTGTCCGTGCTAAAAAGTTTATACATGTATCAATAGATAGTTTTTTAAGATAAGCTCGTTCAGAATCATCTTGAAAGAATTCTAGTCCCATCAACGTTTCTAACTCAGAATTTTTCTTGTAAATCGATAGCCAGTTTTGAAACTTACTCAATAAATCTCACCTCCTCTCCTGCTAGAAATTGATTCCGTCCATGAGATCTAAGAAGCCGGAAATATCGGTTTCTTCGATCTCGTCTGATTTGTAAAGAGCCATCAAAAACGCCTGAAAACCATCCGTTTTACGTGTCTTTTCTTCTTTTTTAAGATAGGTCTTGTTACCCAGAGCATCTGTTTTAACCAATGTATTCTGTACGTACCAGCGCATGAGAGGGTTATCCTCAAAGATTATCTTTTTATTAGCAAAACTGTCCTCTACAATTGGTGCCACTTTTGAATGTACTCCACGAGGATTTCGAATGAATTCATATTCAAAACCGTACTCTTCTAATAATGGTTTTAAGAGGTCCATACGAAAATTGTCGGCAACGACTTTTTGAATACCATAGTAGTCACGTTGATTATCTAACCAACGAACGATATGCATTGGATCGATAGAAGGTTCATCAACAATTGTCAACAACCCTCTTTGTTCCCATTCTTCAATCGGGGCTTTCAACTTAACCATTTGTAAGAAGCCTTTCCTCACAAATGAATGAGTTTTCCAAACATATCGACCTTCTATTTTGAACAACAACCCTACACTTGCAAAATCTCGAATACTTGCGTAGTCGAACCCAGCTATCGCCGTTCTGTGCAGCAATTCTGGGTAAGGTCTATTTGTCGCCAGAATGTTTTCCCATGAAGTAACGTCTTTTTCAACATCTTCTTCAGGCAAATTCATACGCTTTGTCATAAAGGCTAAACGGCCACCAGGGTTCGTGTTCAGTGCCAAGTATTGTTTTTTCACTTTATTAAATAGACGTTTAGAACGACCTATAATAGGTTTTTCAAAAGCCGGATTTGCCTTCTCCCACATGTCATATTCGTCGACTTCTGCTTTATCATCTAGTTTGCAGATAAAAGGAAAAATTCGATCATCATCAGGGTTATCTCCATTCATGACATCCCTGCAACGCTCAACCAATTGATCATAAAATCCTTCACGTACAAAGCCATCTGTTCCAATGAAAAACTCACGAGGATTAGCTACTTTACCGAGCCCACCACTAAAAACGTCTACAGTCGCTCGATTTTCCATCTCATGTATTTCATCATAGATTACGCATCCCTCACGACCGCCATCTTTAGTTGAGGCGTTAGAAGTTTGAAACGTAAACACGCTTTTAGTAGCTACCCCTGTAATCTGTGCTTTTTTGTGATCAAAAGATTTTTGCAAACCTTTTTCAGCTTCTATCTTATTGAATGATTCATCAAAAGATACTTTCGCTTGTTTTTCCGAGTTGGCTACTACGGAAACATTGTAATTACGAATCCCATGTAATGGACTAATAAAGTAAGTCGCTAATGTGGTGATAAAACCATTCTTACCGCCACCACGACCCATGGAAATAAAAAATTCTTCAAAAAATAGTTCATCATCTTCTTTGAAGTACAAAAAAATGAACGGAGCTATAAATTTCTCCCATGGATCTAAAGAGAAAAACCACCGTTCACTAAAACTTATGTAATTGTCTATTTGTTGATCATCAAAATATAGGTCATTCCGGCTAAGCACCTCTCTTTTGAGGTACTTAATTAAATCTACTCGATCTTTATTAAGCTTTATTTCCCCACTCTCATATCGATTAAAATAGTCTTCAATGTATTTATGGCTGATCATACCAAATCACTTCCGTCGTCCGGACGGTCATTATCATCAATAAAAATAAAGGACCGTTCAATAGCAAGAAGCTGAGTATTGATTTTTGTTTTCTCGACAATGGCAGGGTTAGGTTTCAAGAATCGTTGTGAGCCGTTTTCTGTGATCACCATTGAGCCATCTTCTTTGATACTCTCGTCAAGTTCATAGAAGATTTCTAGAAGATTAATATATCTATTAATTTTTTCAATTTCTTTTTGAGATTCTGTATCAACTTTTGTAGTCAACTCTTTTTCTAATTTCTTGATATTGTATTTCATACCTACCCCCCCTTCACGAGAATTTTCGATATTTCTGCGGAGTCGAGCCCATCCACCGGTTTCCAAAATCTCATTTAACATTGAAATATTTTAGACCGGGGGGCTTACAACTCTTGCAACAATTTGATTAACGATTCTTTCTTACATTTAATTTGTTCCTTTTCCGACATTAAGTTAAACATCGAAATAAATACTTGCTCGATTTTTTCACCTTGTTCTTCGTCCTCTTGTTTAATTAATTCCAAGTAAACATTAAACATCCCGTTAACTAATTCTTCCAAATCGTCACCACCATTCATCATCAAATTTTTTCTTACGTTCTGCGCCGCGATAATTCATACGACTATGCCGTTTATTGTGGCATTCTTTGCACAATGTTCTTAGATTATCTATATCAGTAGCAAATTCTGGATGATATTCAAGCTCTTTAATGTGATCCACTTCCAAGATAGAATCGTTAACAGTTGTAACCTTGCCTTCTTCTTTACACCACAGACATTCGTAGTGATCACGTTCCAGCACTTCTTTCCTTAGCTGCTTCCACTCGCTTGATGAATAGAACTTAGCTCTGTCTGCTTTAGTTGTTACTTCAATCATCTACATGTCCCGCTTGTGTCCAATGATCTTCTTATCGAGGTACTTATCATTCGATGTTGAGTAGTATTCTATGTTGATGTCATTGGCTGAATCATCAGGCCACTCTCCGGTCGTCCTGTAATGATACGAGATATCCACCAAAGCTTTAGGCATCTCGTCCACCCGCTCGCCTCGATACCAGACTTCAGGGACCGAATCAGTATCCTTCAGTTTGATTTCTAGTAGGTTAGGTTCTTGTTTGTTATTCAGATACTTTAGGCTTTGTTCAAGCGAGTTCATTGATTTAACTCTTGCTTCTGCCCCAACAAAATCATTAGTAAATCGTTCCACTGCATAAGCATTCTGAAGTTCCATAGCGTCCCTTATTCCAGGAAGATAGCTATAGAAACTATCAACCAGTAATTTCCCACGTGGTATACTTTCAAAGTCTCCACCTGTAAACACAAACGTAGCCGGATGTGATTGTCTAATTGCTCTTCCTATGCATTCCGATGTTACTATGTTGTATCCTTCATGTATATAATCTATTAGTTTCATTTCAACCACCTCTTTATGTTTGCCTGTATATGTTCATCCTTAAACCAACCAATACCAATGAGAACCAACTTGCACTGATCAATCTCATTCGGTGTCGCTTCATCCGTCAGCTCAACAATGGTATAACGCTTTGCTATCTGCGCAGACATTGCGCGCTGCGGATAGTTACCTGCCAATGAAATGTACCAGTGGTTTCTCATTTGGATCAGCCCTTTCTTCGATGTATCTTTCTTCCGTATCGCCTAATGACTTCATTGTTTTCTTTACGTTCATATGTATTGCTTTTAATTGGTGTTCGAATAGTAAAATATGGAACAGTATTAGACCAAGCATATATGTTAGTCACCTCATACCTTTGTTCTAAATATTGCGGTCGATACATTCAAATCACTCCTTGTACAAAATAAAAAGACCGCCTAAGCGATCTTGATTATGTATCATTTTAAAAACTCAAAACTCAACAGATTCAGGCTTTTCTTCCTGCTTTAATTATTTTCAAGGTTATTGGGTAACACGCCCAAGAAGGCTGAACACTACCGAGCTACAGTAATGCTTCTTCTTGCTTTTCGTGCGTGGTCTGGCATAACAGCCAACAACTTTCACTTGAACATTCAGCATATTATTGTTAAACATTATTAGCCATTTTTTGGCTTAGCATCTGTTTACTCCAAAGAGCTGATAAGTTAAGCTACTCGTGCCAATTTCTTTCGTCATACACCTATTTCTAGGTTTCTCATCAGTAGCGATTGTTTTGAGTTTTCTTAGGTTTGCTTAGTTTCTCACGCTAACCCTAACTAAGATTATTCTCCACTGGAGCGTCTATTGTCTCGCCCGAAAGTCTTGCACCTTACCTCTGCATAATTTCCACACAACGCTTTGCGTATAATGGCTTTTACCACTAGTTCCGATCATATTACCGGACGCATCCTTCTGTGATCCATACCCAAATCAGAACACAGTATCCCGCATTCTCACTTGTTACGACTTATCCCACATTGTCCTAGCTCGTTGTTCAAACGATCTTCACTAGGTTCGAATCTATTGAGTTTTCAATTTTCAAAAAAATAGAACGGCATGCTCAATGTAGAAATCATTATTTCATGCCGCCAATTGTTTGCCTACTCTGTTTCCGCAAAGTGGCAGTGTAGTCAAAAAGAGAATAACCCACCAAGCTAGACGAATGTTTATTAAAAGGTATAAGGAGAAACTTCATGCCAATAAAGTTAGTTTGAGTCGTCTGCTTGATGGATTAATCATACTTATTTCACGTTATCATGTTAATACATTAATAGTCGCATTGTGGTGCATAAAATGTGCATTTACTATAGTTCGTTAAAAATATCTATACCAAAAAGATAAATTGATAGATCATCTATAGCATCATCTTTATTTCTAAGGATAGTTGTTCTATCGACATCATATTTATCTGCTATTCGATCAATTGATAACCCATCAATATAAAAGTCTTTTAGGATGTTATACCTTCTTGATTTCGATTTTTTAGTCTCTCCTTTGCATACGCGCTTGTATTTCTCAAGACTGTCATCAACATGCCACATCATTTTGACAGTTTTCACTTGATTCTCCATCAACGCATCAATTGTCATTCGCCCTTTGTACCAAAGGGAAGTTTCGTTAGTTTCATTTATTCTGGTGTGCATGCTATCGCAATGAGCTTTTAATTTATAATAATTTTCTAGCAATAGTTTCGTATTATGAAGTGATCTACTTTTGAATTCTTTTCTAGCTTTCTCTTTATCCTTCTGATCCAGCTTATGGACTTCTAAAGCAATTCTCTTTATTGATTTATCCCCTAGTTCAATGATTTGCTTCAAAACATTTCCTCCCAATAATTTTGTTATGCACATATTAACAGCTTTATCCACAATATATTGTGTTTCTGCGAATTAACGAAACCATATATTGTATTTCATTGCTTAATTGGCGACGTTACTAGATCTACTCGATGCCGTCTTTTTTATTTCTTAAGTAGATTCGACACCATAAAATGCTAATACTTTTATAAATATCCCGTAAGCGATCACCAATTAAACAAACCGCGTAGAGTAATATGAACAAAAGTGATCTATTCCCGTCTTCTACGAACACATATATAGTGGCCATCACCAACAAAAATATTGGATACGCTGCAGCTAAAAATTCTTGAATTTTCTTTATCATCCTTCCACCTCCAACAACTCTGGGTTTTCGTAGATGTTGCCGATAACTTCTATAAAAGGTTTAAGCTCAGCTAATATTAAATTCCCAGCTAACCAAGATAGCGAATATTCTGACCAACCAATTACATAATTTCCATTTATTTCAATACCGATTCCATTGTCATTTTTTTGAAAAGGATGATTAGATACTTTAACAATATCCCCTTCAAATATCTCCACGCCGTTCTTGTCTTTCAGTCCTGTTGATTGCATGAGGTTTACTTGTGTTAAACTCCTGTTAACCACATATCCGTTAGGTAGATGAACGGAAACAGCTTCTAACTCGTAGTCTCTACTAAAATATAGTGCACCAACATTACACATTTCGGCTGTTTCCTTATCCCACGCTCTAAACTTCGGTATCATTGTTGTCCTCCGATCGATATTTTCTAACTTTATCTTCATAAATGGCAATTTCTTCCGCAGTTGCCGGAACCAGCCTATACGTGTCGAATCCAGCTCCAAAATGGCAGTAGATATTTTTATTGGCCCATTGATACCAATCTCCCCATGCAAGTTGCGTTAATTCGTCATCTTCTAAAATATCGTTCCAAACATCATGATTAGAAATTTTTGTGATTTTGGCAAAAGCTGGCGGCTTAGCATCAGATAATTTATAAATTTTCCCGATTTCGATATCCAGTATCATATGTTTCACTTCCACTTCTTATTTGATGTACAATACATACGAGCTGGTACTCCTTTTTTATTGATCCTTTCAATGTCCAGCTCACTGACCACTGACTTATCCCGGTGGTCTTTTTGTGGTAAAATTATTTTGTCTAGCGGAAACTAGACGAAAGTTTCTTTTTCTCAGACAGCCAGTGGTCGGCTGTCTTTTTTTATGCAGTTGGGTCGGTTAGCGGAACTAAAAATTATCCCAACGATCATCTAACCGTCGCCGCATTTCTTCCATCTCTTCTTTCAGTCGTTTCATTTCTTTATCATGGATTGCTCGTTTATTGATATTCTTTTCTTGAAGCTTTTTCCACTCATCATAACTATCTTCAAAAATGAACACCCACAAAAACGCTAGCAATAGAATGAATAGTGTTCCGACCATATAGACAAGAATCACTATGCCTGCAACCTTATCATTGTCCCAGTCCGTAAAAATACAACCAAACACTCCAATTAGTGTTGGTGACAGAACCAGCAAAACCAATAGCGCAAATTTGAAAATGGGATTTACTTTCATTCCGCCACCTCTTTCAAGTCCTTTTGATGAATTATCTCCATGTAGCTGATCATTTCTTCCAGATAATTCTCGTTCAACTTCGTTTCTTTATATTGCGGTTCTGGCAACTTGTTTTCTCTGAGAACATTTCGAAAAGCGACTCCTATATTTCTTGTCGCATAATCAAACGTTTGCCGATATTTTTCTTGAGCCATTCCTTCAGCTCGTTCAAAAAGTGATTCCATCGATCCCACCTACACTTTCTCGACTGTGCCGCCAGTAATATATGCGGTATACAATGCCGTTTCCTCGTTATCAAAGAGGATCGGCTTTTTCTTCGTGCTGTCGAAAGCCCAATGTAACGAGTTGCCATATCCTGCTTCTATTGATGTCAGACAGTATTTTTGATCATTAATTATTTTCCATTTCGGCTCTTCCTCGACCTCGTAGCCTTTTTCTAACGCTCTAAACAAGGTCAAGACGTTTTCGTTAAACCAAAGCCAAATTACTAATTCTTCGTCTTCTTCATTGTTATATGCTTTTTCTAATTCAACACCATATCTACGGTTCGTGATTTTTAGTTTTTCGATAAATGGTGCTACAAACGCCGGCACTTTGACTTTCTGCGGTTCGTCTAGTTGGCTAATGAGCTCAACAGCCTTGGTGATTTTCACATACCTATTTGTTTCAAACCATTCGCCATTCGCTTTTATCTTTTCAATCAATTCTTGTTTATTCATTTCATACCTCTTTTCTTACTTGATAGGCTGAGTTAGCCTTCTTTTTAATTACAATCGTTTTGTAAATGCTTTATTTGATATAATCTCCTTATCAGTGAGTGGTCCACTGAAATATTGATAAGGAGGTTAACAATGGGAAAACAATACTATCAAAAAATATGTTTAAACGGTCACCAAGTAACTGATCACTACAGTTCATCTAACAATCCAAATCCACCTGAATTTTGCGAATTATGTGGTGAAAAGGTTATTGTCACCTGCCCTAACTGTGAACAAGCAATTTTAGGTGATAGAGACATTGATGGAGTGATTACAGTTGGATTCACTAAATCAGTTCCAAATTACTGTAAGTCTTGTGGAACACCATTCCCATGGACTCAAAAGATTTTAGAAGGTGCAGCTGAATTAGTCGCGTTAGATGATGGTCTGAGTGATCAAGATAAACAACTTATTGAATCAGCGATTCCCGATTTATTAGTTGATACACCTAAAACTAAAGTTGCTGAAGCAAAATTTTCCAAAGGCTATTCTAAAGCTTCTAAATTAGTTAAAGATTCACTTTATAATTTATTAGTCGATGTTCTGTCGGAAACTGTTAAAAAGACCATCTTTAATTAATTGACTTGCCACACCAACAGCAAAAATTAGAATTTTTCTTGATAACACGATTGCACCAACTACAGTTGGTATAGTCGTGTTTTCTTTTCAAATATTTTATATAGCTGTTCTTCTTAATTTGTCCTTTTGCTCTAATTCTCCTAAATCTAATCGTCATTATTAATCATCCCTCCTTAATTGGCGTGGTTAGCGGAACTAAATTTTAGTCCACTCTAACACCACGTCACCTTCTCTTTCTGTAGTATCCCGCCAAACATGATCGACAGTACCATTGTCTAAATCAATCATAACTAGCCGTAGAGGATAGCCCATTTCGTCAAATTGTATGACATTAGATATTTCTTTCACTTTGAACTTTCCGTTAGTTGATTTGTATGCTTTCTTACTGTTCCTCAGCAAGCCTTCTAGTTCTATATTCATAAAGTTTCCAACTTGCCAAATCCCACCGTAAAAAATGAAATACGCCCAATAAATTAATAGCGCAATGTTTAATGCATAACCGATTACTTCAAAAATTATTTTGATAATATTCATTCGCCGTCCTCCAAATGCCAATTATCGGCGACTAATACTTTCGCTTTATTAGGGTGCGTTCCGTTGTATCTGTCACAAGCTTTTTGAGCTGCAGATTTCATTTTAAAAAGTTTCCCATCACAAACCGGAAACATATATGTTGAATCTGTTATTGCTACGATATAAACCTTCATACTGACCATTCCTTCCTACGTGATTTCCGTCATTAATTGACTTTCAACTTATCTGCAAATGTTTGAATTTCACTGTCTACAATCGCTTTTGCTTCTTTGAATGTCAGACCGTTACTAAATTCGTACCTGCCGTTATCATCTACAATTTCCACGCTATACAGAAACTTACTATTTTTCATCATCGTGATTGAAGTATTATCAAAATGATAAAATTCCATTTTAAAAACTGTTAAACCCATTTTTATTTCCTCCAACTCCTCCACTAACGTATAGATTGGACACGTCTATTCTTTTTCCGACAAAGCTGTTTGCGATTCGAACGTTCAATGAATCGTCTATGATCAACCTTAGATTGCTTGATCTCTATAGCTTTTTTATGCTCTCTAAAAACTTTTTGATCGAAATACAAGTTCATAAATTATCCTCCTGACACGATCTTCTTCATTACTGTACGTTTTCTTCTTTCGCTCGTTTTTGTGCGTAGGGAAGAAATTCATCTATCGTTGTTCCTTCTTCCTTGCAAATCTTTGCAAGCTTCTTAGGATTAATGCCTTGCTCACGCTTAAAATCTTTCTCTACATTTGTGTACCAAGCTAAAGCTTCGTCTCTTCGATTCCAAACATTCTCAAAAATTTTATCCATTTACTTTTCCTCCTTGATAGCCCCAAATTAAATACTTTTAGAAGAATAGACTAAAAACAAACTACTGTAATCTTTCGCCCCATAGAAATTTGCATTTGAATACCAATCCACAATTCTAAAACCTTGCTTTAGATTGATTAACTATTTCATCTGTAGCGGATGAATAGTTTTCAAACACTAAGTGAGGGTATGGATTAAAACTACGATCCTTAATAAAAGTACTCATTATGTGCTCCTTTTAATTTATTTTCCTATGCATACATTCTTCTCTGATTGACCACTTTGCAAAGCTTTTAATATTCAAGTTGATTAACTTAGTTAACATTCATTTTCCCACTCATCGAAAATTGTTTGAATGTACCCTACTAAAATACAGCGATTGACTTTTGCGCTGATATACGGATCAATTAACGCTAAATCTGAATATAGCTTGTAATATTCGATATGATTTTCATGTTTTAAATTAAGCCTTTCCAAAGCATCCTGCGCCATTGAGTTTGCTATCATTTTCGCCGTGTTTTTACCGTTTGCGTATTCCGGCAAAATCTTTTCGTCAATATATTCGCCTACTTCGGGCGGACACATTTCTGCTAAAGCATCCTGTGAAATATTCATTTCAACACCTCCTCTATGGCATCAAACTGAGTAACTTTAAGCTACTCAATCTCAACGGCTTCTTGTTTTCTAACGATTACCCGGTGGCCCAAGTTTCTCAATATAGCACCGTCAGCTTGATGCCAATTCACAATTTCAAAACACGCCGTATGTTTATACTCGTTAATCAATTTCCCAACGATCGAATAGATGCATTTTTCATAATCCAACTTGTAATATTTGTCTGGATTTAATTGTGGTCTCTTTGGCGATAACGTGTTGTTCGTCGCGAGAAACTTACCAAATTTTCTATTATTGGTTGTATTCATTATACCCTCCTATTTCAATTGAAATATTTTTATTTCTTATTAACAATCCGCAAAGCGTCCTATAACTTCGTATCGAGGTATCGCTTTTCGCTAAAATCTTTCTTATTGCTTAAAGCATCCCAAACGTCTTCTTCTATCGTCTTTTCAGTATTAAATTGATAAACAGTAACCTTTTTAGTTTGACCATTCCGATAGGCTCGTCCTAAAGATTGACTGTAATCTTGATAGCTGTAGGTCGGTGTATAAAAGACAACAATGTTTGCATATTGCAATTCAATTCCTGCTGATCCCGCTTGATATTGGACTAGTGTCACACTGTTTTCTGGGCGATCTTTTGGCAATTCAAACCGATGGCCGTTTACTTCATAAATCTTTTTGTCTTTTAGAATTTTCTTGATATCTTCAAGCTCCTGTTTAAATTGATAAAAGACAACGATGTTCTCACTTGTTCCTTCACAGATCATCGATAGATAATCTAGCTTATCTTGTTGGTTTGCATAAAACCGTAAGCCCGCTGCTAACTTAGGGTGTGTGTCATATGCTACATCATCAAGTACACGATCCTTTTTTAGCTTCTTGTATAATGGAGATGGTTTGAAAAAGACTTTCCGATAAACTAAATCCGGCAAATCTAACGCTTCATCTTTACTGATTGAAACAGCAAATTGTTTGTACATGCGCTCTAGTTCGTCTTCACGTCTCCAGCCGACGATTTGTGGAATCTGACGCATACCGAAAAACTTCGTTTCATAAATCGCATGACGTTTATTCATAGCGGTTTTATTTTTAAAGCAACCGAACATTATGAAATAGTTGTAACTATCTTGCCAGCCGTTGCTCATTGGCGTTGCCGTCAATAAACAAAAACCTTCAGATTGCCTTGTTAGGTGTAACGCCGCTTTACCCCTTTGACTGGTTGGATTTTTGATATAGTGCGCCTCATCAAAAATGACATAGTAATCTTTATAATTATGCCAAGATTTTGATAACTTCCCATACGATAATATTTCGTATTCAATGTTTATGTTGTACGATTTTCGAACAAATAAAATGTCTTTGTCCCATCCGCCTTCCTTTATTTTCGCAGGAGGCGCGATAATCAATAACTTTTTATTCGGTGCATGTTTTAAGTAATGATGAATTGAAGTAATTGTTTTACCTGTACCGGTATCTAAGGCGTATAGATAATTTTTCTCAGCATTATTTAAAGCTTCTTTTTGGAACTCATATAATATGGTGTCTTGATAAATTGTGGATCACCTCTTCTTTGCTGGAAGCCACAAATGCTAAGCCGCCAGCTTGGTTGATTCTTTTAATATGATTCTTTTGCAATTCACTCACTCTTCCGCCAGTCGGGCGTTTCACTTCTATTCCAATAAATCTGCCATTCACACAAGCGATAATATCTGGCGTCCCTGCTGCTACACTTCCGCCGATTGTTTTAATAAAATAGGCGTTGAGTGAGAGTAAATAATTTTTGATCTGTGTTTCAACTTTTTTCTCTGGTAACATATATCCTCCACTGTGTCGTCTAAATGTGTCGTCAATATTTTTTTAGAATGTTAATATACCAACGTTTATTTAAGGTGTGTCGTCAGTAAGAATTATTGACTACACGGCATGAGCTTTACTGCCCCAAGAGGTTGAGCCATAGTGTGTCGTCAATAATTCAATATCCGCTGAACTTTCCCTCGCGTGCGCAGATTTTTCAATATATAAATAATATAAACTTATTAAAATATAGAGATATTGACGACACGATAGGCTGTATCCCTTGTGCCCCTTGGCGTTAAGTGTGTCGTCAAAAATATTTTTTGTCTACACGCTGACGACACGTTTAGGTATTAATTACTTTTTCCGTACCCATCTTTTGAAATTTTGTTCACTCTAAATCTTGTTTTCTTCCATCCTTTTTTATTATCAAAAATATATTTAATCTTATTGGCCAATTTTCGATCTGAAGTTATTTCCTTTCTAAAACACTCCCACGCGATATCCGTACTAGTGACTCGCTCGCGTTTTTCATCTTGATTTCCTTTTGAGGAATATCCTTTTTGCATCATGTCTTGAATGTAGTCTTGTCGATCATAGCGATCCCAAGATTCAAAGCCTCGTGGAATATCAATATCAAGGTAAGTGTTAATAGCTTGTTCTACATCATCTTGATATTGGAAATTCTTTCTATGGTCTTCTAATTCTTCTGCTTCTTCTGCTGATAAAGTGAAGGTGAAACCATTTTTATATAAATTGACTGTTTCACCCCATAATTGATCCACGTATTCTTGAGTTAAATCTGTCACTGGATGATAGATTTGGTTCTCTGGGTTAGTAAGCAGTGGGAGAAAGCGTCGTTCACCCGTCTTGTCTTTTAAATATTCAATATGGTTTGTGGTACGAGCGATAACGAAATTTTTGGGATATCGTTCCGCCCGCCGGTCAAACGGCTTACGAAATTCAAGATATTGAGCAGTGACAAACTTTTTTATTTCTTCGAACTTACTGTTTTCTGTTGCAACCATTTCGTCATCGTTCACAATTAAAGCTCGCAGCATGTTGGCAAAATTGTCCTTATCCTTAAAGTCAGTTATTTGATCGGTATACCATTGCCCGCCTAATTTTTGAAGAACCGTCGTCTTCCCTGATCCTTGACCACCAACGAGATCAAGAACAAAATCGAATTTTGCTAATGGCTCATATACTTTCGTGACTGCTCCTACTAACCAAAGTTTTGTAATTAAAGTAGTTAAACTACTGTATTCAACACCTAGATAGGCAGGAAAAAATTCTGCAATTCTGGACTCTTCGTCCCAATCTTTATAACAATGTTCAAAATAGTCTTTAACGGGATTGTATTTCTGTCGGTTGGCTATGTTAACGATGGCATCATTGACGTTCCCTTTCGGGAATAATACTTGGTAATATTTTTCAAAATAACTCAGTAAAGCGGGTTCTAAATCATTCTTGGCGATCCCTTTCTCAATACTGAAATACTCTAATGGTATTAGCTCGGTAATTTCGACATCATAGGTAAACTGGTTATAGGCGATTTTTCCAATCAAATTAGGATCGTTGGCTAAAATAGCTTCAACATTGACTATTGAGTTCTTCTTTAACTGCCCATCCTTATTGAAAATAAATCCCCAATTTTGATACGCATCGTCTCGCTTTTGTTCGATTTCCTTTTGTTTTTGGTAGGGTGTTAAATCAATGACTGGTTTTTCTCTACTGATTTACAACAACCCCTTTCTCGCGGTGATGTTTCTTGATGATACTCTCTACTGTTGCTACTACTTCTTTGTTTGGAAGCGGGTTGATGCTATTTCGATTCGTTTGATTCGCCAATGCTCTGATACGATCTTCTTCTACACCTCGTAAAAGTAATCCTCCTACAAACTTCGCTAACTTGTCGTTACGTCCACTATTAGATGATCCAAAGCCTTCCGCGACCGTCTCAAGTATTTCAGTAGTCTTGTTTTTCGTACCTGTCTTAGCTCTAAAGTCAGGGCGTTTAAAATTGGTATCTTCTCTTGCCAGTTTGATAACTGCTTGAATCAGTTCTTTTGAGGCAGTCACGATTTTATCTGGAGCAATATTAAACTCTGATACTGCCCATTCATACGTGCCTTTTTTCGTTGTTGACGGTGGGACCATCACATAATTATTCGGATGAGCTTTCACATCAACACCCGCCAACCAACCGATATTTTGGTTAGCTGGCAGACTGTCTTTCTTGAAATAGAAAAGTTGTTCTCCACCGTTTGGTGTCATCTGATACATCGTGTCTCTGAAATGTTCGGGATAATCATATAAAGCAATCGACTTAAAACCGTCATCCCCGCCCTCGTGGCGATCAATATCGATCACAAAAAACTTATCTGTTTTGACTGCAATATTTGCATCCGGATACTTCGTCCAAAGGTCTTGTATTTCTTTTTCTGTTAATGGTGGGCAATCAGCAAATTTAATGAGAGGAGTCTTTTCTTTCATTGGTATCACTGAAAAGCCCAACCTGCTATATTTAAGTGCCCAATCCATCATTGTCATAGTTCAAGCCTTACAATGCAGGTGCATCGTCATCCGACGGAAAACCGCGATCAGTTTCAGGAGCAAAATCCGTTTCATTTGGATAACCGTCCACTTCATACTCGCGGAACGGATTTTCTTTATCTTTTTTGTTTTCACGCTCTTTGATTGTTAGAACCATTTGAGTTCCAATAATATTTTTTAGAGCCAGTGCAACTGAATAAGTATCTTGGAAATCAGTCTCTTTGAAGGCATAATCCCCGATGAAGGCCAATTTTTGGGCAAGTTTCATATTGCGTTGTAATACGTATTCATGAATTGCTTTTCCATTCCAGTCTTCAATAAACGAAAAACTTACTAATTCTTTACGTCCAGATAATTCACCAGTTGTAATCTCCGCAGTAACAACGATGTTCTCCCAGCCGCTATCATAGTTTGCGAACTCTACATTCGCAATAACAGTGTCGTATGTCCCTGCCGGAATACGATTCCCTCCGCTGTTTACCTTATCTGTTTCGGGGTTAAAATTATCTTTAATTTCCTTCGCTAAATCTAGTAATGACATTGTTCATTCTCCTCTTCTTCTTTATAATGGTTTGCTTTCTTGTGGTTCAAATCGTGTTTCTTGTTGTTTGGTGATATCGTTAGCGATTTTGTCTTGATCTTGCCGACTTGTTCGCTGCGTTCTATCAAATACACCAGTGATGGTGTCTAAAATAGCTAAGATTTTTTGATCATCCACATGATCTCTTGTGTAAGATTTGCGACGAGCTTCAACCCGTCGAATGTATTTGTTGCCGAGTTTTTTGGTTTGGATATTTAAATCACTATTTCCGTTGATCAAGTTTACGTATTTATCTTTTAGTGAAGGGATATCAATGTAGACATTGTTTTCCATCTTTTGAATTTGCCTACTGATATAGACGACATTCATAGGTAAAGTTTTAAGATCAATAACTAGTTCAGTGAGTAAACCATTAAAAGCGTCGTAGCCTTTTCCATAAGGAATATCACCTAATGACTTCACACCATTTTCAACTTGAACATATTGTTTGATCATCTCGATAATGTCATCGATTACATCTAAAACAACTGTTTCATAAGAATGTGTCTGTGTTTGTAAAGCAAGGATTACTTCCCCAATTTGTTCTGGAGCGCCTTTGACGATCTTCCCAGATTTATCTTTCACATTCCGAATTTGAATCGATGGAACGCTATTTGCCTCAGCATTTCCATCAGTATTCAAAACGATGGGGTTTGGAAACTCGCTTGCAAGATAAGACTTGCCACTCATCGTTTCTCCCCAAATAAAGTAATTTCGTGGCGTATCTTTCGGGACCTGCGGTTTGTTTTCCGGTAACTGGAACATTATTCGTCCTCCTTATAAATTATCTAGAATTTTAAATATCGTTTTGGCAGCCAACACTTGATCTTGAATATTCGTCGTTTGTTCGAAAGAATGGAGCAACGTTGGTAGCATTTGAGTATAAATTCCTTTTTTATACTCTTGCATGTTGGCCGGATCTTCATACGTTACTTCGATGGTACGATTAGCTCCTTGGCCTGTTACTTTAATCCATTTACGAGTTTTCATAATAGAAATATTTCCTTTAACAAACTCCCGATCATAGCCTTCACCCAGCCCATCGGCGATTTCTTGGTTTGTACCTGTTGGGTGCGTTCGTAAATAATCTAGTAAGACTTGCATTTTTGTTTTTTCCATCTACTCTTTCACCTTCACTTTCACTTCGATTCCCTTAACATCAACGGTTGTGTTTGGAATAGCCATTCCGTTATCATCAATCAACAATCCTTCATCAGTCATATGGAAAATTCCATCGACTAGAAGTTGCTTAATATCATTTTGTATAGGTTTGACCACTAATTCTTCCTTTATTAAACCTGGATGTTCTTCCTTCATGTATCGATCAAATCGGACTTTTTCCTCTTTTGATTTTGGAAGATTCAATTTGTAAGTTGTCTTACTTTTCATATTTGGGTGTTTTTTACTGATTAAGAAACTCTCAGTTTCTACCGACTCCACGTCACCTAAGAGCTGCCTTTGAATCTCTATCGCAGCATCTAACTCCTGCTTTGATTTATTTAAAAATGCTACTTTTGCGTCTGTAATTTCAGCTATCTGACGATCGTACAGATCTAGTTTTGATTTTTGTACTTGTCTCATCAATTCGATTTCTCTAGTGATATCTTCTAGATTCAAAAACGTCCTCTCCTCTCTTAGGATGTAAGTCGAAAAACTTCGCATAGCCGTTATTTACGATCCAAGTGAGTAAAGCTTCTTTGACTACCTCTGAATACTCACTTGGCAGCATAGCTTCTCTAAGTTCTTCGTTCGCTTCGCCTGCGGTTAACTCCTCCACATACTCATTTGTATAGCGTTCTAAGTTTTCTTCAAGCAGCAGACCATCTTTATTGATGTAAATGGTACTGTTCAAATAAATTGGATCTCCGTAGATATCTTTCAATATTTCTTTTTCTTCCGGCGGTTCCATAGGAACGCCTAGACTATCGCGTGATGTCATGATAAACTCTCCTTATATAGATGTATTTTGACTAGCTTAGTTTGGTAGACGGGGCTAGTCTTTTTTTGTGACTAAAGAGGTACGGAGCAATTTAAATTACCTCCCTTGAAGAACGTAGCTTCATTACCGGGCTCAACTGACATTCAGCAATGATTGTAATTGATTCAGGTGAAATGTTTTCCGTGTTTACAACGTTGTCATTAGAAAGACTATAGGTTACGTCTTCTATACTTTTTGCAACTTTCAAAGCCCTATTTGGATTGATATTGTTTATTGTTAAATCAACTGGTTCTTTACTTTTACCAATACGACGAAACATTTCTTCAACTTCATTTGGTGTTCCAGTTATTTGAATCTCCATTTTTGTACCCCCGACATTTAAAAAAATATATCTCTTACAATCAAATACACATTGATGATTATTGAAGCTAATCCAAAAACAATTGTTGAAAGAGTAATGATGTCACTGCTACTCATTGTCAGCCCCCTCGGTTGGCTTTTTTTACTTCGTATTCAGTTACGTCATAGATAAGTACCAATCCGAACACTGCAGTTACATAAACTGCCTTTAACCATTCTGGAATACTTCCTGTTAGTGCTGCACCTATCCCGAACGCCAATAGCATTGCTCCAGTTCTGCGAAGCCAATAGAGTTTTTTCATCATTAAACCCCCTACTGGCCCAACTCGTTTACTTTTTGTTGGCTCAAATTTGCTAACTCAGACATGCGTGCGTCTTTTTGCGTTGAATCATTTTGAGCATTAGATAGTTCATTACGCAGCTTATCCGCCTCTTGCTGTTTTTGCGTGACTTCTTGTTGCTTAGATTCGACTTCACGTTGTTTGGCTTCGATTTCAGACTGCTTCGCATTGACCTCGTTTTGTTTGTTTGACAATTGCTGTTTCAAACTGTCTAGCTGATCTTGCAGGTTCTTTTGTTGCCCAGTCGTTTGATCAAGTTTGCTTTGAACGTCTGCTGCCTTCTGTTTGTTCTGCGTAGCAATGTTAGCCAGTTTGTAGATGTTCTGTTCAACAGTTGTTGCGTTATCGAAGAAACCAGCGCCTGCGGCGAATCCTACAGTTGATCCTAGAAACAATGCAGCGGTAACTCCTAGTGCAATTTTTTTATTTTTCATCGTTTATCTCCTATCGTTTGATATACTCACTGTAGAAAGTGAGGTGAAAATTATGGATAATTTAACCAATGATGCTAAATTTTTACTATCGTCCATGTACAAGACCTATATAGATCGTAGGAAAAGCAAAATTTCAAAAGAAAAAGCTGTTTTATTTGGTGATGTTAATTCAATTCATGAAAACATAATGCCTGAGTGGGAAATTTCAGACGTCAATTTCACATGTTTTGAACTCCGTAGAAAAGGCCTGATATCTGGATTGTTAGCAGGAAATACTATTTTTTATGTGAGCTTAACAACCGATGCCATAGCAATTATGGAATCGAAATTTGAAGACGACATCAATAAGGTTCTTGATTTTGCCGTTAAAGTTAAATCATTAATCCCCTTCATTTAATCCAAAAGGATCACTTTTTAGTCTTTCGATTGCATTTTGCATGTTGTCAACATTTGTAATAAGAGTTTCTTTTAACTCTTTGCTTGCCTTAGTATCTTCTGCCAAAGTGCTGAGGCTATTTGCTATGCTTTCTAGAGCTTCCACCCCTCTAATGACAATATTTACTGGTATATTATTCATGCTGTTGCCTCCTTTACTGCTTAATTCCAATTTCAAACTCCATTGAAGCTAATTCGTCTGCCAACGCTTTGGCTTCTTTTAATAGTTCGACATATCGCTCTGCTTTTTCAGTAGCTTCTTCTACACCGGTTAGCTTTACATTGATTTTTACTTCATTCATGCTATTACCTCCTCTATTTAAATTTATTTTTGTCCTTCCAATCCAAAAATTGATCAAACAGATTGATGTTTATCAGCACAATTTTGTATGTCGGTGCTCGATAACCACTTTTGAAATCAGGATGTACTTTAAATTCTGCTAACAATCTTTGGAATGTAGATTCATGTCCTTCAAATCCGAAATATTTTATCGCTTCATCCTTTGGCATTGATAATTGAGGCAATTTGATGGTTTCTGCTAAGGCGATTTTTTCAGTCATTATTTATCATCCTTTGCGTTATTTAAATTTCGATCATATCTTCAGCTGTAAAAAAGTCTTCCAAGGTGCTAAGTTATCCACAACTTCAATTCGTTATTTTATTTTTTCTCATCAAATTATTATTATAGGTAAATCACCTGTGGATAAGTTTCCTTAACGCACGTTTTTCTTTGCCGTTTGTTTCTTTTATGCACGATTTACTCCAAAAAAAATTCTCCTCTTCTTGATCTCGGGATATTCAAGAACTCCATTACCTTAGCTAATTCTCGTACATCGAAAGTAATTAATCCGTCTTCTTTTCTAGAGTATGAACTTCTATCAATGTTTAAATATGCAGCAACATCAGCTTTTGTTTTACCTTCGTTCTTTCGCGCTTCTTTTAGCAAATTATAGTCAAATAACATTTTTATTCACCTACCTCTCTGTTACATAATGAATCATAACAAGTTCCGTGCGTATACGCAACATAAAATAATAAATAATTTTGCTTGTTGCGTTATACGCACGTTTGTTATACTAATATCGTTGATACGAACATGTTTTCGAGAGGTGAAAAAAATTGAGAAAAAACAGTGAAATAGCAGACTTGATCGAGAAATATAGAAAAATAAGAAAAATATCCCAAGAGGAACTTGGAAAAAAGCTAGGTGTTAATCGCTCTACTATATCAAGATACGCCTCCCATGAGATTCCTTTCCCAGAAAATAAGATTTTAACAGCTGCTAAAGCATTGAATCTTGATTACTCCTTTTTAATTGGAGAAGAACTCATGTCAATGACTGGGAAGACAATGGTTCGCCCTTTAGTCGGAAAGATAGTCGCAGGACGCCCCCTTGAAAGCTATGAGATACCAGAAGATGTAGAAATCCCGATGAATATCGGCTTGAAGCATCCAAATTCAAAGTTATTAGAAATTACAGGTAATTCTATGAACAAACTTTTCCCAGATGGACAATATATTCTCATAGACCCTGATGAACAGATTTGTAATGGTGATGTAGCAGCAGTTAGGCTCAACGGAACAGAATATACTGTTAAAAGATTCTATAGACTTAAGACAGGAGTTGTTTTAGAACCTGATTCATATGATGAAAAAGAGCATTCAATCATGATTACCAATCCTTATGAACTTGAGGAAGTTTATATTGAGGGAAAAGTTGTGTGGGATATGGCTAATCCCAGTAAAAGAAAATATTAATCGGAGGGAACAAAATGAATAAAAGTGAATTTAAAAATCCAATTATTTGGGTAATATTAGGGTTGTTTATTGTTGCTTCAATATTCATTATTAGCGGAATAGTAAATAGCAATTCTAGCGAAACTGAATCTTCAATTTCTGGTACAAGCAGTTACGATTTCGACTCAGAATTTGAGAAGGCAAAGCAACAAGTTTCAGACGAGAATGCTCCTAAGCCAGATTCTGAATACGTAGGTGGTGACAGTTCTAGTCCGAATACCGCCACCTCCGCTTCTATCGGCCAAAGCCAGCCTTTAGAAAGCGAATCCGGAGATATGATGGATGTGAAGATTGATTCGGTAGAAAAAGATATGGGTGACGGGGACTATTATATTCCTCAAAAAGGATACTTCGCTAAAGTTACTTTTACAGTGACGAATTTAGGGGATAAGCCTTTTGAAGTTACGTCGCATCAATTAGATTTCTACGATGGTAACAATATGAAAGCTGAACTAAATTCAAGAGATTTTTATTCTGAAACAATCCAACCAGGAAAATCTGCTACAGGTATCGCTTATTTCGATATAATGAACGATACAACTGATTATGAAGTTTATTTTGCAAATGCTTCATGGGTTGGTTCGTACTAAAGCTGCCCCACTTTAGGGGCTTCTTTAATAACGCCAAAAAAGAACATACGTTCCATTCAAGGAGTTGAATTTACATGTGGATTGAAGAATTACCGAACGGGAAATACAAATATTCTGAACGATACATTGACCCATACACAGAAAAAAGCAGAAAAGTTTCCATCACACTTAACAGCAAATCTAATCAAGCTAAGAAGCAAGCAAACATAGAACTTCAAGAAAAAATTGATAAGAAGATCGAAGAAAAGAATCAAATCAAGATTACACTTGGCGAGCTATTAGATGCGTGGTGGAATCAGCATAAGGTTTCTATTCGCCAATCATCACAAGTTAATTATGAGAAACTTTTGAAATACATACGAAAGAATATTAACACTGCTGCGGTGGTGCGAAACACAGACACAAGATTTTATCAAGATTTCATAAATGAGTTACCTCAATCTTACGAATATAAGAAGAAGTTTCGAAGTGTGCTAAAAATGGCGCTTGATTATGCAGTGGATATGGAAATAATCAAAATTAATCCTATTAACAGGGCGAAAGTTCCAAAACCAGCTTTAACAAAAGAAACTTATGAAAGAGTGGAAGATAAGTATTTAGAAGAAGAAGAAATCAACAAGCTATTGAACGTCTATTACAGCACGTTTCAGAGCGTCCATCACGGAAGGTTAGCTGAGTTCATGTATTTAACTGGACTGCGTGCAGGCGAAGCTATAAGCCTCACAATTGATGATTACGATCCGAATAGCCAAACTATAAAGGTTATTGGTACTTTAGATTATTCGGACGGCTATAAAAATGCAAAAAAAGAGATGCCTAAGACCCTAGCATCATATCGTGAAATTGATCTATCTAATCGAGCGATTGAGATACTCGATGAATTGATTTTAGAAAATAAGTTAAAATTTAAGTGTAAAACTCCTTACCTCTTTGTTGGTAAGACAGGCAAGCCGATTCAAATCAATGCGTTTAATAACTCGCTAAAGACTATGAATGACAAGCTTGGTAAAGATGCTATCAAAAAGAAAATGTCTAGCCATATTTTTAGACACTCTCACATCTCGCTACTTGCTGAATTGAACATACCTGTAAAAGCGATCATGGAACGTGTAGGACACTCCGACATGGAAACAACAATGAAGATATACACCCATGTAACCAAGAAGACAAAGGCTAGTATTGTTGAAAAGCTCAATGCTAAAGGTAAGTAGATCTTGCCCCTTTTCTACCCCTTTTGGTTTTTGACAAATAAAAAAGCAAGCTCTCAGGCTTGCTGTTACGCGGTTCATATCAGACACATGCCGGATCCTACTTAGTGCTGCTTCCTTCCAGACCTGACACAATTCACAGGCCCGGCATTGTCCTGCCTTTCGGCAAAAAATAGTATAACAAACTCTAGTCGTTTTGGCTAGTCTTTTTTTTCCGTGCCCGAATCTCACGGAAAAAATTCGTCAACAACTGTCCGCATTCTTCCTCGAGAATCCCGCCTTCGACATATGCCCGATGATTGAAGCGTTCATCCGTCAAAAGATTCATCAAGGTGCCGGCCGTCCCGCCTTTCGGATCATAGGCCCCAAAATAAACCTCTTCAATTCGGGAAAGAATCATCCCGCCGCTGCACATTGGACAGGGCTCCAGCGTCACAAACAATTGACACTCCTCCAGCCGCCAGCTTTCCAGCTCCTTGCACGCCGCACGAATCGCGAACATTTCCGCATGGCTCGTCGCGTCTTGACTGTGCTCCCGCAAATTGTACCCTCGTCCAATGATCTCTCCACGATAGACCACCACCGCACCGATCGGCACCTCCTCGACTGCCTTCGCCTTATTGGCTTCGCTGATCGCCTCTTGCATAAAAAAAAGTTTTTCTTCTTCCGTTAATTGACTCACGCGTTCCATTCGTATCCTCATTTCGCTCATATTGATGTTCCTTACTTTAGCATAATTATACCCACAAAAAAAGATGCGCCATCGCTGGCACATCTTTTACATCATTTTATCTACAAGGTCCATCAAACGGTCTTTTAAATCTTCGGTCGTATCTTTGATGGACTCACCGTAGACCGATACACGCTTTTTTCCGCTCTTGATTTTGTTCAAAATATTCATGACATTATCCAAATCATCATCTGAAAGTTTATCAACGATTGCTAACAGTGAGTCACTGCCGTCAAATTTGTCATTGACGAAACGTTTCACCTTACAACGATTTGATACGTGGCGCGCTTTTTCGATCAGCTTGCCAGATGCAATTACAGCTGTCGCAGTACTAGCCGCCACAACGACGCCTACTCCGATTTTTACTTTGGTTGATCTTTTCATAGTATCAGCTCCTTAGTGATTTTGATTCGATGAATTCTTCTTACGAAAAACCCGCTGTCCCCTCTGCGCGTCGCCAAAATAAACTCGGCGAAGAAAACAAAAGGGCTTCCTTCATTCCATCATACCACACACTTAAAATTATCAATACTAAGATACTCGTTGAAATGAAAGCGCACTCCAGCGTTGACGGATTTCCCTTCAATAAAAAAAGAACCGACACGTCGTCGATTCTTAATTTCGATTCCGATTTCCGCCAAACAGCAGGACCAACCGCAGCAATTGCAGGAAGGTTGCTAAAGCCGCAGCGACATAAGTCAATGCCGCAGCAAACAATACTTTCCGCGCGCCGGCCAATTCTTCTTCATCCAGCATATTTCCTTCGCGTAAGATGCTCAATGCACGTCTGGAGGCATCGAATTCCACTGGCAAGGTCACCAGTTGGAAAATCAACGCTAACGAAAAGGCTAAGATCCCGATATTGATCAACGTCTGATTCCAGCTCATAAATACACCCAATAGAATCAAGGGGAAGGAAAGCGTTGAACCGATATTGGCAACTGGTACAATGGCTGCCCGCATTCTCAACGGGATGTAATTCTTCGCGTCCTGTACCGCGTGTCCGCACTCGTGGGCCGCTACACCGATCGCAGCGACCGAAGTCGATTGCGCCGTCGCTTCAGACAAACTCAACATCTTATTGCCGCTATTATAATTATCCGTCAGGTCTCCGCTGATCTGCTGGACACCCACGTCATTGATATTTTGACTGCGCAAAATATACTCAGCCGCTTGGGTCCCAGTCACGCCCTTACTGCTTCGGAACTTGTCGTATTTACGGAATGTCGAATTGACATACGCCGAAGCAAAACCAGAAATGACCAGTCCGGCGATCACTAATAGAAACGTGGGATCTAGAAAATTATAGAATGATCCATACCCATACATATACATTCTCCTCTAATAAAAGATAATTTGACTGTCTTAAATAAAACAGTTTTCTAATCTTAGTTTAACATGAAAGGCATGAATTTTTTATGAAAACAACTCTAAGAATCCCTCTAGCTTATAACTTCTTAACAAATTCAGACTTTAGTTTCATTGGTCCAAAGCCGTCTACTTTGCAATCAATGTTGTGATCGCCTTCGACCAAACGAATGTTTTTGACCTTGGTTCCCTGCTTGATGGCACCGGACGCTCCTTTGACTTTAAGGTCCTTGATGACCGTGACGCTATCGCCTTCTTGCAGTTGATTGCCGTTGCTGTCTTTGACGACTAGCCCTTCTTCAGCGGCATCACTTTCTGACCATTCATGACCGCATTCTGGGCAAACAAACAAGCCGCGATCTTCATACGTGTATTCTGATTGACACATTGGACAATTTGGCATACTCTTCCTCCAATAATTTTTTTCTGAATGTTTAGTTTAGCTGAAACGCGCTGTCTTGAAAAGACTTTCCATAAAAAACATTCGTTATCAGAATTTCAGCCGTTGCCCTTGATCGAAAGCAATCCAAAGATGGCTGAACGCCTCGTTGGTCCACGCGATCTGCTATTTTCGTTTCCTATTCCGCTTGGTTCGGCTGTCCTTTTTCTTCCCTTGTTGCTTATCCAGTCTTCGTTTGAGGTTTTTCTTCCGCTGCTCTTCCTCTTCTTGCTCAGGGGTCTTATCGAAACGCACGTGAGATGACTTCGGTTTTGGCGGGAGTTCGACGGTGTTATGGGACGGACTTTCTGTGCTCGAAGCTTCTTCCCCCGGCAGCGGATACTCCGCCTCGACGATCGCCGCGGCTTCTTCGTAAGACAGCTTGTTGGATTTTTTCGGCGATGGAGCTGTGGCGGCAGCGACGACTGGCTGTTTTTCAGTTTTCGTGTTTGTAGGCGCTTCTTCAACAACTGTGTCTTCTTCTGCTTGTTTGGCTTTGCCAACCTTGTAGGAAGTCGTCTCCACATGACCGCCGCCTTTGTAATCAATTAATGCCACGAATTTTCGGACGCCGTCTACCTCAAAGATACTCAACAGCGTCAACACTTCCAGAATTTCCGCCACCAATGTCTCCTCTTTGTTAGGATCAACGTCTCGAATCGTCAACAGATGGCGCTTGCCCGCCGCATCTTCAAAACGGGAACGAATGTCATAAACGAGCCCTTCTCTGTAAGGGTCCAAACTGCCCTGTCTCTCAAAGGCATTCTTGAAGGAACGGATCGATTCTGTCTGGGAAAAATATTCGGAAGGGCTTCCAAAATACTGTTTGATCAAGCCTTCCCATTCTTTTGATTCAAAGTATTCCTTGAAAAAGGGCAAAAAGAGGCGCAGGGTGTCTGTCGGCTCGACTGTTAAAAAGAAGTCTCGAAGCAGGTCTTTGCAGAGAAAAGAAAAGGCTCCCGTCAAATTTAGCGCATTCCGCACCATGACCGCGACCAAATACTCGATCACAGAATCCGCATCCCCGGATTGTTCGTAGTAAGTCTCGATCTTCTTCTCCAAAGACTCTCGTTTCATCAAGAATAACTGCCGTGTACCTAATTTTTTAACATCCATGTTCCCATCCTCCATTTTCAAGAAATCGCTTTCTGTTTTTTATATTTTCAGAATAAGCCTAAAAGTACAGCCTTGTAAATGGTTAGATCAACTATTTTTTTTATTTATTTTCACGAATGTTATTGAATATTTATTTTTTAACTCTGCTATAAACGGTCAACTTCTTTTTAAATAACTAAAAAAAGCCGTGTCTAAGACGACACGACCTTCGTTATGGACTAATTACTTGTTATTTCACCGATTACCTCATTGACAAGAACTTCCTTTGTTTCGATCAAATCGGAGCTTTTTACTTTATCCATATTCGTCAACGCAACAATAATGTCCGTTTTCTTCCCTGCTTTGCGAACAGCCTCTAAGTCTACTTTAGCGATCATCTGACCACGCCCCACTTGTTGTCCGGCTTTGACATAAAGCTCAAAAGGCTCTCCACCTAGATCGACCGTATCTAAGCCCATGTGCAGTAGGACTTCGACGCCTGATGCAGTCGTGATCCCTACTGCGTGCTTCGTTGGAAAGACATTGGAGATCGTCCCTGCAACAGGGGAGAAAATCTCACCCGAAGTAGGCAATACAGCATAGCCGTCACCCATCATTTTTTCTGAGAAAACATCGTCGGACACTTCCGTGATCGGCACTAAACGGCCGTTGGCTACTGCAAACAGCGCCTGTGTTTTCGGAACTTCCTCCTCCACGATCGCCTGCTCCGTAACTGCATGCGTTGCACCGCTGCCATTGTGGAGACGATTCATCTCATCTGCTACAAATTGGACTTCGGTCCCTACGATCACTTGGATATTCGTGTCATCGATCACCTTTAGACCCGGAACACCAGTGGCCTTGATCTGGCTTTGATTGACTTCCCCAGTGTCTTTGAGTTGCAGACGCAGACGGGTCGTACAATTATCGATCGACTGCACATTCGCCGGCCCTCCCAGCGCTTCATAGATCTTCTGTGCCATGACCGCGTGTTTGCTGTCGCCAGTCAGACGAATATCCGGCATTTCTTCTCCGTCATCTTCTTCACGTCCCGGCGTCATCAAATTGAACTTAACGATCACAAAGCGGAACGTCGTGTAATAAACCACGGCCATGACCAAGCCTAAAAGAAGCAGCATATACGGCTGATTCGCTATTGGAACACGCAAACTCAAGAAGAAATCAATAAATCCAGCACTGAAGTTGAACCCTGCGGTCCATCGGAAAGTCGCCGCGATGAACATTGAGATCCCTGTCAAAATAGCATGAACGACATATAACGGCCAAGCAACGAACATGAATGAAAACTCAAGCGGCTCGGTTACACCTGTAAAGAAAGAAGCAAAAGCGGCCGCGACCATCAAGGAAGCCGTGACTTTTTTCTTCTCAGGACGAGCGCATTGATAGATCGCTAACGCGCCTGCGGGTAAACCGAACATCATCACTGGGAAGAAGCCGGCTTGATAACGGCCTGTGATTCCACGAACCCCTTCGCTTGCCCAGAATTTACCAATGTCATCGATTCCCGCCAAGTTGAACCAAAAGACATTGTTCAACGCGTGATGCAAACCAGTCGGGATCAATAACCGATTGAACAGGCCGTACAGCCCTGCCCCTAGTGGTCCCATCCCTGAGATCATCTCACCAAAGCTGACTAAGCCGGTGTAAACAGGTGGCCAAGCGAAAATCAGAATCGCCGACAGCACCGCCATGACGCCTGCTGTAACGATAGGCACCAGCCGCTTTCCACTGAAGAAAGACAGCGCCATTGGCAATTTCACTCCGCTAAAGCGATTGTACATCGCCGCCGCGACTAAACCGGCTAAAATTCCGACAAAGACATTTTTAAAGTTGATGGCACCAAAGGCGATATTCACATCTTCCACCGCGACTTTGGTAAACATGGCTACCGCTTCGCTATTCACTAATGTCATCGGTGTCAAAAAGGCCACCAATCCCGACAAAGCCGCCGCGCCATCCTTGTCTTTCGACATTCCTAAGGCCAATCCTACTGCAAACAAGACACCCAGATTGTCCAAGATCGTTCCGCCTGCCTTGATCAGGAAAGCGGCCAACAAATTGTTCCCGCCCCAGCCGCTGGGATCGATCCAATACCCGATCCCCATAAATAAAGCCGCAACTGGCAAGGTTGCCACAGGTAACATCAACGAACGCCCCATGCGCTGCATATATGCTTTCATACTATTCTTCTCCTTTATGTTCTTTTACTTTTCGCAATCGTTCTACATGAATAGCGACATAGCCCAATTCTTCTGTAGTGATCGCTAACTGATAGGTCTTCATCAAAAAGACACGAATCTTCTTTGCCACTTGATAACTTTCAGGATACTTGTTCCGAACCATCTCAATGATGTCTTGATCTAGGACCGCATAACGCTGGGTCTGATAGCGTTGCAGCAAAAGACGCAGATGATTCGCCAAACGAGAATAATCTAAGGCCATCTCCTGAGAACGGATCGCGATCTCCAATTCTTCTTCAATCAAGTGGATCACGTCAGAAACGATGGTGACTTCTCGAATACTGTCATGGTTATTGCCTCTTCCCGTTCGCGCACTATGGATATGGATCGCGATATAGCCCGCCTCATCGTAGCCATACGGAATCTCCAAGGTTCGATTCAAGTAATCGACCGCCCATTGCGCGATCCCAAACTCTTCGCTGTATAAAATCTCGATCTCGCTAAGTAGTTTGTTCCGAACAACGATCCCATTTGAAATATTTTGCGCAGCAAAAGCGATGTGATCCGTCAACGAAATAAAGATATGTTCATTGAGCTTCTCCATCAGGACCGTCTCCGCATGATCAATAATGGCTTCGGCAGCAAAGAAATAGGTTTCGTTAATTTGATTCAATAAGGTCTGTAGCTTTTGCTGTCCCTCCGGCTCCATCACGAACAAGCGCTCGATCTCTCGGGAATAAAGCAAATCATTTTTCTGTTTGCTAAAACCGATTCCTTTGCCGATGGCGATTTTTTCTTCTCCATGGTCATCAACTAAAACGGCATTTTGATTCAGTATCTTTTTGATTTTCATTGCTCGTCCTCATTCTGCAGAATAGTGGTGCTGTTTCGACTAGTTATTATTTGGCCAAATAAAAAGGCACGGAAAGATGCACAAGGAGCCTTCCTTGCGTGTCTTTCCATGCCTAGTATGATCTAGTCACATGAAACAGTATTGTTAACACTTTGAATTGTATAGACCAATGAGGGGATTGTCAACTTCTTTTTTTGAAGTTTTTTTATCATTCCCCAGTTTTTTGGTAATCTTCGCATAAAGCTTGGATCTTTTGATAAATTTCCTGGCACATCGCTTGGTCTTTCGCATTCGCGCCGCTGGCTAACGGATGGCCGCCGCCATGGTATTGCTTCGCCAATTCATTGATCACGGGGCCTTTCGACCGCAGACGAACACGATAATAGCCTTCTGGCTGCTCGACGAATACTGCCCAAGCAAGTACGACGTCGATCGTTCCCGGCAATGGGACCAATGAGGCTGTATCGGAATCCTTGATGCCGTATTTATTTAAGATTGCCTGATCTAAGAACACATACCCGGCACCGTGTTCATCGATTTGCAGGTTCTGATAAAGATAGCCTGAAAGCTTGGCAACATCCAATGAGATTTGATCGATCTCCCGATTTAGCTTAGTAGCATCGAATCCGTAATCGAGCAAACGCGCCGCAACCTGTAGGGTATGGGAGGTTGTTGCCGGGTATAAAAAGCGCCCCGTGTCCCCCACGATTCCGCCATAGAGCAAGCGTGCCGCATTTTCTGTCACGGTCAAGTCTTCAGCAAAGGCAAAGTCAGCAATGATCTCGCTGCAACTGCTTGCTTTCGTATTGACCCAAAGCAGATCCCCGTATGGATCGTCATTCGGATGGTGATCGATCTTGATCAGTTTTTCTCCCAGCTTGTAGCGGTCGTCACTGATGCGGGGAGCATTCGCAGTATCTGTCACGATCACCAATGCGCCTTCGTACAGATGATCCGCGATCTCGTCCATTTCCGCTAAAAAATCCAAGCCTTCCACGGGGCCTCCGACTTGATAGACCTCTTTTTTAGGAAATGTCGCGCGCAAAATCTCAGCGAGTCCACATTGGGAGCCAAGAGCATCTGGATCAGGACGCATGTGACGATGGACGATGATCCGATCGTAGTCTTTAATCATTTGTAAAATTTCTTCTGTTATTGTCATACCTATTCCTCTTTCTAAGAGCGCTCCATCACTTGGCAAAGCACGATTGCTTTGGCTACAATCACATTATCGATGTAGACTTCCAAATCAACTTTTGCCGAACGCCGTCCTAGTTCTAATGTTTTTGAATGAATCTCGATCTCACTTTCCAACTGGATCAACCGCAAATAATACAGGTTCATCTGTTCGATCAATGTATTGCGTCGTTGATCGATCAAGATACTGCGCTGCGCCACATTGGCGACGATCTCACTCAATACACCAAAGGAGATCGTTCCCACGCTGTTGACCATTTGAGGAGTGACCTCAAATTTGAAGTACGGATTGTCGAGGGGATTGTCGTCACGGTCTGTATCTACCGTTAGGATATCGCCGACGATTTGGTCAGAGATCGTATTCGACATTTGCGGCTGACGCTGAACAAGCTGCATCGCCTTCATGACATCCTGACGACTGACCATGCCCACTAATGAAAGGTCGTCCTTCACTACCGGCATCATTTCCAGTCCATCCCAAATCATCTGATGGCTGACAGACGCGACACTCATACTCTGCTTCACGACATTAGGTTCGCGGGTCATCACACGCTCGATCGCTTGATTTTCCGCTTTTCCAAGAACATCCTTCGCGGTAACGACACCCAAGACCCGCATGCTTTTATTTACAACAGGGAAACGAGAGTGACCCGTTTTTTCCGATAAACGGTGATAATTCGCGATCGTGTCGCCTGCCTGCAGATACACCGTCTTTTCTAACGGCATATAGATATCGCTGACTTGCATGATATCCTTTTTGATCAGTTGATCGCTCAACGCGCGATTGATCATCGTTGCAACAGTAAAGGAGTCGTACGTCGTGCTTAGCACGGGCAACGACAGTTCATCTGCCAATTGCGCAATCTCTGGTGTGGTATCAAAACCACCTGTGATCAGGACTGCGGCCCCATCCTGCAGGGCCAGCTTTTGCGCACCCTCGCGGTTCCCGATGATCAATAACGAGCCGGGGGTGATGTAGCGACGCATCGCTTCTTCCGTCATGGCACCGATGACAAATTTATTTAAGTCTTTGTCTAATCCATTCGAACCGCCCAAAACGTCGCCCTCAATGATGCGGACCACTTCACCAAAGGTCAGGCGCTCAATGTTTTTCTTTAATTTGCGCTCGATTCGGATCGTTCCTACTCGTTGGATCGTGGAGACCAATCCGATATTTTCAGCATCCTTGATCGCACGATAGGCGGTCCCTTCACTGACACGCAAATTTTTTGCGATACTGCGGACGGAGATCCGTTCTCCCACCGGCAAATTTTCAATATGTTCTAAAATCAAATCGTGTTTTGTCGCCATATTTTCCTCCCGCTATAAAGTTTATCTATTATAGTAGTACAGCTTAGCAAAACTAGTATAACAGAGTCCCTAAAAAAAAAGAAGTCAACCGTTACCATTCGGGTAACAATCAACTTCTTTTGTACTAATGGATCGTCTGATCCGTTGTCTTTTTTCGGAATCGAATCAACGAAAGCACCCACGCGATGACGCAGATCGCAAAGGAGGCCATAAAGGTCACCCGCATTCCAAAAATGAAAATGTCTGGCCGTCCTTCAATGTAAGTCGTCACTCTCTGACCGTAAGCGGTACTCATCCCGCTGTATAGGATCGTCGTAGACAGCGCGATACCAACGACCATCCCCAAATTCCGAGCGAAGGAATTCAAGCTGCCGGCTACGCCCAGGTTTTCCTTCTCCACACTGCTCATGACGATCGTGTTGTTCGGCGATTGGAACAGGGCATTCCCCATCCCCATGATCGCTGTAGCCAAAATGTAGTACCAGATCGGACTTGTTTGATTCATAAAGACATACATCAGTTGTGTAACAGACAGCAAGGCCAGTCCCATCAACACCAGCTTCTGAGGGCCGATCTGATCCGTCAAATACCCGCTGAGGGGTGAGCCGATGACCATCAAGAAAGGAAAGACCATCATTAACAGCCCCGCATAGCTAGCAGTCAGTCCCCGCGCATTTTGCAGGTAAAAAGGCATGACCACGTTCACGAAGAAATTGGCTGAGAAAATCAGCAACGCCGTGACCAAGCTCATCGTAAACAACTTGTTTCTCAAAATATGAAAAACGAGCAACGGATTTTCCTTTTGCTTCTCCACGCGAATAAAAATCACGAAAAAGACGATGGCTGCGACGAATAAAAGCAGCGGCACTGTATGGATATAGCCGACTTCTTGTCCAATAAAGACTGCCCCGAAGAAGCTCATGATGGTGATCGCGAACGTCACGAAACCGAGCCAATCGATTTTCTTTTTGGACATCGTGATATCCTTTGGCAAATATTTTTCACCGATCAAGATCGTCAATAGCCCTACAGGCACATTGATCCAGAAAATATAGGACCAAGAAAAATGAGCCAATATCAACCCGCCGATACCCGGACCTGCGATTGATCCTAAGGAGACAAAGGCGCCGATCGCCCCTAAGGCTCGTCCCCGTTCCCTCATAGGAAAGACCTCTGTCGTGATCCCTGTGTTCGTCGCCATCGTCATGCTGGCACCGATTCCTTGGATCACCCGACCAAATAAAAGCATGGTCAAGGAATGATTGAAGCCGCACAGCAGCGACCCTAAGGTAAATACGACCGTTCCGATCCGATAGACCTTGATCTTGCCGAAGCTGTCTCCGACTTTCCCAAAAAGCAGCAGGCACGCACAGACCACCATCAAATAAATCGAGACGACCCATTCCGCCTTATTCATTGGAACAGATAAGTCTCGCGAGATCGTCGGCAGCGCGATATTCACGATACTAGAATCCAATGTCGACATGAACGTGAACATCGCCACGGAAACTAAGATCCACCAGCGATTCTTTTGGACGACCGCATCCTCTTGATACGTATGCATCAAAAAAAACTTCCTTTCATTACAGCCTGCGAGTCAGTCAAAAAAACGCTGAACGCTCTGGCAAAATTAACTTTGGCTCTCACAGGAGCCGCTAGACAAAACCCTTCAAATAGGCCATAGCTATTTTAATAGATAAACAGCTCAAAAATCAAATCAAAAAAAAAAACGAAAGATCACTCTTCCGTCTTTGTCTCATATTTGCCCTCTTCACGATCCTCAAAGGTCATAAAATAGCCATTCGTAATTCTTTTTTCGTACACATGATGGCAATTAGGACACTCCACCGGCATCGCTTCCTTCGGGTGATCCTGAACGTTCAATACTTCGTCAACAAAGAAATGTGTGCCGCAATTTGGACACTTTAATGGTTTTTCCAACATATAACCAGCCCTCTCTACATTTACTACTCCTTTAATCATACTCCTTTTTTACAAAAAATAAGAGTAGGAAGTATCAAAAAAACTTCGCCAATCAGAATCGATTGGCGAAGCATCTCATTTTTTTTATTTGCGACGTCCGCGACGTTGGTTCGCTTCCATGATCACAGGTAAGATCACAGGACGACGTTTTGTTTGTTCAAACAGGTGACGGCTTAAATGATCTCGAATGTCTTGCTTCAGCTTGCTCCATTCAAAATCGTCCGAGTGGAGATGTTTTTCAACGATCTCACTGGTAATGTCGGCACTTTCCTTGATCAAATCGCGGCTGGCTTTGATGTACACAAATCCTCTTGAAGTGATTTGCGGGGCAGAAACGATTTTTTTCAATTTACGATCAATGGTCACAACGACGACAAAGATGCCATCGTCAGACAAGACTTTTCGGTCACGTAAAACGATATTTCCAATATCCCCCACACCGATCCCATCGATCATAATGTTATCAGCAGGGACGCTGCCGGCAGCACTCATGTGTTTATTTTTATATTCCAACACATCTCCGCGGCCAGTGATGAAGATATTCTTGAAAGGCATACCCAGTTCATTCGCCAAACGTGCATGAGCAGACAACTGGCGATATTCACCTTGGACTGGAATGAAGTATTGCGGCGACATAATGTCCATCATCAATTGCAGATCACGTGGATTCGCATGCCCTGATACGCGTAAGTTTTCAGAGATACTCTTCACGATCCCGCCAGCGCGATAGATCATGTCTTCTGTTTTCGCGACTGTCGTTTCCATCGCGATCGTTGGCGTCGTAGTGATATACACGAGGTCGCCATCTTCGATCTTCAAGTTGCGGTGCGAGCGGTTCGCCATTTTTTGCAAGGATTTGATAGGCTCACCCATCCGGCCTGTTTCTAAAATGATCAGCTCTTCCGGTGAGTAGTTTTTCATTTCTTTGATCGTGATCAAACTATCTTCCGGTACTTCAAGTTTTTTCAGACGCATCCCTGTTTTGATGATACGGTCTAAGTCTTGACCTGTAAGCACGACTTTACGCCCTGCTTTTTTAGCGGCATTCAAGATTTGTTGAACCCGTTGCAGGTTGCTGGCGACACAGGCGACAATGATCCGGCCGTCCCATTCATTGATGGTATCGTAGACTTCACTGGCGATTTCTCGTTCAGAAGCCACCTGGATCGGATTCTCCGCATTTGACGACGAGCTCAATAATGCCAAGACGCCTTCTCCGCCGATCTCTGCTAAACGACGATAGTTCGTCGCATACATCGGGATCGCCGTCGGGTCGAATTTGAAATCTCCTGTATACACGACACTGCCTTCGCTGGTCTTCAAACTGATCCCAACAGAATCAGGGATCGTATGCGTGGTCCGGAAGAAGCTGATGACTGCTGTCCCAAAATCGATCTCCGTGTGCTCATCGATCACGTGGAAATCCTTGAAGTTTTTGCTTTCTTCATTTTGGCTGACAGTCAATTTCGCTAATTCGACCGTCAACTCTGTTCCGAAGACAGGTACGGCGACCTCAGATACCAAATAAGGCAAAGCCCCGATCGCATCTGCGTGCCCATGTGTCAGGAAAACCCCCGCTACACGATCCGCATTTTCTATTAAATAGGTAAAATCAGGAATCACAACATCGATCCCCAACAATTCATTTTCTGGATATTTTAGTCCGCAATCGAGGACAAAAATATCGTTGTCCACTTCAACTGCATACATGTTTTTACCGTTCTCACGCACGCCGCTGAAGGGAATTATTTTGACTGTACTCAAAAAATCCACCTCTCCAAATTTTTATAATAAATTTATTTATCGTTTCAGCTTCCTCAGACCCCGTAATCAGTTCGGTCTGTGCCTATACTCATTAGCTATTATACATGATTTTTTCTGAAAAACCATCGATTGAAAATGAGCTTAAGAAAAAGGCTTGAGACGCAGCACGTCACAAGCCCTCTTTCGTTGATCCTTCGTTAGTTTAATAAGTCCATCTCGTACATCGTCTCAGCGATCTGCAAGGAATTCCAGGCTGCGCCCTTCAATAGATTGTCCGAAACGACCCACATATGAACGCCCTTCTCTTCATCAGGGTCCTTACGGATACGCCCGACAAACGTCTCATTCTTGCCAACACTGTTCAATGCCTGGGGATAGATTTGCTGGCTTGGATCATCCTCCAAGACCACTCCGGCTGCCTTTTCCATCAGTGCTTGGATCTCGGCAACAGTTGCTGCTCGTTCCGTCTCGATATAGACAGATTCAGAATGCCCGCTCATGACCGGAATACGCACACACGTCGCGGAAACTTTGATGGTGTCGTCTTCCATGATCTTTTTCGTTTCATTGATCATTTTCCACTCTTCATAGGTATACCCGCCATCTGCGAATACATCGATCTGCGGCAAGGCATTGAAGGCCAGCGGATAATGCTTTTTATCGCCTCCGCAGGGCAAAATATCTGCCTGCCATTCAGCGACCGGCTTTTCATCCAAATAGTCCCGCGTCTGCTGCTTCAACTCTTCCATCGCTTGGTTTCCCGCGCCAGACACCGCTTGGTAGGTCGACACAAGGACACGATTCAGTCCAAAGGCTTGACGGATCGGCTCTAACGCCACCATCATCTGGATCGTGGAACAGTTCGGATTCGCGATGATCCCCTTATGTTCACGCAATGCTTCAGGATTTACCTCAGGAACCACTAACGGTACTTCTGGGTCCATCCGAAAATGACTGGTATTGTCCACGACGATCGCTCCGCGTTTCACCGCTTCAGGCGCAAAGGTCGCAGAGATGCCCCCACCCGCTGAGAATAAGGCCAGATCGATCCCTTCGAATGAATCAGGAACCAATTCTTCAATGGTTTGAGTGTCGCCCTTAAATGAAAGTTGCTTTCCAGCAGAACGCTTAGAAGCCAAAAATTTTACCGTACCCAGCGGCAACGAACTATTTTCTAATAGTTTGATCATTTGTGTTCCTACAGCGCCAGTAGCGCCGACGATTGCAACATTCACTTTTCTCATCATAATCACTCTTTCATTTCATAGTATTTTAACAGTTTATCACATCTGTTTTGAAACGCAAGCGCTCTTTCTATTATTCGAATCGATCGAATGATTGAGACAATAGTCCCTCTAATCCGACAAATTATCGGTCTCTCGTCTTTTCAATTAACTGTTATAACAAGGATAAAATAAACTTTATCATCAATATGTTGTAAAATAAATTAAAAAAACAAAGATTTTTGAATAATTTTATTGTGATTTTCTAATAAAAACTTTAGAATTAATGTGTAAGCGTTATTCGTAGGGGGTCAATCATGGAAGTTAACGGGTATATCATTGAGCAATCGCGCAAAAGCGCGGGCATACCACGTGAAGCCTTAGGGGCCATTTGCGCACCGGCTGACTTAGAATGGATTGAAATGAAGAACGAAGGCATTCTGGAAGTGGTTTTAGATCTTTGTAGAACATTGGAAATTCCGTACCATCATGTTTTTCCTGACACGATTCTTTGCACAGAATTCTCTTTATTGAACATTGTACGTTGCCTGCATTTGCGTCAAGAGTTCTCGACCGTCTTGTATTTGTTAGACCATTATGGAAAAAAGATTTCTTATAACAACGCACGAATCGTCGGCCATTTACTGTATTTTCGCGCCTATGCCACGCTGTTCGGCGAACAAGACACACGAAGCGCCGTACACTATTTTCAACGAGCCCATACCTTTTTACACGATGAAAGACGTTATGAACTGCTGGTACTAAAAGGACTAGCTACTTGTTATCAAGCAAACGAAGAAAAAAAGCGCGCACGCATTTTTTTTGAACGCGCGGAACAATTGGAGGAAAAAATGAATACTCAATTAGAACTAGGGCCATCTTATTATCAAGCCGCTTGCTTTTACGCGGATCGAGGAAACCAAGCAAAGGCCAATGCCCTTTGCGATGAAGGCATCCAAACATTAATAGAAGTGAATGTGACCGAGGGATTAGAAGAGTTGTTTTTTGAAAAAGCGGTTATTCAAGAAAATCCTAAAGACAAAGTGGAATGCTTAAAACAGGCAGACTATTACGCCAAACTGAATGAAAACCTCAATCTAAAAGAAATGATCCAAGAAAAATTAACCCACATCTAAAACACCCCTTCGGAAACAGCACATCGTCTCTGCTTCCGAAGGGGCGTTTCTTTTTTATCAATGAGTCAGGCGTCCGAAAAAGAATAGATGCCCATTTGCTGGCTTAGCCAACAGCAGTGCCATATTCTACTGGCTTGTCCCATTCTCCCGGAGCCTCATCATAGATATGCCCATAAATGAAGACGGGCATCCCTATAAAACTGTAGTCGTAGATTTGAGCAACATTTGCTTTGGGCGTATTCACACAGCCATAGCTTCCAAGATCCGTCATAAAGGCGCCCGGCTGACCAAAGTATTGCAGCTTATGATCCGTATCGTGAAGTCCGATCTCAGTGATCGTCTGCCCGTAGCTCAATAACGGCAGCCAATAATCGACTGGAACATTGTACGTTCCGTCTCCTGTCGTCAGCACACCGCTCAAGTCGACATTTCGCCGCTTGTCCATGATCGTATGGAACCCGGGAACCGTCGCTGTTCCCTTGTCGTATCGGCCAGTGATCACATCCGTCTCAACGACTAACTTGCCTTTGTCAAAGCAGTACATCTTTTGATTATCGAGGTCCACCTCAACGTAGTTTTTCGTGACCCGCAGCGGCTGTGTCTTCGTGTTTCCCCGCAGCACCAATGCGATCGTTTGCGCTTCTGGGTCCTTCAATTCATGGACGATTTTTTTTGCAGATTGTTTGATGTCGATGAACCAGCCATAGTTGCCCACATTTTTATAGCGCAGACGCTGCCCGTGGACATTGGTGAATTCTACGGGTTTATAAATGGTTGAATACTTCCGTTCCAATTCTGCCACCCACTCCGTGACGGCGCCCAGATCAATCGCCCCCTGTTCATCTACAGAGGCTGAGAGCATTTCCTCTGTCAGCGGAATCGTCTGTTTGTTCAGCTTTAGCTTGATCCCGCGTTTTCTGATCCCTTCCAAACGCTGCGTTACCTTCTGCTTCTCCAAATCCCCTTTCGTGATAGCCGGTTGCTTATAAAAATCCGTCAGATCATAGGACGTCTGCAATTCTCCTTTGTCAAAAGAAGCACACAATTCCTTTATAAGGCGCGGCGAGTCAACAGCTGTCCCGACTTTTTCCGGTTGGATCTTAAATTGTTTATTTGTATAGATGACTGTCGCATCTTTCGCCTCTTTTCCGCCAAGAAACGACGCGCTATTCAGAGCCATGACTAAATTTTTCCTTGCCCCTTTTTTAAAGGGCAAACGAACGTCCCCTCGGCGCACATTTTTCTTCAAGTAGTCTTTTTGAATGTCGTAGGGTGCCTCTAGCTGCAATTGAACCGTTTGATGATCCCCCTTCAGCTTGATTTCCACAACTTCCGTTTCTTTGCGAATTTTTTCTGCTGCTGCTGGAATGGAAAGTCCCCCGACTTCTACATTCGCAACCTTCGACCCGAAATAGAAATGTGAGCCAAAATACAGATAGATCATTATAAAAAAAGCCATCGCCCCCGCAACGACACCAACAATACGTACCACCCACTGGTCCTCATACTCCTTCAAACCCTATCACCAACCTGCTTTATCATTCCCTTCATTATAAATTACAACCGTCATTTTTAGTCAAAAATCATAATTATTAATATTTTTTAACATTTTTGGTAAAAAAAGACCCTGAAGCTCAGAATCGAGCGACAGAATCTTTCATCAACTTCTATTTTGTTAAAAATAAAATTATTTTTACATTTTTGTATGGTCTGTACGTGAGATCACGTCTCGACGTTGTTCTGGCGTTAAGTCGCGGAATTTCACTGCGTAGCCAGATACACGAATCGTAAAGTTCGCATATTTTGGATTGTCGATATCTTTGTCCATTTCTTCAAGCAGCTCACGACCAAAGACATTGACGTTCAAGTGGTAGCCGCCTCTATCGAAGTAGCCGTCTAATACTTGACGCAGATTGTCCACTTGCATGTTTTCGTCGTCTGTACGACCTAATGCGCCTGGATTGATCGTTTGCGTATCTGAAATACCATCTTGCGCGCAAGAGTAGTTTAATTTCGCTGTTGAGTTCAATGAAGCCAACAAGCCATTTTTCTCACCTAAGAATTTTCCATCTTGATAGCTTGGGTTCGCACCTGGTGCCAATGGTTTCCCAGCACGACGGCCATCTGGTGTATTCCCAGTATTTTTTCCGTAAACCACGTTTGATGTGATCGTCAACAAGGACAAGGTCGGTGTTGATTCACGGTAGGTATGCTGACGTTTGATTTGTGTCATGAAGTATTCAAGAATCCAGTTTGCCATTTCATCCGCTTCATCGTTGTCATTTCCGTAAGTTGGGAATTCGTTTTGCGGAATATAGTCGATTGCTAGGCCGTCTTCATCACGAACGACTTTCACGTTTCCGTGTTTGATCGCCATTAATGAATCTGCCGCATGCGAGATCCCCGCGATCCCCGTCGCAAATGTGCGTTTCAAGTCTGTATCCATCAATGCCAATTGTGGTGCTTCATAGGCATATTTATCATGCATGTAATGAATCACATTCAACGTATTGACATACAATTCAGCTAACCAGTCTAAGACATCTTTGTAGCTGTCCATGAATTGATCAAAATCAATGCTGTCGCCTTCCAACGGACGGAAGCGCGGCCCAACTTGCATCTTCGTCATTTCATCGACCCCACCATTGATCGCGTAAAGTACCGCTTTCGCTAAGTTGGCACGAGCGCCGAAGAATTGCATGTCTTTACCGATCACCGTTGCAGACACACAGCAAGCGATCGCTGCATCGTCTGAGCCCCAGTATTGACGCAATAGATCGTCATTTTCCAATTGGATCGACGAGCTTTGTTTCGCTACTTTTGCTGCATACGTACGGAAGCCTTCTGGTAAATGAGACGAATACAAGACCGTCAAGTTTGGCTCTGGTGAAGGACCCATGTTTGTCAATGTGTGCAGAATACGGAAGTCATTCTTCGTTACTAATGACGAACCATCCATGTTCATCCCAGCTAATGACAGCGTCGCCCAAATTGGGTAACCTGAGAACAATTGGTTGTATTCCGGTGTACGAGCGAATTTCACCATACGTAGTTTCATGATCAAGTGGTCGATCATTTCTTGTGCTTCAAACTCAGTGATCACACCGCGGTCTAAATCACGTTGGATATAAATATCTAAGAATGCAGAGATACGTCCGATCGACATCGCTGCCCCATTTTGAGATTTGATAGCCGCAAGGTAACCAAAGTATAACCATTGGATCGCTTCTTGTGCATTGCTTGCTGGTTTTGAGATGTCATAGCCATAGCTTGCAGCCATTTCTTTCATATCTGCCAACGCACGGAATTGTTCAGAAACTTCTTCACGCAATTGGATCACGTCATTCGTCATGACTTTGCTGCCGACATTTTTCCAATCTTTTTTCTTTTCTTTCATCAAGTAGTCAATACCATACAATGCTACACGACGGTAATCGCCGATGATTCGTCCGCGTCCGTAAGCATCTGGAAGACCTGTGATGATCTTGTTTTTACGTGCTAAACGCATTTCGTCTGTATAAGCATCGAAGACCCCTTGGTTGTGGGTTTTGCGCCATTTGTTGAAGATGAATGACATTTCGTCGTCTACTTCATAGCCATTTGATTCCAATGCTTTGTTGGCCATGTTGATCCCGCCGAAAGGCATGAATGCTTGCTTCAATGGAACATCCGTTTGCAAACCAACGATTTTTTCTTCGTCTTTGATCAAATATCCTGGTTCATGAGAAGTGATCGTCGCAGGAACATCTGTATCCATGTCGTAAACACCATTTTTTTGGTGTTGTACTTCGAATAGTTCTTGTAATTTATCCCAAAGTTTGTCTGTACTTGGCGCTGCGCCTTCTAAAAAGCTGTCGTCACCTTTATATTCTGTGTAGTTGCGTTTGATGAAGTCCAACGTGTTGACCTCATGCTGCCACCGACCTTCGTTAAAACCTTCCCAAGGACTCGTTGTTTGTTTAACAGTTTTTTTGATTGTAGTAGTTTCCATATCCGCACTCCTTTGTTCATTAGTTTCAATTTAATTTAAAATGATTATAACAAAGGAATCTGTTTTAAGAAAGGGCTTTTTTTACTCCTTATCGATGCAAATCCTTTTAAAATAATGATAATTATTTTATGATCGACCAATTCCTGTAACAGTTTTCACTATAACAGATCATGTAATTGATAATGACAGATACTTATTGAAAGTCCGAAACACTATTCATTTGAAGCTTTAACCGAAGGATTGCAATTGAAAAACAGACGACTGATACAGAAGTGCTTGTGAATCTTTTTTCCCTTCATTTTCTCATAATCGGTAAAAAAATCTTAAAAAACTTTTTTTATAAAGAAAAAAAATCAGGAATTTCTCTCGCTTTCGAGACACTATTCCTGACTTTTTTCTAATTTAACTGTGTTTTTTTATATGTGATTCCACTTACATGCTGTATTCTTTGATGTGCTCACTCATCAATCCGTTGGGGACATCATGAAGACGGTAGCCATTCCCCCAGTACGTAATGATCCGCACATTTTCGATGTGGGCATGGGCGATCTTCTTACGGATATTCCCTACAGCCGTAGACATTTGCACTAAGCGTGATTTGCTGACTTCATTGTTCCATACTTTGTTGCACAGCTCATCTCTGGAGATGATCTTCCCGCTGCCCTCGGCTAAAGCGCAGATGATCTTCTTCTCAATGTTGTTGAGGGAGCTGTAGAATAGAACCAGGTCTTGCTTTTTCATTTCAGATTGTCTGACCAAGCCTTTTGAGATCGACTCCTTGTGTCCTTCGCGGGTATCGCTTAGCAGCAAGAACTCTCTCAATTCGGTCATCGTACAATCAATCGACAGGCAATGATTCTCATCGATATTCGGCACCGGCTCGTCCGTTCTTCGCAGATAATGAAGATCCTTTTCTAAGATAATAGGTAAAATCTCATTAAATTCTTGGTTCGTCAATGTTTCACTAAAGATGACGATATCAAAAAGAGAGAGAATCTCTTCAAAATAATTCGGTTTGTTCACATCGAAGAATTCTTTTAAAACAAATACCTCGTAATCCAATCGCTGCAATTCGTTTTGAAAGTCCTGTTCGATAATAATGTTTCTCGTCAAAATGATCACTTTTTTCATGTTGCTTCACTCCCGTCTTTACTCGATTCCATTTTTTACACCCTTTAACTCCGTTTACTTATCTCCTGATCATCCCTTACAGCAGAATCTCTGCGTAGTAACGCCTGGATGATCTCTTATGGCAGGTTTCTTGTGCACTCCGGCTCCCCAGCCAAAGATTTCTACACATTCGATTCAATCTGCCTTGCGTGCTCTTCTGCTCTTTGAATCATCTTACGACTGACCGTGGCAGCCTTCAGTAAGGTGTCTGCCGCCTCCGCCTTTGTAAAAAGTTCAAGAACAGTGCTTTCATTATTTTTTGAAACTCCTTTGGTTAACCGTTCATTTTTCTCACGTTCATACATATAGTGTTCTAACAGACGCGCATATTTTTCTTCCAGATAATCGATCGCCGCCTGCTCCTCAGAAGCAAGACATTCGGTCGAAGGCCTTCGTTGAAGGACGAAGCGGCGCCTCTCTAAATTATCCTTATTGTAATAAACAACTTCCTTCTCCGTTGAAGATACGTGGAATTCTTCCAATCGCACCGTTAATTCCTTCAAACGATCGCGGTAGGCCGAAACCTTTTCCTCTAACGCGCCGCGAATCCCTTCCAATCTCTCCACCTGATCTAAGAGCTGCTCGTTCTGATTTTCTAAAAATTCAACCGTCTCGACTAATTGGCTTTTCGTCGCCATCCTTGAATTAGAACTATAAAAATTTCTCAAAATTGTCTCATCCTTTTTCGTTGTGATTAAGATCAAATGATTTTTCATTTCTATATGTATGAATTTCGACTTATTATGTATAACTTTTTTCGATTTCCAACCAACTACTCACGGGTATACGTTGTGACAGAAGCTTATCTTCTATTTACTATGCATTGATTTTCGTGCTATTTTACTGTTCCTCTCTCTTATATAGTGAAAAAATTTAGCTGTTGAAAAAATAGACGCCCTCCCTCTCAAACACGCTGTATCTGCAAATAGAGAATTATTTATTCACGATTTGAATTTGGAATTACCTGAGAATATCTGATCTGCTAGAAAAAGCCCGATCCAATAACCTTAGTTATATAACTCGCGTAATCAAGAGGACACATTCTAATTCAAAAAGAATAAAAATTATTTTTATTTCAAATAAATAATTTTTATGTTTTATTATGCATCTATTTTTAAAAAATTATAAAATATTTTTTATAATAAATCAACAGTATATTAACTTTCAATCAAACCTTTTTTTTAAAATGATTTTTGCTCATCGAAATTTTTAATCAAATGCCCATTTATTACAAAAAGATTTTGATTGTTTCTAAAAAATCTATCAAGAATCCAATAGGAATAGCTACATGAGAAACATTCTCTTAAAACAATCACGACTCTTTCTCTATTGGTGATCATTCATTTTATGCCCACTTGCCATCTCAAATAAACGTCTTACTCCCTTTGATTCTAAAACCCCCGCCTCAAAATTTAATATATTTATTCAGGAAAAATAATAGGTATTGAAATACATAAATATAATATAAACGAATTTTTATTCATACTGGATGGATTTTTATGATTGCTCTTTTTCAGATTGACAGGCTTCTCCTCAGTTATTTTTCATTCATTGGGCCTTTTGAAGCTTTTTAAACTAATTCTAATCTGGAAAATGCATTCTAATATAATAAATGTATGATTGCTCTTTTTAAAAGCAAAAAGAGCTATTTCACAGCCTTTATCAACTATACCTTTCCAACGTTCCTTTATGATAATCATTCTTTTATTATTATTTACACCCCTTTTCGTTTCCCATACCTTTGATTTATTCTCTTTGAAAAAGGCTTTTGCTTTCCCCTCACTAAATGTTTTTATGTATTTTTACGTTTTCAGATGGATTAATATGAGATTTTGATTCAAAGCTTGGTTTGGAGCTATTCTCGACAAATCACAACAAAAAAAGCGTTCCTGCTTCATGATCTGAAGACAAGAACGCTTTTTAAATGACTACAGGATACCTGCTTTTATTATTAACCTACAGACTCTTCCTCTAGCCCAACCGTATCGATCCGTTAACGAATGAGCACTTGATTTTCTTCCACCACGTCATTTTCTAAGTAGTCAAAGAATTTTTTATTCAAACGATAGCCATGTCCCCATACCGTTTGGATCGCTTCATCCCCAAATTCGTTCGCTAATTTTTCATTTACTTTTGAGACGACCTTCGAAAGACTGGCTAGAACAGATTTCGTTGGGTCCTTCTCCCAGATCTCTCGACTGATCTCTTCACGAGGAACCGTTCGTTCTCCCGCTTGGATCAAATAGTAGACAATTTCCTTTTGCTTTAATTTCAGGCTTAACTCAGAAAGCTTCTGCTTCACTGTGACCTGCTGCGCGTGGACAGACTTTTTATTCGTCAAACGAGAGATTTCCGCGATCAATAAAATTTCCCGAAGCTGTTCAATATCTGCATCAAGCGGAATCCACGCGTGAAAAGGATTTGAACCCACTTCCTCTGATTTGTTCTCTTTGGCTCTGCGAAACAGCTTCAAATTTCCTTGTGGCAAGTGTTTGATTATTTCATAGGTTTCGATGTCATACAATGTTTCGCTGAAAATAATGCCTTCAAACGGTTCCAGAAAACTTTTATCAAACGATTTTTCCTTCAATAAGCTCACCATATTTTCAGAGCAATAAACCTCGTTTCCTAATTGCTTCAAGTGGCGTTCAAAATTTTCCTCGTAAAGTGGGACTTTCGTCAAAAGTAATAACTGCATAATGTGCTTCCTCCTTAAAAACTACCTTTACCTATCAAAATGTCTTTTCGATTTGTAAGGTGTCTTTGCGCTCAAATTAAATATCTTATTAATAAATCCCGGAAAATTAATTCTAAATATCATCCGAAGTCTTAATATAGAAAAATAATTATACAAATTGTATTATATTATACTGTTAATTTCAGGTCAATTTCAAATTTGAAAATAAATAATTATGTTGGCGTTTACCATGAAAGGGCAGTTAATTTGAAATGCGATTATCTTACGAGTAAATAACTTCATTTATTTAATCATTTTATGAGCAAAAAGCCTCCCCTCAACGGTTTTCATCCTTGGCAAACACCTATCTGACTAGCGGGGCGCTGTGTTTTCAAACAAAAAAACTGTTTGCCTTCTGCATTACAGAAAACAAACAGTTTTGTGATGACTCTTTTATTTTACATTCAAGATCCACATAAAACCGATAAAGACGAAAAACAAGACATACATGATCGGTGAGACTTCTTTGCCTCGTTTAGCAGCGATCATCGTGATTGGGTAGAAAATGAATCCTAAGGCGATCCCATCAGAAATGCTGTAAGTCAATGGCATACCGATCAGAATCAAGAAAGAAGGAATCGCAATTTCTAACTGGTCCCATTTGATTTCACGTAAGGACTGTGCCATCAATACACCGACGACGATCAGCGCAGGTGCTGTCACTTGTGACGTCACGACAGATAATAATGGGGAGAAAAACAAGCCAAAGATAAAGAATACCCCCGTCGTGATAGCAGTCAGACCAGAGCGGCCGCCAACTGCGATCCCTGCGGAAGATTCCACATAGGCACCCACTGGAGACGTTCCTAGTAGAGAGCCCGCCAACATCGCGGTCGAATCAGAAGCCAATGCTTTTCCGACACGGGGCATTTTATTGTCCTTCATGAAGCCTGCTTGATTGGCTAAACCTACCAATGTTCCAGCAGTATCAAAAAAAGTCACCAGCAGGAAGGTCAAGACAACGACCCAAAGCTGCAGCGTATTGATATCCTTCACGTGATTCAAAGCGACTAAGAAGGTCGGCTTCAAACTTGGCGCCGCCGAAACAATGTGCGTCGGTGCTTGGATCAGACCGGTTACTAACCCTAGCAATGTCGTCGCGACCATCCCGATAAAAATCCCACCAGGAACTCGTCGTACCATTAAGATCGACGTAACGATCAAACCGAACACCGTCAACCATGTCGTTCCTACACTCATTGAGCCCAGACCAACCAACGTCGATTTATTCGCGACGATGATGCCGCCCTCGCTTAATCCCAAGAAGGCGATAAAGAGGCCGATCCCGCCAGAGATCGCATATTTCAAATCAGAAGGGATCGCGTCAATGATCATTTCCCGTAATTTGAAAATCGTGATCAAAATAAAAATCAGCGATGCCACAAAAACCCCTGCTAAAGCGGTCTCCCAGCGAATCCCCATACCGATACAGACAGAATAGGCAAAGAAAGCATTGATCCCTAGTGCAGGTGCCGTCGCTATCGGATACCGTGCAAGAACCCCCATCAAGATACAGCCCAATGCACTAGCTAGTGCTGTCGCAGTGAAGACAGCCCCCTCGTCCATACCGGAGGCGCCTAGTACACTAGGATTGACAAAAAGAATATACGCCATCGAAATAAAGGTAGTAAAGCCTGCCAATATCTCTCTTTTTACAGTTGTATTTAGTTTTTCAAGTTCAAAATAGGAATTTATTTTCCCTTTCATGATACTCCCCCTACATTCTAAAAAAATGTTCGTAAAATAATAGCATGTTTTTTCAAACAACGTGGATAATCATATAATAAACACGATAATAAGTAAACAATAATCTGTGAAAAGAGTAAAACACGAACATTAACGCAATATAATACCCTTATAATTGAAACCCTTTCCCTGCTCTTAAACAAACTATTGGACAAATGATTCAAACCTCGCTATTTTTGAAAAGGACTTCCTATTCTGCTTATCTTCTATTCAACATTTCAACAAGTTGTACGTTAAAATAAGCGCAAAAAAAGAAGGAGGATGACTTTGAAGCATCTTACGTTTAAACAATTTTGGGAATTGACGGAAATCTATACGGCACCGCTGAATCTTTTTATTATTTTATTAGGGTATGCCATCGCAAACTTTCAATTAAATAGTGTACCCAGTCCTGAATTCTTTCTATTTGTCTTGATCATCGTGATGTTCCATATCACAGTGAACGTTTTTAACCATTATATGGACTATCGCAATGCTTCTGACGAGAAGTACAAGCAACAGACCAACATTATCGGCCGAGATCACTTAGACCTGCGCTTCGTGCGGAATTTTTATTTGGGGAATTTGTTGATTTCTTTCCTATTAGGATTGGTCTTGGTGTGGCGGACGAATTGGGTGATCGGTGTGTTGGGGATCATCGGCTTTTATATTGGACTCTTCTATTCCTATGGCCGGCGTCCTTTGAATAGTCTGCCCATCGCGGAGGCGTTGACAGGAACTGCCAGCGGTTTTTTCATTACTGTAGTCAGCTATTATCTAACCGTTTATCAGACGCATGCGATCACACCTGCCATGATCGGCAACGTATTTTTGATCAGCTTACCCCTCGTCTTGATGATGTTCAATAATTTACTGGCAAATAATACCTGTGACCTGGAAGAGGACATCGAAAACCACCGCAAAACATTGGTGTATTACTTAGGAAAACCAGCTGCGGTAAAAGTCCTCTTAAGTGTCTATGTCTTCAGCTTCTTATGGTTGATCGTTCTGGTCGTTGCGGATCTGGCTCCTTGGACGGTTTTGTTTTTAGTCTTCCTGTTTCCTAAAAACTGGCAGAACCTGAAACGGTATCGTGCCTTGCAGGACAAACGGACGACCTTCCCGATCGTTTTAAAGGCCATGTCTGCACTCATGGTCCTTTACCCGGTCCTTTATTTCATCGGCTCACTTTTCGCCTAAAAAAAGCCTGTTTACTTTCCTGGATTGGGAAGTAAACAGGCTTTCTTTTATACGATCAGTAAGTTGATCTTCAACTCATCAATGTCCTGCTGCTGTTCTCTTGTCATGTGCTTGTCCGTAATCAAGTAATCACATTCGTCTGGCGTAGCAAATTGTTTGAAGCTCCGCTGATTAATTTTACTAGACTCACAAAGGACGATTTTTATTCGCCCGATATTGATTAGACTCTTTTTCATTTCCGCTGTCTCATAGTTAGGTGTTGAATGACCGTACTTTTTATCAAAAGAAGTCGTCCCTAAAATGACTTTATCGACAGAGAAACCTGCCAACCCAAGTGCTACAGAGCTTCCAGAAACATAGGGATAGCCATTGCGAATCGCACCGCCGATGACTTGCACCTGATAATTGGTTTTTTCACTCAATAATAAGGCGATCTCTAGATCATACGTCAAAATGGTCAAACGCTTTAAAGGACTGTTGATCAATTTTTCAGCAAAGGCGCGGCAAGAAGTTCCTGTATCAATCGCCAAAATGTCATTTTCCTCGATCAATCGAACGGCTCGCTCGGCGATTTGGTATTTTTCGTTCGTAAATTCGCGGCTTTTTGGAATGATCTCGACGCTGCGTTGAAAGTCTCGCTTGATTACCCCGCCATGTGTACGCGTCACTAGCCCTTCGTTTTCGAGTTCACGCAGATCATTGCGAATCGTTGAACCTGTCACATTAAAAATTTCTGCCAACTCGGCCACTTGCATTCGATTTTTCTCATTGACTAAATTAACGATAGACTGCTTTCTTTCTTCTGCATACAATTGATCATCCATATTTTCTCACCTTTTTGTGTTTTGTTTCATTATAAAAGAAACTGAAAATGGAAGCAATCAAACTAAAATTAATCTTTGAAAACAATCACATTCTTTAACCCAATGGCATTCTTGGCATTCTCTAAAGCCTCATCGAATTGATCGATTGCGTAGCGTTTAGTAATTAAGTCCTTTAATGGAATCCTTCCGCTAGCAACTAGCTGCGCCGACGTTCGATACCCCATCAAACTTGCCCGTGTACAGCCGAAAACGCCTAATTGTTTGTAGTGGAGAATATTGGTGTTTAACCGAACCTCTTCTTTTTCTTTTGGCAAACCGCCAAAGAAGAGACAACGACCATTCATTGCCATATACTGAAAACTTGCTTCTTGCGCCTGTGCAGCGGGGGCCGCGATGATACACAGATCCACCCCATGGTTATTCGTTTCTGCTACTATTTTTTCCTTCAAGTTGTCCGAGGTCAACGGAACCAGATCGGGGATCATTTTTTTAGCATCCGCTAAACGCGCTTCCGATAAATCATTCATCATCACTTTCCCCGCGCCTCTTGCTCGTGCCAGCATCGCATGCATGATACCGATCGGGCCAGATCCAATGATCAACACCGTATCTCCCGGCTTATTTCCAGCAATTTCCTGCCCATTGAACACACAGCTAAAGGGCTCGATCAACGCCGCCTCTTCATAAGACAATTGATCCGGTATCAATGAGATATTTCCTTGACGTACAGCTTTTTCCGGTATCACCAAATATTCAGCGAACCCACCAGGTAAGTTGATACCAAAAGCTTCATAGGTTTCACATAAATGTGTATTCCCTTGAACACACTGATCACAGATCCCGCAGCCCATGTTTGGTGCGATCGCCACCCGCATACCTGCTTCGTAAAAATTCACCGCAGCGCCAACTTCGACGATATCCCCTGAGATCTCGTGTCCCAAAGTCAAAGGAGTCTCTTCGCTTGCCGTAGGATACCCGTTTTTGTACATTCGTACATCGGTCCCGCAAATCGACGCTGCTTTGACCTTTATCAAAACTTCTTTTTCGGTTATCGTTGGTTTTTCTACTTCATTTAATCGAATGTTTTCTTTGCCTAATAATTGGATTGCTTTCATTCCTTCTCCACCTCGACAATTCTATTTTCCAACAAAGAGGTCAATCCTGCATTGACTAACCGAACCGCCATCAATCCGTCTCTTCCCGTACACTGCGGCTCCGTGTCAGTTAGAATACAATCAATGAAGGCCTGATCCTCCGCCATGTATGCATCCCTGAATAAATACATCCAGCTATGCATCGTTGGTTGGGTCAACTGCTGGTCGCTAGTTGCTACGACGATATTGTGTTTTCCCTGATCACCAACTAAGATACTTCCCTTTGTTCCAAGAATCTCTGTCCGTGCGTCATAGCCATATTGAACATATTGCGCGCCGTCGATCAACCCTAATTTTCCGTCCGTAAAGCGTAGATTCATCGCTACTGTATCATAATAGTCTGGGTACTCGTCTTTCACTTCCGGCGAACGGTAATTGCCGCCATTGGCGTAAATACTTTCCACTTCACTGCCCGTTAACCAGCGTAAGGTATCCAGGTCGTGGCTGTTTACTTCCCCGATTGGCCCATTACTCTGGCGGATATCAAACATCCATGGTTTTGGTTTACTCGGACCATGGGTCAATGATTTCACTAAAACGACCTCCCCGATCGCCCCAGAATCCACGACTTTTTTTGCTTCCTGAAAACTGGCATCGAAGCGACGCATAAACCCGACCTGCAGCTTCACTTGATTGTCCTCTGCCGCTTGAATCATTTCCAAACATTCTGTTTCATCCATCGCCAATGGCTTCTCACAGAGAATATGTTTTTTTGCTGCCGCTGCTGCCAGTGCGATCTCCTTATGATAACTTGTCGGAGTCACGATCACGACAGCGTGTATCTCAGGATTTTTCATAACCTCTCGGTAATCTTCATAAACGTATTGGCAGTTCAATTCCTGTTGAGCACCGTTTAAACTTTCTTTTGATGGATCACATAAAGCAATCAATTTAGCATTCTCAATTCGCCGAGCGAAGTTTTTTCCGTGTATCATGCCTGCTCGTCCAGTACCTATCAAACAAATATTTATCCATTCTGTCATGCCGATCATTACTCCTTAGCCGCTTGTTTCTTCTGCGAAAATACTTTTACTGTTGTCACCAAAAAACCGCTGATTGCTGTTCCGATTGCTAACGCCACGATATAAAGCAAGACATTTTCCACTGCTCCTGGGATCAAGAAAACGAAAAATCCGCCATGAGGAACCGCGATCCCGCACTTAAAGATCATTGACAGAGCACCGGTAATTGCTGAACCGACTGTCACAGAAGCCAATACACGGATCGGATCTGCCGCTGCAAAAGGAATCGCGCCTTCAGAAATAAATGACAATCCCAAGACCCAAGCAGATTTTCCTGCTTCACGTTCTTCTTTGCTATATAAATTTTTACCTAAAACGGTTGAAGATAACGCCATTGCTAACGGTGGAACCATTCCAGAGACCATCACTGCTGCCATCACCATACTCGTTTCTCCCACGCCTAAATTCGTCAGCGAGGCGACACCGAAAAAGTATGCGGCTTTCCCAATCGGTCCCGCTAGATCGATGGCCATCATCCCACCTAAAAGAAGTCCTAATAAGACAGAATTCATTCCTGATAAACTGTTCAACCAATTCGTGATTCCTTCATTTAAAGCCGTGATCGGAATACCTACAATAAATTTCATTACCAGACCAACAACTAATACCGATACGACTGGAAGGATCAATACAGGCAATAATCCTGAAAAAGCAGGTGGTAATTTTAAAACTTTCTTCAATCCAAATACGGTATAACCTGCTAGGAACCCGCCTAATAATGCGCCTAAAAAACCCGCATTCATGGAAGAGGCGATCATCCCAGCGACCATCCCTGGTACAAGTCCTGGTCGATCCGCGATCGAAAAAGCAACGTATCCGCCCAAGATGGGCCACATCAATCCCATAGCGATACCGCCAAGCTCATTGATCGCTGCAGCCAGATCTCCTTCAGCATTGATCCCACCGAAGGCAAAAGCTAATGCGATACAGATCCCCCCTGCGACAACAAAAGGAATCATATAGGAAACGCCTGTCATCAGGTGACTATAAATCCCGCTTTTTTCTGATTTTGCTTCTGACTTCACTTCGGCTGAGGTCGAATAAATCGCCGCATTAGGCGCACGATCGAAAAGATCATCTGGATGATCAATGGCTTCTGTCACGTCGACTTCCAACAAACGCTTCCCATTGAAGCGATCCTTGTTAACTGATGTACTGGCCGCAATGATCACAGCATCTGCCTCTGCAATTTCTTGTGCGGTCAAAACATTTTCTGCTCCGATCGATCCCTGCGTCTCCACCTTAATCTCAATAGCTCTTTTCTTAGCCGCGATCTCTAAATTTTCTGCTGCCATATAGGTGTGCGCGATCCCGGTCGAGCACGATGTTATCCCAACAATTTTCATTTTTTCCACCCTTTCCTATTCAAAAATCTGATAGATTTCTTCTACATTTGTGGCAGTCATCAGCTTTTGACGGACATCCTCATGCATTAGTTTACGGGAGAGTTTGCTTAAAATTCTCAGGTGATCGTCATTTGACGTTTCAGGTACGGCGATCAAGAACATCAGATGGACTGGCTTGCCATCCATCGAATCGTACTGAATCCCTTCATGACTCCGTCCAAATGCCAGCGCTGGAACGGTTACAGCAGCACTCTTTCCGTGAGGGATCGCCACCCCAAAGCCGATCCCGGTGGTACTTTCTTCTTCTCTCTTCATTACAGCATCCAAGTAAACGTTCTCATTTTCAACAACACCTTCTGAAACGAACGCGCTCGCAAGTTCAATGATCGCTGCCTGTTTTTCAATCGCTTTTAAATCAAAATTTATGAATGCTGCTTTCAATACATCGCGAATTTCTGTCATTTATTTACTCCTTTATCGATTGTTTATACTCTTCCACAATTTTGATACCCGAACTTGTTCCTAATCGTTCTGCCCCAGCTTCTACCATTTTTAGCGCGGTGTCTAAATCACGAATCCCTCCAGCAGCCTTTACCTTTACCTCATCTCCAACAACCTTTTTCATGAGTGCGACATCTTCCACTGTAGCGCCGTTTGTACCGAATCCTGTGGATGTTTTTACAAAATCAGGTTTGATTTCCTTAGCGATTTCACAAACAGTGATTTTTTCTTCATTTGTTAAATAGCATGTTTCTAGAATGACTTTGCTAAGGATCTTGCCTTCACGGGAAGCATTTACGATTGCTTTCATTTCTTCACGAATATACGCATTATCACCTTCCTTTAATTTGCCGATATTGATCACGTAATCAATTTCGTCTGCCCCATTTTTAATGGCATCCTGCACCTCAAATACTTTCGTTTCAATCGTCGTTTGCCCTAATGGAAATCCGATCGCCGCCCCTACATGAACGTCACTATCCTTCAAAAAATCCCGACACATCGCAACTGGATAAGAGTTGATCGCTACCATTTTGAACCCATATTCATCCGCTTCTCTACACAATCTCTCAAACCCTTCTTTAGTTGCATCCGCTTTTAATAATGTGTGATCCACCATATTTGCTAATTTCTTTAATCCAATCATTTGTTTACTCCTTTTTGTTTTTATTTACACTCTTATATTATCATTTACTTTCATTTTGTCAATCTGTAGAACTAATTTTTTTAAATAAAAGCAAACGAATCAAAATAAAAACACCAGTTACTCGAAGTAACTGGTGTCCTCTAGTGCTAAATTTTAAAAACTGAACTCATCGTGTCAATTCATCTGGCCAGGCTGAAGTGCCGCCTAAAACATTTGTCACGTTGTAGCCCTGATTGCTTAACAGGCCGCACGCGTTTTCTGAGCGCGCTCCTGATTGGCAAATGAGGTAATACTTTTTTTCTGGATCAAGTGTTTTCATTGCATTCGCTAGCTGACTTAATGGAACGTTTTTTGCTTTGGGGACGTGCCCCATTTCATATTCATACGACTCACGAACATCAAGGATCGCGATTTCTTCTTGTTGTGCGAGTGGGTAAAAATCCTTCATTGCGATTGAACTAGTCATAAAGTAATTCCTCCGGTCTTACCGTTTTATACAGCGCAAACGCGCCATCCAAATTTTTTACTTTGAATCCTTTTTGCTTGAGCAAGCGTTCAGCCACATAGCTTCGCAGCCCGCTGTGGCAGCTGACGATGTACGCCTTGGTTGGATCTAATTCAGAAACTCTGTCTCTTAATTGATTCAAAGGAATCGAAAGCGCATCGGGAAAGCGGCCATTGGCTAATTCTTCAGGATTTCGAACATCTAATAGCTGATAGCCCTTTTCCTGCGCTTCCTTCAATTGAGACCATTGGATCGAATCACTGATGCCTTCAGACAGGTTGATTGCCGCGTACCCTAACATGTTTACAGGATCTTTCGCAGAACCAAACGGCGGGGCATAGGTGAATTCTAATTCCGGCAAATCGAAAATCGTCAATCCACCTTTAATAGCTGTAGCTAAAATGTCGATACGCTTGTCGATGCCTTTCCCGCCGACTCCTTGTGCGCCATATAGTTTCCCCGTTTTTGGTTCAAACACCAGTTTTAAGGTTAACTCGCTGGCACCTGGGTAATAACTCGCATGATCCTTTCCAGAAACATGGACCACTTGATAGTCTAATCCCGACTGTTTAACGGTTCGTTCACTCAGACCGGTTGAGGCTGCCGCAAGGTCAAACACACGCACGATTGCTGTACCGATACTCCCGCGGTTGCTTCGCTTCAAGCAGGCAATAACATCCGCCACTTGCCGGCCTTGACGATTTGCTGGAGAAGCTAGCGCGATCAGTGCATCCTCTTCGCTGATCTGCTGCTTCACTACGATGGCGTCACCGACTGCGTAAATATCCGATACACTGGTTTGATAGGTTTCATCTACCATGATGCCGCCACCTAAACCGATTTTTATGCCCGCGTCTTTGGCTAGACTGCTTTCAGGGCGTACACCTACTGAAAGAATCGTCATATCTGACTGTAACACTTCTCCGTTTGTTAAAACTATTTTTTGTCCCTGTTCAGTGAAAGATTGCGCCGATTCTCCAGTGATGAAGCGAACGTCGTTACGAATCAGTTCGTTCTGGACAAAGGCGGCCATTTCTTCGTCTAATGGTGGTAAAACATGGGGGGCTTTTTCAACCACCGTCACCTTTATACCCCGTGAACTCAAATTTTCTGCCATTTCCAGCCCAATAAATCCAGCTCCGATCACTGTAGCTGTCGCCGGCTTCTTCGCTAAAGCGGCCATGATTTGGTCTAAGTCAGGCACATTGCGCAAACTATACACATTGGTTGCTTCCGCTACTCCTGCCATTTCTGGGATCAACGGTTTTGCTCCTGGGGATAGGATCAGCTTGTCATAGGTCTCTTCAAAAGTACCTTGCTCATTTTTGATCGTTACGGTCTTCTTTTCGGGAGAAATAGCTGTGACTTCATGAAACGGACGAACATCTAGGTTGAAGCGGGCACTTAAGGATTCCGGTGTCTGGACCAATAACGCTTCTCGATCAGCGATTTCACCAGAAACATAATAAGGCAATCCACAATTGGCAAACGAGACAAACGGCCCCTTTTCCAGAACGAGGATCTCCGCATCCTCCATTAAGCGACGCAGACGCGTTGCCGCGGACATACCGCCTGCCACGCCACCTACAATGATAATTTTCATTCTATTTTCCTCCTCTAGTGGCACCTTGCCAACGATTCATTCCGCCTTGAACATTCGTTACGTTATACCCTTTTTTCAGTAACACCTTGGCTGCTTGCTTGCTGCGCATGCCAGATTGGCAAATGACATACACTTCCTTTTCTTTCCCCTGGTAACGATCGATCTTATTCAATGGATAATTTTTCGCCTTTGCAATATGCCCTCTACGGTATTCCTCTGCTGTACGAACATCAAGCAAAGAGAGGGATTGATCCATTCTTTCAGCCAGCTCCTGCGTTGAAATGGTCGGGATTCGTTTAAATAGCTGAAACATTTTACAGCCTCCTTTCTCTTTATCAAAAATACCTAGCAGGGTATTTTTACCACAAAGAAAGCTTTCCTGTCAACTACTCTGTTTCCATACAAGTGGGTTAAAAAACAATCTACTTGACGAAATATACCCTGAGTAGGTATATTCTTCTTAACTAGAGAAATAAGGGAAGTGAACGTGCGTGGAGATTGAAGACAAAAAGATTCTCAACCGTTTAAAACGAACGGAAGGGCAGATTCGCGGAGTGCAGAAAATGATCGATGATGAGAAGGAATGTATGGATATCATCACTCAATTGAGCGCGGTACGCTCAAGCATTGATCGCGTGATGGGGATGATCGTAGCCGAAAATCTAAAGAACTGTTTTGAAAATCCTGACAATAACCCTGAAGAACAGGCACAAAAATTAGAGCAAGCAATCAACATGATTATTAAGAAATAAGGTGTAAAAATGAACGTCGTATTCCATATTGATGACTTAGAAAAATGGGCTGAAACAGCCAGCAATGTTAAAAACTTATTGAAAGAACCCTATAAAATCGCTATCATTGTTTTAGTAAATGGAAAAGCAATCAACGGGTATCTCTCACCGGAAAATCAAGCATTTATCGCCACGGAAGGCGTGACCTTCCATGCCTGCAACAACGCAATGCGTGCCAATAAGATCACGAAGGAACAGCTACCAGACAATGTCGTCGTCGTTCCTGCAGGTGTATTGGATTTGATCGAACTGCAAGCAAAGGGCTATGCCTATATCAAACCGTAAAAGCATCTAGTCGGGGGACTGAAGATGAGAAAGTGAGACCGCTCGGGGAAGGAAGTTGGGTTTTGGACACAATTGAAAATATCAATAAGAAGATGCATGTGACGGGAAGTTTGATCAATTTAAAAACGATCCAAGAAAACTTTGAAAAGATCAATGTCAAAAACATCCACTCAAAAGAAGAAAAGCAAGAGATCATGGATTTTCTGACTGCTATCGACACTGAGATAGCATCTATCCAAGAGAAAATTGCCTTTATTCGTCAAATGTAAACCACGAATGTCTGCTTGTTTTCCTGCGCATACGTTTTTACTAATCGCGTAAAACGGCGAAGGAGAACTCGTAGCTAACTCTTTGTAATGTATTCATTTTCTTGCGCATACGATTCCACTAATCACGTAAAACGCGAAGGAGAACTCGCAGCTAACTCTTTGTAATGTATTCATTTTCCTAAAGATCGGAAAATGAGAGTTATTTTCCTGCGCATACGATTCCACTAATCGCGCAAAACGCGAAGTGGAACTCGCAGCTAACTCTTTGTAATGTATTCATTTTCCTAAAGATCGGAAAATGAGAGTTATTTTCTTGCGCATACGATTCCACTAATCGCGTAAAACGCGAAGTGGAACTCGCAAAGTGGAACTCGCAAAAATCCCACACCTTGATTTAGGGAATCAGGGTGTGGGATTTTTTATGCACTTATTTTTCTGTAGACATCGATGATTTCTTTTGCCAGGTCGGTAAAGGCAATGGAGGTCATCAGATGGTCTTGACTGTGGACAGTCAGGAGGTTCAGGTCGAGGTGTTCGCCTTGCGCTTCTTTTGTTAACAATCCTGTTTGTGAGTGATGCGCTTCGACAAGTGATTCCTCTGCTTGTTTGATTTTTTCATCGGCTAATTGGAAATCCCCATCCTTTGCTTCTTGGATGGCTTCCATCGCATTGCTTTTGGCATTGCCGCCATGAATGATCAATCCCATGACTGCTTCTAAATTTTCTTGTTCCATAGGGTACCCCCTTCATTTTTTATTGCAGGATCTAGCTGTTGATCATACTGACCGCTTGATTCAGTACCTTTTCACCATTCATCATTCCATAATCAGTCATATTGATGACCTCTACCGGAATCCCCAGAGGTGTCAGCTTTTCTTCAAATTGCTTTTGCATGAAGCGGACTTGCGGCCCCAATAAGACGGTGTCGATTTTTCTTTGTTCCAGCTTATTTGTCGCCTCTGCGGCAGCGATCGCAAAAATATCTACGTCCAGTCCTTGCGTTTCTGCGGCTTTTTGCATCTTCGTCACTAACATGCTGGTACTCATTCCAGCGTTGCAGATCAACATAATCGTTTTTTCACTCATCCTTATTCCTCCTAAAGCTTTTCGCCATTGCTGGCGATCACGTTTTGGAACCAATAAAACGAATCCTTTTTACTACGTTCCAATGTCCCTTGACCCTCATTGTTTTTATCGACATAAATGAAGCCGTACCGTTTTTTCATTTCACCCGTCCCGGCAGATACCAAATCAATAAAGCCCCACGGTGTATACCCCATCAAATCGATGCCGTCATAGATGACTGCTTCTTGCATGGCTTCAATGTGCTCCCGTAAATAATCGATTCGATACTCGTCGTGGATCTCACCGTCGTCACCGATCTCATCTACTGCCCCGAAGCCGTTCTCAACGATGAATAGCGGCAGCTCGTACCGATCATTGAACCAATTCATGGCATATCGCAGCCCTGTAGGATCGATTTGCCAGCCCCATTCTGATGCTTTGACGTAAGGATTTTCTACTAAATCATGCGCTTCGTCATAATCGTACGCAGGTCCTTTGTCATGATCCTTCACAGCAAAAGACATATAGTAGCTGAACCCGATGTAATCAACAGTCCCTTTCGTCAATTGCACTTCATCTTCTGTCGTAATATCTAAGTCGAATTGTTTTCGATCAAAGTACGCCTTCATATAACTCGGATAGCGCCCTTTGCAATGAACATCTGTGAACCAGTACCGACGCTGCATCGCCACTGTCGCCGCCATCATATCTGATGGACTGCACGAATAGGGATAGATCGGTACCATGGCGATCATACAGCCGATCTCAAAGTTTGGATTGATCTGGTGTCCGATCTCGATCGCTTTGGCACTTGCCACCAGCTCATAATGTGCCGCTTGGTACATGATTTTTTCCCGATCATCTTCCGCGTCAAATTTTAGACCGGAATTCGTGAATGGGGCAAAATCTTCGTAGTAGTTCGTTTGGTTATTGATCTCATTGAAGGTCATCCAGTACGTCACTTTGTCTTTATAGCGAGTGAAGCAGACTTCTGAAAAACGGGCGAAGAAGTCGATCATTTTCCGATTTTTCCAACCGCCATATTCGGTCACTAAATGATAAGGCATCTCAAAATGCGACAAGGTGATCACGGGTTCGATCCCATATTTTAGACATTCATCGAAGAGGTCATCGTAAAACTGCAGCCCTGCTTCGTTCGGCTCTGCTTCGTCACCCTTGGGGAAGATACGCGTCCAAGCGATGGATGTACGAAAACATTTCAAGCCCAGCTCAGCAAATAATTTTACGTCTTCTTTATAACGGCCGTAAAAATCAATGGCCTCATGATTGGGGTAATTTTCTCCTTCTAGCACTCCGTTTGTAATGCGGCGCGGAACGCCATGGGCACCGACGGTCATCACATCAGCTACACTGACGCCCTTTCCGCCATCTTGCCATCCGCCTTCTAATTGATGGGCGGCAACTGCGCCGCCCCATAAAAAGTTCTCTTTAAAAATACTCATAAGCCTACCTCTTCAATCCTCTTTTGTTTAAACCGTTGCTTGTCCGTCTGCGGTTTTTTCTCCGTTTTCCAATTCCTTCTCGATTTGTTCCATGCTTTCACCTTTTTCTTGCAGGTAGTTCAATGAATCCACTTTACGAACAAATGGCAGGTAGATAAAGAAGCCTAACACTAATACGACTGCCTGCAACAATGCGGTTCTCCATCCACCAACTAAGAAACCAGAAATGATCGGCGGTGTTGTCCATGGTACTTGTACCGCTGTAAATAATGGCACGAGACCTGAATACAAGGAGAAGTATGTGATGACTCCTGAAATCATCGGTGTCAAAATAAATGGCAAAGCCATGATTGGATTCATTACGATCGGTGTCGCAAATAAAATCGGTTCGTTGATATTAAAGAATGCGGGCAGCAAGGCCAAACGCCCTAATTGTTTAAACTGCGCGGAGCGAGCGAACATGACCATGAACATCACGATCCCGATCGTCATCCCTGCACCAGTAACAGTCATGAATTGGTCCAAAAATTGTTGTGTCACGATGTGTCCGCCATTGGCAACGGTCAATTCTTTTCCTGAATTTAAAATCGCTGTGTTTTCTAATGAGTTCGCTTGTAAGATCGGACCCATGATCCCGCCGACCAAGGTTGATCCGTGAACGCCGAAGAACCACAAGAATGGTACTAAGAAACCGAGCATCATCGCACCGCCAAAGGTATCGGTCACCCCTTGCATCGGTGTTTGGATCACTTTATAAATAGCTTCTACAACTGTTGTATTGAAGACTTTGTCAAAAATCACATAGACGATCAATGAGAAGGTGGTGATCACCGCTGCTGGAATCAATGCGGTAAATGAGTTGGCCACGTTTGCAGGTACTTGTTCTGGTAATTTGATCCGAATGTCGCGTTTCAAGAACCAAGAATACGCCCAACCGACGAATAGACCAACAAGGATCGCACTGATCATTCCTTGACCGCCTGTCCATGTCTTGTCGATGACGTTCGATACGACTGCGTTTGTTTCTGCATTTGTTGCAGTTGAATGCTGTGTCAACAAGAAGACCACTAGCGCGATCATCCCAGCGGGCAAGCCTTCAAAGCCTTCTTCTTTTACATAAGAGTTCGCGATACCCATGACAGCAAAAATCGACATAATTGCAAAGGATGCTCCGAATGCTTCGTTAAAATAAACATCTAAACCGCTGCTGGCTACCCACTCTGAAACTGCGGGAATCGGGAAATTCGCTAAAAGTAAGAAGACGGAACCGACGATCGTAAAGGGCATCGTGTACAGCATCCCGTTACGCAACGCCGTGATTGCTTTTGTATTTACAAATTTTAGAATCGGGGGTAATAATTTCTCGTTGATAAAGTTATTCATAAATAATTCTCCTTAAATAAAATAATTTTTTTGCAGCGATGGCCATTCGCATTTTTTGTATCCGTTTACAGTATTATCATAAGCGATGCTTTCTGCGATTGGAATACTTCTGGAATCGTCAGAAACATGTTCCAATAAAAAAAACAGCCCGACTGTTTTGGACAGCCCGGCTGCTACTTTTAAAAAAATCGGTTGGCTTTTTAGTGATTGTCTCGTTGATACGATTGATGGGCCAATATCTCCAGCAAAGCGATGACGGGGACCTGTGTGGTCAAATTGATGGCCTCATCGTTCGGATCAGGACCCGAAACCTCCGGCATATAATAAGAAATATTAAAATCGGCCATCTGAGCAATAATGGAATGCTGATCGTTGGTGATGCTCAAAATTTTGGCACCATACCGTCTGAAATCCTCGATCTGCTTGATGATCTCCGTCGTTTTTCCAGAAACAGAAAGCACCACGACAAGCGTCGTATCCAAGCCACGTGTCGGCACAGGGATAAAGGGATCGGTAATGGCATAAGCATTGAATTGCAGGTTTGAAAAATAGCGTGCGCCGTAGGTTCCCAGCGTCCCGCTTGTCCCAATTCCTGTAAAAACAAGATGTTTACTGCCGACGATCAAGTCGATCGCAGAATCGATCACCGTGTGATACCCTTCATTGTTGACTTTTTTTAGAAACGCGTCGACATGGACCGTCGCATCGTAAAAGGCTTCAAAAGATTGGCCCTTTCGTGAAAGATTTTCCTTTAGTGCATACTTGAACTCTGTATAGCCCGAATATCCGAGCTTATTTAGACATCGTAAAATTGTTGACGTAGAGACATGGCAGCTGTCAGAAAGGTCACGGATCGTCAGACGCCCTATGCGTTCCATATTTTCCACGATAAAGGTATAAACGATCAACTCCAATTCATTTAGATCTTTCACTTTTTGCGAATCAAACATCCCATCTCAACTCCTACTAATGTGGTACGTGCACCCTATATTATCCCATAAAATCCAAAGATTACACAGTCTATTGATTGTTTTTTGCGTTATTTATTCAAATCACGTACACTGGTTTTATCAGCAACTACGAATAAGGAGGAATACAATGATCCAAGCAATTGCCGTTGATATGGACGGAACTTTTTTAAGGTCAGATAATACCTATGATAACGAACGCTTCGCCAACTTATTTAAGCGGTTCCAAGAGCACCAGATTCATTTCATCGTCGCTAGCGGGAATCAATATTATCAACTGAAGTCCTTCTTCCCAGAACATGAAGACCAGCTCACGTTCGTGTCGGAAAATGGGGCGTTGATTTTTGAGCAGGGACGCTTGCTTCGCAGCAAAAGCTTTTCACCCGAACGAGTCGAACGAATACTGGCCTTTATAGCTGCTCATGAGCTGGACCTTGACGTGATCGTCTGCGGGATTGATTCGGCGTATATTTTGAAAGAGACCCCGCAAGCGATTCGCGACTTTTCTCGCGTCTATTATCACCGTCTAAAGGAACTGAATTCCTTTGATGAGCTGCCTTCTGAGGACCGTTTTGTAAAATTCGCTTTAGACCTGCCTATAGACAGAGTCGCCGCCTTCGTCACTGAGATGAATGACGTCTTTAAGGACGAGATCAAAGCCGTCGCCAGCGGTCACGGCAGTGTGGATATCATTATCCCAGGAATGAACAAAGGCGCCGCGATCCAATGGCTTTTGGACCGTTGGCATGTCTCTCCGGAGCATCTGGCTGCTTTTGGTGATGCGAACAACGATCTGGAAATGCTCGGGTTAACACCCAACAGCTATGCGATGGCAGCGAGCAGCCCCACAGTGATCGAGACTGCTAAGCACCGCGCACCGTCAAATAACGATTCTGGCGTGATGGTTGTTTTAGAACAGTTACTGGAGGAGCAAAACAATGAAGCATGAATGGCGAAAAGCTGAAAAGCAAATGTATCTACCGAAAAAAATCGAGGTCCAGACGATCCCAGCGTATAACTTTATCTGCTTATCCGGTCATGGCGACCCCAACAGCGCGTTATTTGCAGAACAAATCGGCGCGCTCTATGCCCTCTCTTACGCCTTGCGGATGAAAGTAAAAAAAGGCGAGATCGGTGAACCTTTTGAATACACCGTTTATCCGCTAGAGGGAGTCTGGACTTCTGAAACAGCCCCTGGCGACGGACCGATCATTAAAGATGAATTGATCTACCAGATCATGATCCGCCAACCTGATCGCATCTCCAAGGAAGATTTTCTGGCGATCGTTGAACCAACCTTCAAAAAGAAACAAAATCCTTTTATCAAAGAAGCCGCCTTCATCGGATACGAAGAAGGACGTGTGGTACAGACGATCCACCTCGGTTCCTACGATGACGAGCCAGCGACCTTTGCCAAAATGCACGCCTTCATGGAGGAAAACGAGCTGCAAAAAACCTGCACGATGGGAAACTACATCCATCGGGAAATCTACCTTTCCGATCCGCGAAAAGTCGCGCCTGAAAAACAAAAAACAGTGCTGCGCTATAAGCTCAACTAAAAAGAAGTTCCAAGCTCAAATTTGGCTTGGAACTTCTTTTTAATTCTTTTGCTTTCGTTGGATCGCCTTGCGAATTCCGGCACGATAAACCTTCGGGATCGCTAAGAAGAAATTTTGGGAAAAGTGATACTGCTGATACTTTTCAATCAGAAAAGCTGTCAGCTCAGCATTGCCATATTTTTTCTCATGGAAAAGCACAAAACTGCGAATGCTCCGTTCCGCTTTTTTAGGGTCCTTCAGCACAAGTAAGAAAGAAAGCAGATCATCGAAATACCGCTCCTTCGCTTCTGGATAGGTTTCCGTCCCATAACGTTCCAGACGAATGAAGTCCATCAGCTTCCGTCCCCAAAATTTCCGTTCCAGATAGACAGGGGCTTGGATGTCTTGCTGAAAATCCTCTAAATACGATTCAAACACTGTTTTATCTGCTAAGAAATTCTTCTCCTGCCGATCAAAGGCTTCGCGATCCACTTGGTTGATCTCCGTCACGACACTGAGGTAATCCCCGATAAACAACGGCATCTTTGCATCACGGAAACGAACGACCCGAGCCGCCAGCTTTTGATTCAGAGAAAGGGGCCGTCGTAAGGTATTGTTCCGGTAATAGGCAAACACATAGCGTTGCCAGAGGTCCTCGGGAAAAAGGATGCCCTTCTCCGTCAGCCACAGCAATTCATCCAATGCCAAATCTACATGAGCCACGCCCTTTTTGATTTCCTCCGCGACCTGCTGGGAGATGCCCAGATGATCCTTGAAATGTTGAATCCCTAAGCGAATCTCCTGCTGCTTGATCTTCGATTCGATCACGAATTGGTATTTCAACGGACGTCCGCAGGCGCACGTCAATTGACTATGAACACCGCGCTCGTATTCGTCATCAATATTCAGTGCGACAAATTCCCAGTCGGAGGTCTGCAAATAATGCTTTTGCAAAAACAGCGAACGTACTTCATATTTTCTTTGTTGATGGATGAACGCTTGCTGAGCTTCTGTCAGCTTTTCAAATCGTTCCTTCCGTTCCGCGCCAGAATAGGTTACGTGACATTCTGTCGGGTAGTCCTTCAAGCCGTAGCTTCGCGGATACCAGTGCGCATAAATCTCTAAATAGTTATCCATGGATCGTTCTTTCTCTATTTCTTGGGATCGATTTTTTCTTCGATCTCTTTCAGGATCTTTTTCGCCTCGTCTTTGAAAGACTCGTGGGGCTCTTCTTCTTCCACCGCGTTTGAACCAGAGCGGGCAATTTCCTTCGGTTCGCCCGAATTACTGCCGGCCAACGCTTCTGGCTTGTCTTGTGTTTCACTGGAATTTGTTCCTGCTAAGGCAACATCTTCCTCCGTTTTTGGTGCCATTGAACCGCGTAAACGACGGTCTTTTTCGTTATTGTAATTTGTCATGGTGATCCGCTCCTCTTGTTTCGTATGTGTATTTTACCTGATTGTCCTTCAGATTGCCAAAGTTAACCTGTCTAGTAAAAAAACGATACCCGCACCATACAATAGTAGCCAACCAGCTCAATGCGCAGAGTGCAAAAACGATCGCTACGTATTTTGGCGGTTCGTAACCCAGGCGAACGGTATTTTCCCCTGCTTGCTGTTCGATCGTCGGCACCCCGATATTCGATAGCTCGGTCGGTGTGATTTCTCGATCATCTGCGAAGATTTTCGTGTTTCGGTAGATGGTCACCGGTAATTGGACGGTCCCGGAAGACGCCGCTTGCCACGAGAGCACCAACTGATTATTGTCGACCGTTTTCGTGAAGGTTTTTGGCTGACCGAGAAGTTGTTTTTCATAGCTGACATACTTATTCTTCTTGTCATTGTGATAAATCGGCAAATAATCAGGACTGGATTTTTCAACCGCTCGCAGCGCTTTTCCCATATCCTCGTCATAAAAGCTCTCTCTTGCTTCCTTTTCCGAAACACGGACGAAGGTATGCTTACTGGAAAATGTCTGCTGATCCCATTTGTCCAACTCCTGAGTCACGGTCTGCAAATTCTGACCGATGCTGATCACACTGAATAGGAGCATCAGACCCCAAAGCCATTTTTTCCCTGTCAGATCATTGATCATAGCCGCAAAGAAGAACAGGAACAACACCGTGAACGGTGCAAAAAAGCGGAAAGGAAATTGGATCAAGGTCACGAAAGGTACATGATGGGAAACTAGCCAATTCCACGGAAGAATACTTGTCGAAAGCAAGAAAAAGATCCCGCTGTATATCAGCAACTGCTTCGTAAACCGTTGAACATCATGCCAATAAACCAAGCAGCAAAGAAAACCGACGATCAATATCAACCGTAGGATTCTCGGGTATTGCAGCCAATAGGCGCCGCCTAGATCAATGGCCTTTTGGCTCATTTGCGCATTCACAAAAGGCATCTTCAACTGATCCCCCGTGTTAATCAGGAACAAGCTGATCCAAACATTGATGGAGAGACATCCGTATAAAAGAATCGATTTTACGAGTTCGACCAGTGCGGTCCCCCAGCGATCGCGCGCATAGGCAATAAAAAAGGGCGCGTAGATCAAGCCCAGCATCACTGCTGTCAGCATATGGATCTGCGTCATCAACGCCATGCTCAATGCAACCTTTACAATCGGAAAATGCCGATTCTTCAGATCCACCAGCGGAATCAGACACAAGGGAAGTAAGCACGTCCCCCAACTAGTAAATCCTTGATTCAGTATCCAGTAATTCATACTGTAGGTGGTCATAAAAATAACTGCCGTAAACAATGCTGTGCTTTCCTTGATTTTGTCATAGGTCAACAATTTGAACAGCGAACACCCGGCCAATGCATACACCAAAAAATTCGACAGCACTTGGTAACGAAACCAGCTTCCAGCCAGCCAAACCAGCAAGCCTTGTAAATAAGAAAATAATGGCCCATACACGGCATTCACGATCCGACCAGATTGTTGAAAGCCAAAGATCGAGATAAAATAGCTGAAGTTTCCTGTCCTGAGCTGCTCTGCCGTTTCATAAAAACGGTTGTAGTGAAAAATGGCATCTGCACCCAGAATCATTTTTTGCGTCCATAATTGCGGAACAATAAAGAGTCCAGCAATCAGAAGAATGATCAGATAATAGCGATAACGTTTCATAAACGACCTCCTTGTTCGTGCAAGCAACTGCACACTACCTGTTTTTTTCTGCTCTTGATTGAAGCAGAAGCGGTATCCTAATCGATCATTACAAACTTCACTCTATCCTATTTAAAAAAATAAACGAAACAAAACGCCTATTCCTCTAATAGAAATAGACGTTTCTTTTAATGTTTGTGTTATTTTTCCACCGAGACCCAAACGATCAACGTACCAGCGATCGAGATCATCGTACCTATCAGAAGCATCGCGGACACAGAGAGAACGCTCAGCATCTGACCGCCGACAAAGGCGCCAATGATCCCGCCGTTCGTATTGGCGGTCGCCATCAAGGTTTGCCCTTTGATTAGATCCTTCTGCGGAATGATTTGATTCGTATAATAGACAGACGCCATCGTGTGCATCGCAAAACCGACCATTTGCAAACTTTGGGCGACATTGATCAAAAAAATCGTGCCGGCAAAGAGGATCAGCAGTGCTTTAATGGAGAAAAAGAACGCCGCGATCCGCATCAGTGAACGGATTTTAAAGCGTCGCAAAAACCATGAGAAGAAGAACATCGTCGGCAATTCACTCAAGGCAGCCACGTATAAGGACGTTCCTGCGTTTGCAGCGGTCCCGCCTAAGGGCTGCATGATCTGGAACATGTAGCTGTTGATGATCGTATGGAACACAAACAGCAGCGAGACCCCCACCAGCAAGAACATAAAGCGCTTATATTCTTGCGCAAAGGCAAGCAGTCCGATCGGTTCTGTCGTCTGTCCCTCATGATGCGTCTCCTGTAAAAGTGACGGGGAATACTGGCCGCCATGCTTTCGCGTATCGATGGACAGCGCCATCAAAGCGAAGACGAGAAAAATGCCAATCAATAAATACAGAATGATCGTCGGAGAAAATCGTTCGATCAGCACGCCCGTTACCGCAGCGGCTCCTGCAAAAGCCAAGGAACCCAGAACACGTGCGATCCCAAAATTTAAGCTGTAGCCGCGGCTGATAAAGAACGTCCCGATCGCGATCGTCATGGGCTGCAGCAAGACCAGGCACGCGTACATCAAGACATAGATGAAGGCGACGACCAAAAAGACCTTCGGCAGAACAAGTAAGATCCCCGAAAAAAGCACCAGCAAAACAGCCATTCCCGCTGCGAGCTGCGACAACCGGACCCGTGTCATCCGATCCGCAAAAGATGCTAAAAATGGTTGAACCAGTGCCGCCAGTAAATTTGCCAAGGACAAGACCATCCCGATCTCCCCGTTAGTAAAATCACGAGACAGCAAAAAGACGGACGTAAATGTCCCCAACACCGAAAAACCCATCCAATAAGGAATCTGCATACTGATATATTGCAAATTCAGCTTCATATGTTTTGTCCCCATAGCGCCTCCTAAAAAACATCGTTCTTTCATTATACCTGATTGCGGTAGGGAAAACAGACGATTTTTGAAAACACAAAAAGCAGAGCCCCTGTTCCCACAAAGATGCTCTGCTTTGATTTAATTTTTCGCTTTTTTGTAACAAAGATTGCCGATCCATTGAACGAGCTGGACGAAGACGATCAACAGAACCACCGTACTGTACATGATCGTATTGTCGAAATTCTGATACCCGTAAGTGATCGCCACTGCGCCTAATCCACCAGCACCAACAGTTCCCGCCATCGCTGTGTAGCCCAATACCGAAATGATCGCCAAGGTCAGACTGGAGATCATACTAGGAAAAGCCTCCACCAGCATGACCTTGAAAATGATCTGCATGTGGGTCGCGCCGATGGACTTCGCTGCGTCCAAGGTATAAGGATTGATCTCCAGCAGATTGTTCTCGAAGAGTCGTGCCACATAAGGCGTCATAGCAAAAGTCAGCGGCACGATCGCCGCGGAGGTGCCGATCGTCGTCCCTACGATGGAACGCGTCATGGGCATCAGTGCCACCATCAAGATAATGAATGGAAAAGACCGAATGATATTGACGACAAAATCCAACAACCGATAGATCGTCCCATTGGGAGACAAGCCCTTTTTATTCGTGATGACCAGGACGACTGCCAAAGCGAAGCCGATGATCGTCGCGATCAAGGAAGAGACCAGCACCATGATCAGCGTGCTGATCAAGTTCGGTACCAGCACTTGGGTGAACAACACCGAATTACTCATGAGCCGCCACCTCCTGACAACTAAAATGCCCCTTTTCCGCAAGCTGCCAGACCACTTCTGCATCTTCTTCAGAGATCGAAAGCACTAACGTCGTCAGGCTGTCTGTCTTAAAATGCTCCGTCGTTGCCTGCAATAAGTGCGGTGTCTTGATCCCGGCATCAAGCAGCAGAGCCAAGAGATCTTCTTCTAGATGTGTCACGATCTTTACCAATAGATGCCCCGCTTTGAGTGTCCCAAAGTTGGATTGTTCCTCTCCCGTGATCGTCTGCAAAACCGCGGAATGATTGAGAAAGACCTGTTGGACAGTGTCCTCCTCTACGATCTTGCCCTGTTGCAAAATCGCGACTCGATCACAGATTTTTTTCACGACCTCCATTTGATGGGTCACTACGACGATCGTCAGCCCCATCTTCTGGTTCAAGCGCAGCAGTAAGTCCAAGATCCCATTCGTGATATTCGGGTCAAGCGCAGAGGTGGCCTCATCGCACAATAAAATTTCCGGGTTCATGGTCAGCGCGCGAGCGATCGCCGCACGCTGCTTTTGTCCGCCAGATAGCTGCCGCGGCTTCATCTGTGCCTTGTCCGCGATCCCCACCTCTGCCAGTAATTCTTCTACCCGTTCGTTGATGGCTTCCTTGGCATACCCGCTGCACTCCAATGGCAAGGCGACATTTTTAAAAATCGTTTTTTGTTCAATCAAAGAATTGCCTTGGAAGATCATCCCGATTTTTTTCTTCGTGTCCCGCAATTCCTTTTCAGACAGCTTCTCCAGCTGCTGCGTCCCGATTCGGATGCTGCCGGACTGACTCTGCTCCAGTCCATTGATACAGCGCAGCAGGGTGGACTTCCCTGCGCCGCTGATCCCTAAGATCCCCATAATGGAGCCAGAGGGGATCGTTAGAGAAATATTTTCCAAAATCATTTGTTCACCGTAGCTTTTATTGACTTGATCGATGACTATCTCCATTTCCTTCACACCTACCGTTTGACGCCTTGATACGCGCCTCTAAAATAATTATCCCGTTTGCGAACCTCATAAAAATCAGGCGCACCGTCTTCTGCGGTCTTCTTGATGATCTTGCGTTTCTTTTCCAGTAATTCCATTGGATTCAAGGTTTCTTCCAATCCCTCGATGATCGACTCGAAAAGCGCATAAGGAATCCCGACACAAAGCTCCTCGTCTTTCCAGCGAGCGACATATCGTGTCCCCGAGCACATCATAGACACATTGATCAGCCCTGTTTCATAGGGATACGATGTTCCTTCTTGGCAGATCGCTTGCATCCCGGTCATTTTCATCTGCTTCGCCTGCCCATTGAAATACGCATTCCCCTGCAAAAGACGCATCGCATTAAAGGGCGTCGTGATCACCAGAAGAACATCCGGTGCCTGCGTCCATGCTTGGATAGGCTCGACTGCGATCCCGTAAGACGGCTCGCGGCAATAGACCATGTCGTCTGCGATGGCTTTACTCACTTCTATATCCTTGTAGACACCCATGTTGGCATGCTTTTGTCCGCTGGCGCTGTATTCGTCATTTTCGATCAAGCCCAAAGCCACTGCCGATGCCGGACAGCCAAAATTATCGATCGTCAGCTTGACGCTGACACCTTCTGTGGCCTGCTGGACAGAACGGCAATAAGGCACCAATTTGTCCGTCGCTGGTGCTGCGTGGGCATCAAAGTCCTCTTTGGTGCGTAAAAAGCTGATCCCTACCACTTGGCGTTTCAACTCCAACAAATAATTCAAGCGTCGGTCCAGCTCTTGAAAATTAGTCATAGAACGTGAACACTCCCTTGAAGTGGTCGTTGATGCCTTTTTTGCTTTCCTTCGTCAGGAAGGCGTTGTTGATGTCTTTCGCCCACGCCTTGTCCTTGTTCTCGTCTTTCACGATCAAGCTGATCGGAAAATCTGTCGCGTGCTGATCGCGAATCAAATAATCCTTGTAGTTCTCCCCTGAATTAAACATGAAGGTAAAGAAACAAGTCGCCGCATCTAGATCCTCCAAGCTGCGTACCGTTTGTGCCTGCTCGATCTCGACAAAGTTGAAGTTCTTCGGATTTTCTACGATATCTAACGCGGTAAAGCCTGATTTCTTCTCATCTGTCAATTTGATCAAGCCCGCATCCTGCATCATCAGTAACGAATTGTCCCGATTCATCGCATCGTTCATGATCGCGATCTGAGCGCCATCCGGCAGCTGGTCGATCTTGTCATGCTTCGTCGAATACAGACCGATCCCCGTGTAATACACGTGGGGCGTCATCATTGCCAGCTCGCCGCCTTTTTGCTTATTGAAGGATTTAACAAAAGGTTCGTGCTGAGCAAAGGACGCATCAACATTCCCATCCTGCACCGCTTGCAGGGCTTCGATGTTATTAGAAAAAACCACGAATTCCGGCTTGTAGCCTTCTGCCTCCATGGATTTCTTCGCGGCCTTCAACGAATTTTCCGAGACCTGATTGCAGGCGATCTTGATCTCCTTCTTCTCTTCTTTTTCTGTCGCCGCCTCTTTCTTCGTGCCGCAAGCACCTAATACGAATACTGCCGCCAACATCGCGACGATCACTGTTACTTTTTTCATGGTCATTCCCCTTTTCTTTTTTATTGAAGCTGTTCTATGTGTTTGAACGCACAAAAAAGAACCCTGCGACTCTGCAGGTTCCTCCACTCCATATAAAAGAAACGTGACACTTAGGTTTCACGGAAAGGGAGGGATTTTTGCTTGTTCATTGATTCAGAGACTCTGAATCCACGGGTAACTCAAACTCAGCGCTGGTTAACAAACAACATTTCCACCTCCCTAGAATTTTAAAACGCTATCATTTAGAGTATAGCGAAAAGAGAAACACTTCACAATAACTCTTCCAAAAAAAGTAGAAAGCATAAAAAAACCGAATTCATCGCTGAATTCGGTTTTTGTTGTTTATTTTCGTTTAAAGTAGATCAGCCCGGTCGCGCCGACTACCAGCATCCCTATCAACGCTACGATCGGCTGCTTCTCCTCGTTGGTGCGAGGATAGACTTTTCCGACTGTATTGTCGATCCAGCTCGTGCCACTAGGCGTCGTACCGCCGTTTCCATTGCCCGGTACAGGTCTTGCCAGTACGGTTTTTTCTACGACATACTTCCCGCCATTCGGTCCAGTGATCGTGATCGTCACCTTCTGACCTAACGTCAATTCCAGTGCCTTGATGTCTAAAATAATTGTGCCCTTCGCATCTGATTTGCCCAGTGCAAAGGCGTCGCTTTTCTCAAGGGAAACATCGATCGTCGCCTCAGGGATCGTCTTCCCAGTCAGCTGCGTATCGCCTTCATACAAATTGGCGATTTTGGTTTCCTTTTTGAGACGTTCCGTTTCTTTCGCGGCCTGATCGCCTAACACTTCTACAGTAAAATCACCTCGGCCGCCAGCTTCTCCAGTCACAATAAGATGAACTGTATCGCCTTCTTTTAAATTCAAGCCCTGTACATCCAGCTTAAATCCGCCATTGGCATCTGCTTTTTGAGGAACTTCTGCCGCCTGCACTGCCACAGGGAGAAGTGCAGACGCTGTAGCTGCGTCTTCTCTTACCGCTGCTTCAACAGTCGCATTCGGGACCGTTCTCCCGGTCAGGTATTGTTCGCCTTCATAAAAAGGATCCACTTCTGTTTCATTATTGATTCGCTTAGTTTCTTCTTTTTGCGGATTCGTTGCCTTCGGAAGGACCTTGACCTTGAAGCTGGCTTCTCCGCCTTGTTCGCCAGCGATCGTCACCGTTACTTCTTGTCCTTCTTTTAAGCCTAGTTGATCGACAGCGAGCGTGAAGTTTCCTTCATTGTCTGCCTTGCCTTGCGCCAATGCACGCGCGGTTGTTGGAGCGACCGTTACTTTCCCATTCGGGATCGTTTTCCCGGTTAGAGCTTTGTCGCCTTCATAAAAAGGATTCACTTTTGTTTCATTTTTAATTCGCTTGGTTTCTTCTTGCGGATTCGTTGCCTTCGGAAGAACCTTGACCTTGAAGCTGGCTTCTCCGCCCTGTTCGCCAGCAATCGTCACCGTTACCTCTTGTCCTTCTTTTAAGCCTAGCTGATCGACAGCGAGCGTGAAGTTTCCTTCATTGTCCGCCGTACCCTGCGCCAATGCACGCGCGGTTGTTGGAGCGACTGTTACTTTCCCATTCGGGATCGTCTTTCCGGTTAGGGCTTTGTCGCCTTCACGGTACGCGTTGATCGTCGTTTCAGCGTTGATCTTCTCTGTTTCCTCCTTGGCGGGGTCAGTTGTCGCGAGACTCTTTCGCCCTTCGACGCTTGCCGAAACTTTCTTCCCGTTGGCCTCTAGATCCTGTATATAGCCAATGAAGGTTTCTGTGTCAGGATCAAGTGCTCCGACAAGGTTGGCTTTCGTGAATTCAGAGAAGCCATCGCCGCCGCCATATAAGAAATCATTGATGATCAATTTGTAGGTGCCATTCGGATCGATCGCTGTGCCATCTGCTTTCTTCATTTCCTTTACGACGTATGGATTCGCCGCTGCGGAATCTGGATTTTTCTCTACGGTGTATTTTAGTCCAGATAACTGAAGGTAATAGCCGCTTGCCTGTCCTTTTTCTTCATCATAATTGAAAGTCTGCTGATTCAATACATTTTTGAGCTGCTGACCAGTCATCTCGACGATCTGCATGATGTTCCCAAAAGGCTGGACCGCTTGTGCCGCGCCCCAAGTAATGGCCGCATCTGATTTCACCTTCAAATCATCGCGAATCCCGCCGTTATTGGTGATCGCAAAGTCGACCTTTTCGCCCTTCTTATTTGCCATGTAGACCTGCGCGTCAGTCACGAGATTTCCTACAGGCGACTCGCCCAATTCGTTGACTGTCCGCGTGATGTCTTCTGCCTTATCCGCCGTACCGATCTTTTCTTCCGTTACTGCTTTGACCCGATTGTCCGCATCCGCGACGATTCCCTGAACGTCCGTATCTGGTGACACCCCGTTATTCGGAATGACTGGACTGACAGTTGCCGTCGGTGTCGTCACGAAATCCTTCGTCGTTTTATCGATTTCCCCTTGCAGGTCGATATAGCCTTTCCCTTGAGACGTGGACTGAACGATTCGCGTATCGCCTACGACGCCATTCGTATAGACATGGTTGTGTCCCGCAAAAAATGCGTCCACGCTATTGTCCGGATCGACTTGATTGACCTTGTTCATGATGTCCGCCGTCTCACCGCTGACGCTTTCCCCCGCTCCTTGAACAGAAGGGGTATGGCCTAAGACAACGATGGCTTTGACACCTTTTCCTACAAGCTCTTTAGAATACTTAGCGATTTCCTCTGCGGGATCACTAAACGTGTAATCCTTGTGGTATTGCGCCAATACAAGGTTCGGGATTTCTGTGGTAACGACACCTATGAAGCCAATATTGATCGGCTCAGCCTCTGTCCCCACATTTTTCACCGTATAAGGAGTCCAGCCAAAAGGAATCTTTCCCGAATCCTTCTCTTTGACGTTCGCGATAACGAGGTCAAAGCCGCCCTTCAATTGGTCCTGACTGTAGTCATTGTTGTACTGTGTGACGATGTCATAAAAACCAGAGGCCGGATCAGGCTTCGTCCCGGTCAGGATACGATTGAACTCTCCTAAGCCTTCGTCAAACTCATGGTTCCCCAACGTTCCTACGGAGAAATTCATCTGGTTCAAAATCCGCATCGTCGGCTGATCCTGCAGCAAGCCAGAGTTCGCCGGACTGGCGCCGACCATATCCCCTGCTTGGACGCGCAGACTTTTTCCTTCATTGTTATGCGCCGTTTGGAAATTGTTCTCTGCTTGACTGAAATACCCTGCTAATAACGCCGCGGTTCCTGCGCCAGAGATCTTCGACCCGTCAGCCCCATAGTAGCTGCCCGTCGTGCTCAGTGCGCCATGAAAATCATTGATCCCTAAAAGCTGGACTGGGACCGTATCAGCAGCCTTTGCCGCCTTGGCAGTCACTGGTGCGCTGCTCGTTGTCGTTGCCTCAGCAGAAGAAGAGGTTGTCGCAGATGTCTCCTCACTGCTCTTTTCCTCAGAAGAACTGCTGACCGCACTCTGACTCGTCGCAGTCTCACTGGTGAGCGTCTCAGCCACCACCGCCCCGGAAGGCAGAGTCACCCCTAATATAGTAAACAAAGTAATGGCACTTCTAAAAATTTTCGATTTTTTCAACCCATCATCTCCTTAATTTAAAGCGTTTACAAGAAAAATAGTAACAGTCCTTCACGGAAAATTCAAACTTTATCCCATTTTTCTTTTAATTTCTTCTTAATTAAGGCAAAAATGCAAAAAAATAAGCCTAAGGGATGTGTGGTTTCCCTTAGAGTGAAAGTTACTGTTGCCGGTCGCTGCCTAAAAAGTATTTCTAAAAAACTTTCTATCTACTTCTTAGCATTTTTCTTCCCGAAAAAAGTTTCCCCTTCTTCAAATAATGTTATTTGAACTACTACATAATTCGCGTAAGATTTTTTCAATACTTTTTTTGTGGATACTTTATCTTTAATATTTTGACCCAAAAAATATGTGATACTTACATCTCCATTTTGTATGTGCTAAACTTTCAGTATCCTTTTTCATAAAGGGTCCTCCTAAATTTGATTGTGATGCGGTCGGGAAACCAACATCAGTTTATCAATTTTGGGAGGTCTTTTTAATACCACGCTGGAAGCTCTCCGGAACCACTCGCAGAGCAAGTGGTTTTCAAAACATACAAACAAAACACCCAACAAAGAATTGTTGGGTGTGGCGCTTTATTCTAGTATTCGGGAGTAGTTCTCGCGGAGTGAATGTTAGGACTAATTCATCGCTGCTGGTAAAGTATTCATCAGCTCATAGAAATGGTTCGCATCTCCTGTATCAAAATACTTATACCAGGCTTCTAATGTATCTGGCTGGAAGACGTCCAGACTTTCGATAATATCCTTTGTCCAGGACAGGCTATTCGTTGATCCTGCGGTAATCAGATTGTTGGCTGAAACGGAGGATCGATCTACATAGAACTCTTGACCTTTATATTCTGAACTGACCATTTCAAGAAAGCCCGGGCCATTGCTTGTATGAGGAGTTGAATCCAGCATGCCTTTGTTCGCAAGTGCTGCTGTCGCTCCGCAAATCGCGCCTACGGTTCCGCCTAGTGAAAGAAATTCTTTTGCTTTGTCGAGAATGCCGTCGTGGCGAGGATCATTCCATGTATCTGCCCCGGACAGGAGCAGCAGGTTCTCTTTTGCGGCAACGATGTCACTGACGATCGCATCGGGAACGATCGTGATTCCTCCCATTGTGTGAATGGGTGCTTTAGAGTGACTGACTGTTTTTATCGCTACTTTTTCTGCGTCTTTTTTGAAAAAGCGTTTGGATTGTACTTCCGAAGTGAGGTGCCCGATCTCCCAGTCTGCTAACGTATCGAGTACATAAAGATAAATTGTCTTCATTGTTTTTCCTCCATTTGATTGTCATAAGTTGCTTGTTCTATTAGTATTATACGTACCTATTGTTGACACCTATGCGTCAACAATCAAAAAAGAAATTCAGCGGAGGGATCGAAATGAAAATCAGCAGATTAGTCAGTATCATCATGATTCTTCTCGAGAAGGAACGCGTGAGTGCACAAGAGCTCGCGTCGATGTTCGAGGTGTCGAAGCGGACGATTTATCGTGATATAGACGTGATCAATCTGGCTGGGATTCCCGTTGTTTCAACACCCGGCGTAAATGGCGGGATCGAGATCATGAAAAACTACAAACTGGATAAACATGTCTTTTCATCCAACGAGATCACGACCATTCTTACCGGACTCTCCAGCTTAACGACGCTTGTCGAAAATGAGGAATTAGTAAATGCCGTCATAAAAATGAGAAGTCTGATCCCAAACGATAAAGTGCAGGAGATAGACTTTAAAGCAGATCAAATACGGATCGATTTGAGTCAATGGATCGGCTATAGGAACTTGCAACCCTACCTGGAATCTCTGAAATTGGCTATACTAGAAAGAAAACAGCTTTCGTTTGACTATACAAACCGCAACGGAACAGTCACCGAACGCCACGTCGAACCCTATCAAATCCTCTTAAAAGGAACCCACTGGTATCTTCACGGGTATTGCTGCGTCCGCGAAGATTCTCGGCTGTTCAAATTATCTAGGATGTCCAATTTAAAGCTGAAAGAATCTACGTTTCAACCACGGGAACATCAACCAGCAATGTTGGACTTTTCGGATCATTTGAAAGAAATACAAACGACGATCACCTTGCGCGTCCATCAATCACTGATGGAACGAATCCTTGATTTTTGCGAATATGACGACTGCTCATCCGATGGAGAAGAGCATTTCATCGTCCAGTTTCCCTTTATCGAAAACGATTATTACTACACGATGCTTTTAGGCTTCGGGGAAACGTGTGAATGCCTCGATCCTCCCCATGTTCGGCAGGAATTAAAACAAAAAATAGCGCGCGTTTCGAAGTTGTATGAGGGGTGAAAAGAAAACGGGATTTTTGAGAAAGAAAGAAAAGAAGCTGAAAGAAACATTTATAAAAAGATGCCCTCATACTGCATATGCTGAACTGTTTGAAAAATAAAGGGCAATGCTTGGCTTCATTGATTTCATATCATGACTCAACAATGAACAAAGAGAATCGACACCATAATCGCATTTGATCCCATCTGAGACTGAAAACACGTGTATAAGAAGGAAATGATGGTCGATAAGTTCCCATCCGCTTTACAAATTTATAGGATAGAACTAAAAAAGTCAGCTACTTACGCGAACGCTAGCGGCTGGCTTTTTACTTTTATTTCACTTATCATTCATTTACTAGAGTATCTTGTAAAGCTGTTTTCCCTGCAATTCTTCCAAATGTAAAAATGTCTGTCAAAGAGTTCCCACCGAGACGATTTCCTGCATGAATCCCTCCTGCGACTTCACCTGCTGCGTATAATCCAGGGATGATTTGTCCTTGTCCATTTAATACATGTGTGCCCGTATCGATTTTCAGACCTCCCATGGTGTGATGCACAGCTGGTTTTCTCGGTGTAGCATAGAATGGCGCTACTTCAACTTTGGAATCGAACACGTCTTTTCCAAATTCGGGATCGTGGCCAACCTCTACATAGTGATTGTATTTTTCGATCGTTTCTCTAAAAGCGACTGCATCTATCCCTAGCTGTTCTGCTAAACCTTCAAGCGTATCTGCCTTAAATAATGTTCCTTCAGCGACTTGCTTGTCAATTTTTTCTTGCGTTGTATTGTAGGCTGTTCCTTTGATCACTTCATCTGCGATCAAGTAGAACAGACCTCCGTTGTCGATCGCTGCCTGTGTCAAAGCATCTCTGCTCCCGTATTCATTAACGAAGCGTTTTCCTTCTTGATTCACCATGATAAAGTTTTGTGGCGGTACTTGCAGGCCACTGAATAATGCGCCGGTCTCAGGATCGGAGACTGGCATCATTTGAGAGAAGCCCATTCCAACGAGTTCTGCTCCAGCACTTTGTCCTAATAGAATGCCGTCGCCGGTGATCGCTGGTGAGTTCGATGTCTTAATGTCATCGTCGATTTGTGTCCAATAGGTATTATACTTCTTGAGCATTTTTGTATTTGCACCAAAACCTCCTGAAGCAAGGATGACGGCCTTGGCATGAATAGTCGTCTGTTGCCCGTTCAGTCCAGTTCCAATAATGCCTGTCACATGACCCTTTTCAATAATAAGCTCTTTTACTGCCGTGTCAGTAAGGATCGTTCCTTGATTGGATTCAACGAACTTTTGCAATGCGGAAACGAATGCAAACCCTTCGCTTTTTAGTGGTTTATGTCCTCTTCGCCACAAGGCGCCAACAGGCATGGTCACCTCTTCTTTATCAAACTCAACACCAATGTCTTCTAGCCATTCTACGGATTCTAAGGCTTTATCTGTCAATATTTTTAACAAATCATATTGCCCATAAATACCGTTTCCAAGTTTATCTGTTCGTTTCCCACCTAAATAGGTTTGCATCCGATGAAGAAGTGTCGAGTCAAAGAGATAGCCCGTCTTCTTCGTCGTTTCTTCTAAATAGAGCGTAATTTGATGCTTCAATGCACGGAAATCCTCCAGATATTCAGGATCGATCGTTTCTTCCTTGATCGCTACGATTTCCTTTAACGTGTGACTTTCGCCAGAAATAGCTTCAAAGGTACTTTGCCATTCAGGATCGGCCGCGTTCATTGGTCCGCCTGTCCGTACCGTATTTCCTCCCACAGATGGAAATTTCTCCACCACGATAACTTTTTTTCCTTCTTGCAAAATACTTGCTGCCGCGGCTAGCCCCGCACCCCCTGCGCCAACAACGACAACATCCGTTTCATAGTCCCTGTCTTTTGTATCTGTCGCACTTGGTGCTTTTGCTCTTTTTCTCAAAATATCTGGATTGGCACCCGCTGCCTTCACTGCTTTGGCAACACCATTAATGACCCCGTTACTTGTTACAGACGCCCCTGAAAGAACATCTACATTCAACGTCTGACCTTCAATGATCTGTGAAGGAATCCTTGTAAATACGACATCCGCAATCCCTTCAGACTCACCTGAAGTATCGATATCAATCGCTTCAATTCGGTTATTCGATAGTGAAACTACCATCGGAAGATCCCCATTATGACCTACGGCAGCGACTGTATATGCCCCCGGTTCGAAGACAACTTCTTCGGGAACATTCAGTAGATTGGCGACTTCTGTAAATCTCATAAACCGTAAAAAACAGCTTTCTAAGAAATCAATGGTTCGCTCTTGTTTGAGGTTTCCTTCTTTATCAAACGCTTGATGAGCACATCCCAATAAGAATTCGTACCCAGGCATCACTGATGCATTCACCCCAGGCGCATCTAAGATCTGACGTAAATGCAATTGAGCTCTTGATGACCCTTGCACATCATAAGAGGCACCGACGATCATCACTGGTTTTCCATCAAATGGATGCAGGTTGAACGATAACCACTCCAGAATGCTTTTTAACGAAGACGGAATCGAGTGATTGTGTTCAGGTGTGGCAATGATTACGCCATCCGCCTCTAAAATTTTTGTATTAAACAACTGGATAATTGGGCTTTCTGATTGATCCTTCGACTCATTAAACAGCGGAACCTTATCTAGTTCTAGAATGTCAATTTCAGCCTTGTCACTAAAATGTTTTTTCATAAATTTTAATAGTTTACGGTTGTATGATTCTTTTGCATTTGTCCCTACGATTCCCACGAATTTCATTTTTTATCCACCCCTTCCACTGCTTGTTCCCAAATGACTTTTTGGTCTTTCTTCGTTTTATACGGATTTGACGCCATTAACTGATTGGTAATATCTACGAATAACAAAAAATCATCCATTGACTCTTCCAGCTCCTTCACTTTTTCTGGATAGATGAGCTGACCATCTTCATCGAAGGCTTGCAAAGATTGACCTAATAAAAATTCTGTTCCAGACATCACCCGTGCTTTTAGTTCAGGAGCATTCAGAATTTGTCTCAAATGTGCTTGCGCTCTCGAGGAACCTAATGATCCATGAGATGCACCCACAATCATCACAGGTTTGTCCATCAGCGGACGTGTGGTATAGGACAACCATTCGAGCATACTTTTAAGCGCTGCTGGAATCGAATGATCGTATTCAGGCGTACTGATAATTACCCCATCTGCTTGGTCGATTTTCTCTGAAAGAAGATTGATGATTGAAGGGGATGTTTTGTCCTCCGGCTCATCAAATGCTGGAAAATCTTTAATCTCGCAAACCTCGATCTCTACTTGGTCCGAAAAATGTTCTTTCATATATTGTATTAGCTTCCGATTCGTTGATCGGTCTGAGTTTGTCCCGACAATACCAATTAGTTTCATAAAAAAAGCTCCCTTATTGTGAAATTACGAACATTTATTTATAAAAAAATAGATCCAGCCGTCATAATCCATTTAAAAAAGTAAAAAATAAACAAATTAACTTTAACAAACGAGAAAATTATGGCTTTATTACTACATAGCTTAGTGTAAATCAGAAAATAGTAATTGTGAAATATATATTTTATTATCAGGTTATAAGTAATTTGTTATACTGAGGAAAAGAATTTTGGGAGGACGTAGGATGGTTCAGATAGATTCCCTAAACATGCTGCAATACATCGACATGTTATTGAAGCATGGAAATTATACGAAAGCCGCAAAAGATTTGTATATCTCTCAGCCCTATCTCACTCAGACAATCAAAAAGGTCGAACAAGAGCTTGAAATTGAAATCATCAATAGACACATTACGCCTCTACAGCTAACCGAGGCTGGAAAAGTGTATTATCAATACTTAAATTCTTTAGAAACTGAGCAGGATCTTTTTCGGAAAAAAATCGCGAAGTATTCCTCACCAGATTCTTCGATACTTCGAGTAGGCATTCTATCCAGTCTAGGTACCTATGTATTGCCGTTATTTCTGTCAAACTACATGGAAAAGCATCCCGAAGTAAAAATAGAATTGCATGAAGCAATACCCGAAGAAAATGAAGAAAAATTATTGAAGGAAGAGCTCGATGTATTGATTGGGCAAAATCCTGAAACGATCTCTCCAAATTTAACCGTTCATGTCAGCGGTAAACATGGGTACTATGCTATCATTCCTGAATCATCTGACCTTTTTCAAAAAGGCCGATTGTTTGTCTCCCCAGAGACCATTCCCATTAAAGCGCTGCTGAAAGAAACACTGGTTTTGACTTCCCGAGGGTCGGCCATACGAAGACAAATCGATTACCTGATACAAAAACACGCAATTCATTCAAAAATAGCATTGGAAAGCAACAACATCTTTACTGTTGTAGAATTAGCAAAACAGAATATGGGTGTCACTTTTGCTCCCGAAAGTGTGACTGTTCCTTCTACAAACCAATCCGCGTTCAATATTTATCCTCTTTCTTTAGACATCTTGTCCTTGGACTACTTTATTGCACATCCAGCCAATAAAACGTTGATACCAGCGGAGAACGACTTCATTGAGGCTTTTCTTAAAGAAATGGAGCGTCATGTTCACAAAACTTAACCACTCAAACCGCTCTTTTTGGAACGTATGAACGGTCTTCGAAGTGACAAAAAAGAAACCGATCCTACTAAGGTCGGTTTCTTTCTTTTCCTCTTGTCACAGTGCTAAACGTCCTGCCATCCCTTAGACCTAGAGAGTAGCTCGTCTATGATAGTTGGGTAGGGGAGTTTTTTATTCTCTATTGCAATCGAAGAAGAATAAAACTTTTTAGGTACTGAAATCTGTATTCTTATAGTACATAAAACTCACGGAAAAATACTGGATAGATATAAGCGATTTTTACGCTAAAAGACAACAGAAATAACCCATCCCGTAATCCGCATACTGCTGGCGAATTGTTGGATGGATTTGCGTTTTTTATGCTTGGACAGTTCTTAGCATTGATCCATATGTGTGTCCTTTAGTTTTTTTATAGCTTCTAAATCCAAAAGGCTGTATTCCACTATTTTTTCGACTGGTATCTGGTCTTTCAACATTTTCAACGTATTCTCCCGAGCTACTCGCTCCCATTTCAAGCGCGCTTTTTTCTGACCTTCTCTGTAACCTTTCCAAAAACCTCTTTCTTCTGCCTCTATCAGCCTCGTTGATAGTTTGGCTTTGAAGCTTTCCTCTGCTTTATTAATTTCCATGATCATCGCCTTTTCTTCCTCATCGAAGATGCTCGAACAGTTCTTACCATTAATCCATATGTGTCTCCTTTATTTTTTTAATAGCTTCCAAACTTAAGGAACTGTACTCGGATATTTTTTCGACCGACATCTGGTCTTTCAACATTCTCACTACGTTCTCACGAGCCTCTTGTTCCCATTTCAAGCGCTCTTTTTTCTGACCTTTTTTCTCGCCCTTTTTTTCGCCCTTTTTCTCGCCCTTTTCTTCTGCTTCGATCAGCCTCGTTGACAGCTTGGCGTTGAAGCTTTCTTCTGCTTTATTGATTCTCATGATCATCGCTTTTTCCTCCTCATCGAGTTAGTAATAATCAATTTTTTCTTTTGCTTCTTTGATATAACTGGGGGCTTCTTGTCGGACCTCTCCTGTTTTTAAGAAATATTGCCAATGGTATGCTGGGTGATTTTTCTCAAGATGTTTATTTTTTAAACTTAGAAAGCTTAGGATCAAGGGTTTTTTACCCTTGAATCCGAAAAACGGCTGATACGTTTTTTCGTTTAGCAATCGAAAAATTTGCAACGCCTCTTGTTCTTTATCAAATACGTGAAAGTCCACAATATTGATGCCGTATGCTGGTCGCAGGGCGGAAAAATTATTGTCTTTAATAAACGCCTCGATTTCCTGATTGCCAAAGGAGGAGCGATACGCTTCTGTCAGATAAAAAATGGCGCGTTCCTGAAAGTAATGGTGCGGTTGTATTTGGCATTCGATCGTATAGTGACTGCCATCTTCGTCAACGGCTAGGATGTCTACTTCGGTCAATTTGATAGTCATTTTTTCAAAGGATTCTTTGTAGCTGTCGATGCGGTACGTTTTTTTTGGAGTCAGGGTCTTGAATTCTATCCCAAGCAAATCTTTGACAAAGTTTCTTAGGATGGAGGTGGAGTCTTCGGATGTCAGTAGCTTCTTAAACAACAGATCGTGGGTAGGTCTTAGTGGGAATGGCAACATAACTTTCACAGCCTTTCAAATTGTGTAGTGTCTATAATGAAAGGCTTTTATCATCTTCATTATAGCATGGAGGAACGAATGTCATCTATCTTAAAATACGCAGAAGATTTCATTTTTTACTTTTATAAGTCGACCTGCCCACGTCCTCTTTTGCTATTTTTTTGATAGAAAAAAACAGCAAGTCCGTATCGACTTGCTGCCTTCTTTATTTCCGTATTATTTTCTCCGTCCTTTAGCTCATTCATTGATCCACTTATTTATACAGGGAATTTTTCTACGCATTAACCGCAGATCAATCCTTTAATCAAGAGTGTATTTTCGTTTAAAGGATTGAATCATAATAACTAGAAATCTTTTTTCGATCATATTCTAGTATCCAAGAATTATATTTTTGATAGATTTCTTTTTGCCTAACGAGATTATCTGACCATATATCACAGCCTCTATCATCATAGATATTAAGAAGTAAATTATCTTGAAAATTATAGAGAACTAAAGGGATTTTTATTCTGAGTTTTCCATGATCATAAAAATCTTGATAACAAAGACCATCAATTAATTTGGCTGTTCTTAAATTCTCTTTTTTTGTTTCGATAACTAATACAGTTGTAGTATCAATACAATAATCTTTCCAAGAGTCAGTCGTAAAGCTATCAATTACTCTGAATTTATTTTTTTGTAAAAAACTGGTAATTCTAGTTTTTTTAGAATATTGGGAAACAAATAAAATAATTTGAACCGTTTCAGAGTCCTTAAAAACATCATTAAATAATGTCATTGCACGATGTTTTGCATTTTCGATATTCTCAAACTGAGTTGAATGCGTACCATGAGCTAATTCTAAGCGGATGTTTTCTTTTAACGGATACGTATGGTGATAGTTTAAATAAATATTTCTTATCTTTTTATTCAAGAAGGTACTCCTTTGGTCATTTTAAATAATTGTATGATAGAAAACAAAAAAATTAAAAAAAAGTAGCTGCCCCACTCCCTTCACTCGCTTTAAGCGCTTGATTCCTGCCCTCACTAGCAATCGGCCGTTTCTTATACATCGAAAAATACGCCCACCTTCTGACAAATCAGAGGTGGGCGTATTTTACTAAAGACACGTTGTTAGAAACATCCAACGATCGGATTCAAATACTCATTAGCGCCGATCACTTTTTTTACTGTTTGTTTATTTACTTTCTTCACTGTTATTCGTTCTAGATCACCTAGCTCTGCTTTTCCTTCCCATATTCTCCATAATTCAAAAGGGACATCCAGTGTTTGCAAGTACTCGGTCAAGGGCGTATACACGCGATCCCAGTCGTAGATAGTAATATAATAGATAAACGGCTTGTCGGTATACCTATCGATCGTGCCTTTTTCTCTATCCCTTTGGATAGAGAACGTCTCTTCATCATCTTGCAGAAGCATAAACATCTTTTCGTTGGGATCTATCTCGTTTACTTTAATACCTAGATTGGTTTCCATGTCCTGTAGGATCGCTGCGTCGTCCTGTAATCTGCAAAGCTCATTAAAAGAGAGCGATGCGGAGGCATTCGTTTTCGGTGTGATCGCCAGCTTGTGGTAACTAGCCAAATATATTCCTACTGTCATAGCTTTCCTTCTTTCTTTTTCATTCATGTTCTCGTTTCGTAATTCTTTCATCATACTATTGAAAGACCTTCCGAACAACCACCTCTCACACAAAAAAGAACCCTCTTCACCGAGAGGGTTCTCTGATTTCTAATGGTTACTCTGTTACCCATAGTTTGCTGTCGTCTTTATAGGGCCATTTTTTGGCTCCGTTTTCTACGATATATAAGCGGGACTCGTCGATTCCTTCATCGATCAAGAGTGAGATCGTGCGTTTGGCACCCCCGCCGCCGCCAGGGCATACGACATAGATTGGGGCGTCCCCATCTTTGAACTCGTCGGCACTATCCACGACTAATTTCTCCAGGTCTTCCGTGTCCACTGGGTAGGCTGGGACGCTGATAGAATTTGGCAAATGTCCCTTCTCATAATCTGCTTCTGGTTGGATATCGATAATTTGATAATCCGTCGCGTCATCCGTCTCAAGAACTCCCTTCATCTTTTCCGGCTTGATCATTTGCCACTCGATATCTGCTTCTGCTCGATCGGCTTTCTTTTCTTTTCCTTCATTGGTTGAACACCCTGTCAATACCATCGCAAACACCGCTAAAGCAATCACTACGAACCCACTTACTCGCTTTTTCATTTCTTAGATCCTTCTTTCATTTTCATTTTTTTGTTTGGTGCATTCTTGCTTCTTTCCATCAAAAAGTGAACCGTACAAAAGAACCTGTTCTACGGATCATTAGAGAATATCTGGTTGAGGGAAAGAATGCTTGGGAAACGCGCTTAGACACTCTAAGTAAAGCAGCGCCTCATAGTCATGATCGTTTTGGCATTTTTCCACCTCCCGCGCCACTTTGTAAGGGCTATCTTCAAACAAATTATATAGAAAGAGAATGTGCTTTTCAATAACAGATCAATAAATAGTTTCCCGATTCAAAAACTTTAATAACAACTAATGTTTTTGAATAAAATTACATTAATTATAAAAAAAGACATCTGGATTTCTCCAAATGTCTGTCTCTTTAATAGGAAATGCGCGGCTTCAATCCCTCGCTGAAGGCCATCTCCTTATTTTTCGTAATGACGATGCCTTCGATCCCTGCTGTTCGGTTTATTTCCTTCAGTGCTTCCTCTGCTGTTTTTCCAAAGAGACGCGTCGTCCAGATTTCACCATCCACGGATTTCTTAGATACGATCGTCAGGCTGGCTAGGTCTGTCTGGATGGGATAGCCGGTTTGCCAGTCAAAAATATGATGATACGTTTGTCCTTCCCATTCAAAGGTTCGTTCATAAATTCCTGAAGTCACAATGGATTCGTCTCGAGACTTCACTACCATGGCATAATTTCCTCGCTTCAGAAAAGGGTTTTGGATGCCCACATGCCAGGCGCCTTCTGCTCGCTGAGGGGCGGGGCCAAAGGTCAAAACGTTTCCGCCGAGGTCGATAAATGCGGATTCGGCACCCGCTTCTTTAAAATCGGCAATGATCTTATCGGCAAAATAGCCTTTCGCCAACGCGCCAAGGTCCAGTGCCATTCCTGGATGTGCCAAGTATACCGTGTGATCCGCAGCATTCAATTCGATCGCTGCTGGATCGACTAAAGGAAGTACCTCTTGGATCGTTTGAGGAGAGGGGTATCTTGCATCAGAAAAGCCAACGCGCCACGCTTGGATCAGAGGGCCGATGGCGATATTCAATGCGCTGCCGGGGATCAAGCTTTGTTCCTTTCCTATCGCGATCAACTCGAACAGGTCCTCATCCACCTTGACCGGTGCGATGCCTGCTTGCCGGCTGATGCGTGCCAGATCTGAATCCTTTGAATTCGCGCTGAAGCGGTGTTCAAAATCACGCAAGCGCCCTTGCGCAACGTTCAACAGCTCATCGGCGTTCGGATGCTGGATGGAGAGAATGATCACGGTCCCCATCAAGTGTAAAACTTTCTCCTTCATCGTTGTGTTCCTTTCTATAATTACCTTTGAAGACGTAGGAAGCTTTTTCAAGTGTTGATAAAAAATTCTACCACATTCTGATTGTTCTTTACATAGATTCTTTCGCAAAATCGTGGATGACGCGACCCGTTTTTCAAAACAAGTATAAGAATAAAGGGTATCCTTCTTTTTTTCTTCCATAGAACGCTAAGGAAGTCTGATTCTCCCAGTGACACCGCCAATGGAATCGCTTATACTTTTACTTGTAAGTAAAGTGAAGGAGGTTTTTTATGTTACTTTTATCGCGTGAAAATATCAAACAAGTATTTACCATGGCGGAGGCCATCGAAGCGGACAAAACGGCCTTTCGATTATTCAGTGAAGGCAAAACGGATGTGCCGTTGCGGACCCAGATCGTTTCGGAAAAGCAAAATGGGACCTTTCTGTTTATGCCTTCTTACGCGCCGGATCTAGATGCGGCGGCGGTCAAGATCATCAACATCTTCCCTGACAATATTGAAAAAGGGCTCTCCTCTGCGCCTGCCCAAGTATTGTTAGTCGATGGAAAAACAGGCTATATCAATGCCCTGCTGGATGGGGTGACGGTCACACAGTTCCGTACAGGAGCAGCGTCTGGTGTTGCCTTTGATGTCTTAGGCAGAAAAGACGCCAAAAAAGGTGCACTGATCGGTACTGGCGGACAGGCTGAAACGCAGCTGGAGGCGATGGTTTGCGCGCGGGACTTGGACACGGTCGCTGTATTCGATCAAAATCCTGAGCGGACAAAAGCCTTCGCTGAAAAAATGAATGCCGCACTAAAACAGTATGGAGCCGAGATCCACCCGGCAGCGTCTTCGGATGACGCGATCCATGATGCGGATTTGATCATCACGGTCACACCTGCTGCCTCTCCTGTTTTCGACGGCAGCAAAGTCAAGGCTGGAGCGACGGTCAGTTGTGTTGGTTCTTATCAGCCCCATATGCAGGAAATGGACCCGGTGATTTTGACACGGGCCAGCAAGCTTTATTTTGATTCTGAGGAAGCCGTTCTTTCTGAGGCTGGGGACATTTTGATCCCGTTGGAGGATGGGACGATCACTAAAGAGGATTTCACAGGAGACATTGGCGACGTCTTGCTTGGGAACCTCGTCGGTCGTGAAAATGACGAAGAGATCATTGTCTTCAAAACGGTCGGCATTGGGGCACAGGATCTCGTTACCGCACAAAAAATTTATGAGAAAGCGCGTGAAGCAGCTGTTGGCACCGAATGGGACTAGTTTTTTCATCTGCTTCTCGTAATAAATAGAAAATAGGAGGACTTACTTATGCCACACGTATCAGTCAAATTGTATCCAGGTCGTTCAAAAGAAGTAAAACAGGCATTCGCTGAAAAATTGCAGGACTTTGTCGTTCAAGAACTGGGCTGTGAACCCAATGTCGTCTCCGTTTCATTTAAAGAGATCGACGCTGAAAAGTGGAAAGACGTGATCGTTGACGAGATCGCTGGTGAAGAGACTTATATCGACGCAGATTTCTAAGGAGGGGCGCAGATGAAAGAACATGCAAGTATCTTTAATGATGTTTTGGGGCCTGTCATGATCGGTCCTTCCAGCTCCCACACGGCAGCTTCTGTCCGAATCGGTCGTGCGCTGCGTCAGATGGTCGCAGGAAAGATTACTTTTTTTCAAGCGGATTTTGATCCAGAAGGCTCTTTGGCAGCAAGCTACATCACGCAATGTTCTGATATTGGACTCGTCGGCGGCTTATTGGGGATGTACCCCACAGACAGCCGCTTGACGAAGGCACTTGAGATTGCCGAGGACGAAGGCATGAAAGTTCTTTTCCGGGTCATTCCCTTTGAGAACACCCACCCCAACACGTATAAAATGACGATCAAAACAGACCTCGGCGAAGAACTCGATGTCGTCGCGCTTTCCGTCGGCGACGGCATGATCGAGATCACAGAGATCAATCATTTCAACGTGGCGATCACTGGCGGTTTTTATGAGACCCTGCTTTTCGGAAAGGATCTCGCTTTACTTGAAGCCGAGCTCCCAGAAAAAATCAGTAAATTTTGCTTTGCGACGGTCTCCGAAAACGAGGGAGAAATCCTTTTGCACCTTAAAACCCAGCAGGCACTTTCTGAAAATGAAAAGGCTTGGCTGAAGGAACGCATGACCGTCGAGCGCATGATTGCCTTCGATCCTGTGTTACCGGTTCTTTCGCAAAAGGAACCAGAGATGCTTTTTTCTACAGTCGAAGAAATGGTTGCCTTGGCAAACAAGGAGCAGTTAGATTTAGCGGATATGGCGTTGCGCTACGAGAGCCATCGCGGCAGTATCTCCGAATCCGAAGTCTATCAAAAAGCCGAAGATATCCTCGCCATCATGACCAACGGCATCCAGGTAGGATTGGCGGGTACGTCCTATGACGATCGGATGTTGGGGGCGCAGTCACCGAAGATTCGCGCCAATCGCGCCAAGCTGATCGGGGACGACCTTCCGGCAAAAATCCTCGAAAACATCTCTGCCCTGATGGAGGTCAAAAGCTCCATGAATGTGTTCGTGGCGGCGCCAACAGCAGGTTCCTGCGGTGCACTGCCGGGGACATTGATCGCGGTCAGCGACTACCAGAAGAAATCAAAAGATGACTTGGTTCGCGGGCTATTAGCGGCTGGGATGATCGGGATCTTCATCGCTGAATACGCCACATTTGCGGCGGAAGTTGCCGGATGTCAGGCGGAATGCGGTTCCGGCTCTGGGATGACCGCAGGCGCTCTGGTCCAGTTAATGGGGGGAACGATCGAGGAAGCAGTGGATGCGGCGGCGATGGCCCTCCAAAATGTCTTTGGAATGACCTGCGACCCCATTGGTGTTCGAGTAGAAGTGCCTTGTCTTGGAAAAAATATGATGTGCGGAATGAACGCGCTGGGTGCGGCGAACATGGCCTTGGCAGGGTACGATGTCGTTGTTCCACTAGACGAAACGATCGAAAGCTTTAATAAAGTCGGACGTATGATCCCGCCCTCTTTACGCTGCACCGGACATGCCGGATTGGCGCAAACAAAAACGGGCCTTGAGATCGCTGAAAAACTAGGCTGTCCGCTGGATTGCTGTTAAAATCAATGAGAAAAGGGAGCGAGACGCATAAGCGTCCCACTCCCTTTATTTTTTATATCGATCACTTATAAGAATAGCCAAACCAAAAGAACCAGTGCGCCAAGAATACATACAGCACCCGCAGCTTTGACCATTGTCCGGCCTCGTTTGCGTGTGCTTCTTCTCGTTTTTCCAGTTACGTTTCGTTTCGTCGGGAAAACGAGCAGCAGCAGTCCAAGAAGGAACAACACCACTGGAGGCAGCACCTTCATCATTTTAGATAAAAGAGAAGCCGATTGCTTCGTATCAGGCAGTGATTCACTTTCCTTCTTGGGCTCTTTGTAGCTTTGAGCCAGTTTAGGCATCGTTTCCGCAGCTTGCTCTTTTTGATTCGAGACGACCACTTGCTTGTCTTGGACCGTCAATTCGGGTTTTGCGTCCTTTTTCATCACCCCATAAAAGTCTTGGTCCAATTCGATCGTTTTCCCGCCGATCTCATGACTTCCCTTCGACAGCAGCAGGCGGCGCTCATACTCATCAAAGGTCTTCTTCAACAGTGCATTGCCAAAGGGATGACGGTAATATTCTCCGTCTTGGTCTGACCAGTCACCGACGCCTAAAATCACCTCGATCACTCGTATCTCTCCGCGCTTTGCTGTCGCGATGTAATTAAAGGCACTGCTTGGCCCCGAACCTGTCTTCAACCCGTCTACCCCGTCAAAGCCGTATTTTGCCCCCGGCAAGGAATAATTGTAGGTCTCGAAGGTTTCTTCGTACGGGGTGCCCGCCATAGCCGTGACCTTCGCTTGATTTGTAAATGTCAGCACGTCAGGATGGTCATTGATCAAATGAAAGACCATCGTCGCCAAGTCACGCGCCGTTGAGGTGTTGCTCCCATTTGGGTCATACCCCTTTGGTTCGTAAAGTCCTTCAAAGCTCACGGCAGAAGCGCCGCTGCAATTGTAAAAGGCGGTATTCTTCATCCCGATTTTTTGCGCCTTGTCATTCATGCGTTTGATGAATCCGCCCGCGTCATTCGCCGACACGGTATTCGCCAGCATGACCGTCGCCACATTCGATGACGGGACGATCACCATTTTCAGCAGCTCTCTCACCGGATACTCGACCCCTGCTTCGATATCATTGTTACTGATCGCATACAATTGACTGATCGCTTGATCCTTTTCCGTTGCTTTGATCGGTGTGTCTAACGTCAATTTTCCTTCTTTGATCGCGTCAAAGACTAAAAAGACCGTCATCATTTTAGAGATACTCGCCGGCTCCCTCACGACCTCCGCATTTTCTTCCCATAATATTTGACCGTTCACTCCGTCAATAACGATCGAAGCTTTTGGTTTGTTCACTTCTAACACATCGGTATAGCCCGCATCTCTGGTAATTTCCATGATGTCCGCTGCTGCAAAAACCGATGTCTCAAAAGAAATCATCGCCATTATAAATAATAGAACCACAACTTTTTTGATTACAACTCCCCCTCATTTCATGCATCGTACTTAAAATTTTAGCATAAATAAGAAGAATATTTTAGAACTTTTTTCACATTAGTCCATTATTCTGAAAGAAAAGAGTGCGTCAGGGATTTCTTTCTTCCATCCTTTCATGATCACCATAGGGACAAGCCTTTTTTCTTGTGTTGAAGCCTTCTTCGCTGTACCTTATCAGAGGATCGATTGCAGGCATCTCTGCGTTTTCCGGTTTGGCCTTGGTTGTTAGGCTGACAGAAGTGGTTTCACTCGCGAATGTATCTGCTCCTTTTGACAGCCAACTATAAAGAACTTACTTTTCCAGGCAATCGTTCAACGAATCACAAAAAAATCAAAAAATTTCGTTTTTCTATTTCGTTTATTGTTATAATTATAAGAAAACGACCCACGGGAGGACTTATGGCACAGATTATTTTTTATATTTTAATTGGTCTGATGATCTTTCAAGCAATCATGCTCATTCACGATATCATCACCCATCGCGACGATCTAGGACCAGGCAATTGGCTGATTAGCGGAATTATCGGATTCATCACAGACTTTGCGGACACGATCGGGATCGGAAGCTTCGCCATCACGACGATGCTGCTGAACGCGACCAAACAAATCGACGACGACCGCAAATTACCAGGGATCTTGAATGTTGGACACGCGATCCCCGTACTGACAGAAGCCATTATTTTTGTAACAGTGATCAAAGTCGACGCGTTGACGCTTGTATCTCTGATCGTAGCGGCGATGGTCGGCTCATGGTTTGGTTCGAAATACGTGACCAAGCTCTCTGAAAAAGCGGTCCAAAAATGGATCGGCTGGGCCTTGTTGATCACAGCGATCCTGATGCTGCTGCGTCAAACCGAAGTCATCGCCTTATTAGGAAAAGGCAATACCGCGACGGCGTTGACTGGGGTAAAATTGCTGGCTGGAATCTTTGGAAACTTCTTATTCGGTGCGTTGATGACTGTCGGAGTCGGCTTGTTTGCACCTTGTATGGCGATGGTTTATATGTTGGGAATGACGCCACTGGCGGCTTTTCCGATCATGATGTGCTCTTGTGCCGGTCTACAGCCTGTTGCGAACATCAACTTCATTCGTGAGAAAGCCTACTCTAGAAAAATTGCCTTAGCCATTACGATCGGCGGGGTTCCCGGTGTTATTATCGCTTCACAATTTTTATTAGGTTTAGATATTACGATGGTCACTTATCTAGTTATTGTCATTATTTTTTATACAGGAATTCAATACATTCTAAAATCCCGCAAAACAGCGGCAGCCTAATAAAGAAGGCACTGTACCAGAACATTGGTACAGTGCCTTCTTTATTTTTCGAGCTTGCTTTCTCCTTTGTGGAAGGCTTTGACCTTCTCCAGTAAAAAGAGAACCAGGACTAGAACTAAAATCGAGATCGAGAGAAGCAATGAATTTTCTCCATTGCCGTGCGCGAGCAGCAGCTCTCTCAAGATCGCCGTGATACTGATCAGGATCAAATAGCGCACAGGAATGTGATGCCCTTCTTTGATGTAGCGCAGCAGCATCAAGATCACCTCTAATAGAATAAAGAGTGTCGCGATCTCCTCGATCAAAAGCGTCATCTCAGAAACGTTGTTCAAGGGAATCACATGAAGAATGATATTGAAGATGCCTTCCCCCATCACGATCACTATGACAATGATCAACACTGCTAATAGAAAATCAACGATCGTACTGATCGCTTTTTCAAATTTCAGAAAGTGATTGTCTTTCATTTTTGCATTCCCCCTGCTTTGTTCTTCTAAATTATAGCAAGAGTTTTCCTAAATCAGAAAGGAAAAGTTTGAAAAAAAGCCGCCAAAATGATCGGCGGCTTTCTTTCTATGAATGCAATTTTGCTTCTCGTGCTAACGCAAGACAGCCGATCGTCCCAGCATTGTTGCCAAGCTTCGGTGTCACGATGTAGTCTTCTAAGGCTGGTGTCTTCACGTACTCGTTCACTAATTCTTTGAAACGGGCACGAACCTTTTTGACTAAGTGGTCTTGCTGCATCACGCCGCCGCCGAAGATGATGACATCTGGAGAGAACATCAACGTCGTGTTGTAGGCGCATTGTGCGATGTAGTCTGCTTCGATCTCCCAATACGGATCGTCTTCCGCCAAGTCTTGCCCTTTGCGGCCCAAGCGTTTTTCGATCGCGGGACCTGCTGCCATCCCTTCTAAGCAATGTCCGTGGAAAGGACAAACGCCTTCAAAATCATCTTTTGGATTGCGGCTGACTAACACATGCCCCATTTCTGGATGGCTGAAGCCTTCGACAAATGTCCCTTTTTGCAACGCACCGCCGCCGATCCCTGTACCGATCGTATAGTAAACGACACTGTTGACCCCATCGCCGCGTCCTTTTACATATTCGCCATAACACGCGGCGTTCACGTCCGTTGTCCAAGCGATCGGCACATCAAATTCCTTTTTCATCGTGCCGACAAAATCAAAGTTCTGCCAAGCTAATTTTGGTGTTGACGTGATATAGCCATACGTCTTCGAATCACGGTGAATGTCGATCGGACCAAAGGAACCGACTCCGATACTGACTAATTGCTCTGTATAGTTTTTGAAGAAGCCGATCACTAACGCCATCGTTTCTTCAGGAGTCGTTGTCGGATAGCTGACCCGCTCAATGATCTCCAACTCTTGATTCCCAACGGCACAGACAAACTTTGTTCCGCCCGCTTCGATTCCGCCAAACAATTTTTCCACTACGCTTCACTCACAATCTGTTAGATTTATTCCACATATAAGGTCACGAATTTTGCGTGCCCAATGTTTTCAAGCTCTATTGTATCATGATTTATTGATAGCGGTTCCTTTGTTTTTTCTTTCAGATCAACTTTTTCTGCTGTCTGGATGTGGTGGTTGAAGGTGATGGTCGCATAGCCCTCGGTTTCCAATGCGCCATTATACAATCGTAGAATATAGCCTGGACGATCTTCCGCCTTTTTCAAAACACTCAGCGTCAGATTGCCTTCAATGTTCAACAGACTGAAGGTTGCCGGCAAGTGTTTTTCAACCTCTCCTAGTGTAAAGATCAGCCGTGAATTTAAAAATTCTGCGTATTGATAGACTTCAATCGGTGTTACGGCTTGTTTCGCTACTTGCGGCACATCGGCTTCATCAAAACGTTGCGCAAAGTAAGCGACTGAGAAATCAAAGCGCATCGTTTTATGGCATTGGGCATCTGGCGTGGCGATGACGGATTCGCCGGAAGCACGGCCCGGACGATACATCAGATTTTCTTTCCCCATAAAGCCATAGGTACGGAAGATGGTCAAACGGATCGTGTCAAATTCTTCACCAATGATCTCGTATTCCCGTACTCCTTTTGGCATTACGGCAACACCATGCGTGTCATCAAAGAGGCCGGCGAAAGACTGGCAGGTCTCAATGGCGATCGGTTGTTCGTTCCATTGTTCCTTATTCGCTTCCCAAAGCGCCATTTCTTTTTCAAAGACAACTGGACGCTGCAACGTTCCAAATTGCTGATCGGCAATCGAGAATTTCGAGGCGATGCCTGTATCGAACAAGACACAGACGCGATGACTGTCGACCTGTTGATTGTCCACGGTCAATTGGAAGTCAATGAGCGGCGATCCCTTCTTCAAGCCAACCTCCAGTGTGATCGGCAGTTGCGCAGAGACTTTTTTCTCTTCCCGCTCAGTTAAATCCTTTGGTACAGTGAATAAAAAGTCCAATTGGATCGTTTGGTAAATGGCGGATTGCTTGATCGTGATCGTTGGTTCATAGGTTTGTGAGGAGATCACTAAATCCTTCGTCGGCGGCGAATAATTGAAGGAATCGCCATCGTCCCCATTTTCTTCAATGATTCCTTGATTTTTATAGAGCAGCCCATTTGCCTTATCTAAAATATCTAGGGAACCGTTTGGATTGACTGTTATCTGGTAACCGTCATTCTCGATCGTCCGATCCGTTGCCGGCTGCATTGGGGTACCGCTATTGCCTGTAAGATCGATCATCAATTGCGTGTAGCCCATGCTTGGCACTTCCGTTGTCTCGATCATGATTTTCGCTTTGTAGACTGTTTCCGGTAGATACATTTCTTTGACAGAATTCAATACATTCCCTTGATTCAAGACATATTCCGTTTGATCAATCAGCTCTAAAATCGTGTAAGGCAATGTATTTCCTGCCTGATCCAGAATCGCAAAGTCTTTCTGAGGCAAATACACTTCTGCTTCCACCACACCCTCACGTGGTGTGTCGTAGGTATTGAACAAGGTAAACGTGATTTCTTGTGCCTGAGGATTATGGATCGCTGTAGCGAGTTGGCGCAAGGTCAGCTCAACGAGATTCATCGAAATATCCCGGGCTTGTTTGTAACGCATATAGACATCTTCGTTGGTCGTATCAGAGACACATGAACCGATCGAGTCATGGGCCGCATTCTCAAACATCAGCTTCCAGATTTCTTTGACTGTCTCCACTGGGTAGTCAAAGCCCAGCTGCATCGCCATCGTCAATACAGGCTCCATCACATTGACTAAATAATGCTGGATCTTCGTGTTCATTGCTTTGAGATCCGGGCGTGAAGAAAAGATCGTCTTGTGGATACGCATCAGTTTTCCGTTGATCAACTCTCCCGCAATTTCTTCTAATTCTGGCTGACGCTCTTTGACTGCGGCAATGTATTTTTCGATCGTCGAGAATTGCAGCTCGTACTCTTCTTGATAAAGAGCGTTCATTTGGTCCACCAGCTCAGGTAAATTCTCTCTCACTGGTGCTTGATCAAACCCATTCGGGAAATAGACTTGATCGGTGGCGCTGCGGCCCCAAGTCGTTTTAAACGGTTCTTCATGCAGGAATTTCGCCAGGTCTGCTTCTCGTTCAGGGATCGCACCGCCAATGTAATAGCCACTAGGGATTTGATACACATTGACGACTGACCCATCTTCTCCGCGCCACGTATATTCTGTGTGCGCGACATCGTCATCACTCACGCCGCGCCAAAACATCGTATCGCTGATGCCAAACTCGCGATAAATCTGCGGCATGCTGGCTGCTTGCCCGAAGGAATCCGGTACATAGCCGACATTCATGTAATCGCCAAAGGCTTCACAGATCTTCATACCGTACAGCATGTTGCGGACGATACTTTCTCCAGAAATGACTAATTGATCTGTTTGTGTGTACCAAGGCCCGATGATCAGCTTGCCTTGCTTCACTAAGGTTTCGATTCTGCCTTTGTCTTGCGGACGCCATTTTAAGTAGTCGTCCAACAATGACGCTTGCCCGTCTAAAATGAAACTGTTGTAGGGCGTGTCTTTTTCTAATTGCTCCAACACTTTTTTCAGATCGTGCATCAAATAAATTTTTGAGCGACTGGTGGTAAAATACCATTCGCGATCCCAATGACTGTGTGGTACGACGTGTACTGTTTTTTTCATGCAAAAATTCCTCTCGTTTGATTAAAATAGGCACTCAACGATTTTCACCGCCAGCGCCTATTAATTTTTTTATTTCTTGTTTCGATTAGTTTTCGAAGCTGACATCGATATCGTCTAATTCAATCTCTTCTGTATCCGTTTCTTGTTTGTTGAAGTTAACGAATAGCGGTGCGACAAAACCGATAAATGCTGCCCCGATGAATAGGCCTAATAAATATGCCCAGCCGTTGCCGACTGTAAAGAAGCCGTAGATTCCTCCTACTGGCGGCATTTTTGCGTACATGCCGAAAGTAATCCCTAAGCCAGAAGCGATCGCCCCTCCGATCATGTTGATAGGAACGAGCTTCAACGGGTTCACGAGTGTGAAAGGAATGGCCCCTTCAGTAATTCCGATGAATCCCATGATAAAGTTGTTCCGACCTGCATCCAATAATTCTTGGTTGAACCGTTTTTTATGGAACAATGTCGCCAACGCGTAACCGAAAGGCACTGCACAGATAGCGACGTTTACAATGATCGCTGGCAAATACACACCTTCAGCCAATAAGACATTTCCAGCCATCCAAGCGGCTTTGTTCACTGGTCCGCCTAAGTCGGAACCAATCATCGCCCCCATGATCATCGCCAACAAGATCTTGTTGACATCATTTTCAATCATGGTACGAATCCAGTCGACTAGGCTCGTGTTGATCCATGCCAGCGGCTCAGACAGGAGTGCCCCCATCACGATCGCGACAGACAAGGTGGCGATCAACGGTAAAATCACTAATGGCATCACGCCAGAGAAAGATTCCGGCAAGTTGATTTTTTCTTTTGACCATTTCACTAAATATCCGGCTAAGAAACCGGCGATCACAGCACCCAAGAAGCCGGCGTTCGTACTGGTAGCCACTGCTCCGCCAATAAATCCGGCACCTAATGCTGCTTTGTCTCCAATCGAATATGCAATAAATCCTGCTAATACTGTGTTGATCAACCCAATACCGGTCCAACCAACCTGTTCAATCATATAAAGTGCGTGTTTCAATCCTTCTGTTTTTGCATATGGGTCTAAACTTGTGATCCCCATCCCCAGCGCGATCATTTTTGGAATCGCGACAACTAGGGAGGCACCAATAATCAACGGCAGTACAAAACTGATCCCACTCATCAAGTGGCCCTTTACCTCTGCTAAAACTTTCTTCATCATGCTTGCCCCTTTTCTTTAATTTGCCTGTCTTTGCTCAACAGCAGCGATACATTTTTTCAACACAGCTTCTGGCGCTTTGATACAGGTATTGATATTTACCCGAAGCTGAGGTTTTCCTTCAAACCGTTCCAGCCCAACGACTTTTTGATCCGTCGCCAGCAATAAAAAATCGGCCTCTTGTGCTTCGGCTGCGGTGATTTTGTTGACCTGCCCTAATGACCCTTGCTGCTCGATCTTCACGTCATAGCCCAATTTTGCTCCGGCCTTCTCTAACGCTTTAGCGGCCATAGGTGTGTGTGCCAATCCTGCTGGACAGGCGGAAATTCCTACGATTTTCATATGATCCTCTCTCCAATCATTTCTTTTTTGATCGTTTCTACTAATTTTGTTTTATCCTCTGATTGCTGAACCTGCTGAATGAAGTCTTCCTCCAATAAAGCCGTCGCCAATCGACTCAGCATTTCCAAATGGACAGTTCCTTCGTCTTTTTTAGGGACCATCAAGGCAAACACATTTTTCACTGCGGAATCATCGAAGGTCTCCCATTCGATTGCCTTCGTTAAACGAATGAACAAAACCGTCGGCGCTAAAACCGTCTCTGCTTTTGCATGGGGGATAGCAAACCCTTCCTGCAATCCCGTCGAATATTCTGCCTCTCGTTCATTAAAGGCAGCGCTCGTATCCGCCGCATTCGCGACATACCCTGAGTCATACGCGTAATTTGCGATGACATCAAAGAGTTCTTCTTTTGAAGCGACCGCCACATCTAATAGAATATTTTCTTCTTTAAAATCCATATAGGAAGCCCCTTTCTCGTCGTTTGGGAAATTATTTTTCAAGATCACGAATGGTGGTTCGTTTTTCTTTACACGTTTAATTTACGAGTTTTGCGTACCAATGTAAACACTTCCATTTTCCAACTCATTTGGCAATCACTAGTAAAGCGTTTTCCTAATGAACTGCCAAATTATTTGGAAAACGGTTGGACGGCAGAACGATTTCAATCTTTTCTTCTATATTGTATGATTGGGTTAAGTACCGGAGGTGAACCAAGTGTCAAAGCTTGCTTATCAACGATTAGATGACCTATTAGAATTATTAGCCAAACAAACAACCCCGCTGCCGATGAAAGAGTTAGCCAAAAGCTTCTCTATCTCTGAGCGAACGGTGCGAACAGATATTGCCAATCTGAACGATCTCTTGCGCAATGTCGGTGCTGCCGTGACATTGGTTCGGGGACAAGGGTATTTGCTGACCGTTCTTTCCAAAGAACAGTTCACTGCGTGGTGGCAGGAAAGCATGACCTCCGCCGATTCGTTCCTCACGACTAGCGAAGAGCGGCAGGCGTATTTACTTTTCCTTCTATTTAAGAATGAAAACCCTTTATCATTGGATGACTTTCTAGATCAGCTATTTATTAGTAAAAATACATTTTATTCCTATTTGAAAACTGCACGAGACAATTTGATGACGTATCAGCTAAAAGTCATCAATCGCCCAAATATCGGATTTGAAGTGTTAGGAAACGAATTCGCGAAGCGGCAAGCCATCAGTGACCTGTTGATCGAAAAGGACCTGCAGGAATATTTAATTGGCTTCACGGAGATGGAATTGGCATTATTTGACACGATTGATCTCGATTTGTTGCAGACGCTAGAGCTCAACGATCTCGCACCGTTAGAGCTGTTGGATTCAGATTATTACCATAAAAATATTCTTTCTCACTTTGCCTTAGCACTCAGCCGCCTTTTATCTGGGCATCCCATCACGGAGTTTCCTTTACGTGTGCCGACCCTTAAACGACATGCCAAAGAGGCGCTTTGTCATTTCTTGAATGAGATCGATCGCGCCTACGATGTCCAGCTGACGGAAGGAGAAAAAGATTACTTCACCTATTATTTAGCATTGAATGCGCCTCGTCTGGTCGAAACAGAATCCACCAGCAAGTCTTCCACTGAAACGGCCCAGGCCATCGTAAGTGAACTGCTTCATGCCATCAAACGAACCTCTAATTTTGATTGGCTCGAAGACAAAATGCTGGTGGAAGATCTGACTTCCCACATTGAAGGCTTTATCAATATGAACCTGATGGAGGCGCGACGCAGCAATCCGTTGCTGGAAACGATCAAAAAATCGTTCCCGCAAGCGTACGATCTTTGTTTGACACATCTAGAAACCCTTGGCAAAAAACATGGGCTGTATTTTTCTCAAGATGAGGTCGGCTATATCGCCCTCCACATTGCCGGCGCAATGGAGAGAAATTCCATTAGTCATCATCGAAAATACCGTGTGATCCTCGTCTGCGGAACAGGCCGTGCGATGAGTCGAATCATCGAAGCAAAGATCAAGAAGCACTATCAGGAGACTATCGAGGTCGTGGATCGCGTCTCCTATGTCGAGCTTCAACAATGCGACCTGACAACGGTGGACTTTGTCATTACGACAGTGCCGTTGGAGCAGTTGAGTGTCCCCCACATCTACATCAATATGGCGACCTTAGATAAGGAGATCGGCAAGATCGAACCCTTCATCCAACGCTTTGATGAAGCAAACGGCGAGATTTTTTCCTTGTTTCAAGAGGCCTTCTACTTCCACGGAGATGTCGAAAACAAAGAACGATTGCTGAAAAAAATGACCCAGCAGCTCGTGGATAAAGGCTACGTTCCCGCATCCTTTCACGACAGCATCATGAAGCGTGAGGCAATCAACCAAACCAATATCAACGAATGGCTGGCGATCCCTCACCCGATGTCGCTCCTGGCCAAACAATCCGCCGTTGCCGTCGCAGTCATTCCAAACGGGGTTGATTGGGGAAACGGAGATCTGGTAAAATTCGTCTTCCTTTTTGCCATAAGCAAAGAAGATTACGAAGATACCGAAGAAATCTATAGCCTGATCCTAGAGTTTATGGAACGAGAAGAGATCCAGCAAGCCCTCTTGCAGCAAAGCGATTATCCCCATTTTTTAACACAAATCAAGACATTATAAAAGGAGCGGGGAAAATTCCCAGCTCCTTTCTTTTTAGCTCAATGCTTTTTTGATGACCCGCGCAGCTTCTACTGGATCTTCTGCGTTCAAGATCCCGCTGCCGACGATCACGATATCCGGTTTCAGCGCAACATATGCGTCAATGGTCTCACTGTTGATGCCTCCCGCTACAGCTACCTGTGCTTTTTTCGCATAGTGTGTCAATTCTTTTAAGTCTTCCAAAGGGGTTCGTCCCGCGTGCTGCTGGTCTGCTCCCGTATGGACCGCGAGAACATCTACTCCAAGTTCTTCAAGCATCGGCACACGCTCGGCAACATTCTGGACACAAATCAGATCCACCATCACCTGCCGCTCTTGTTTTTGCGCCTGTTCCACGCAGCCGTTGACCGTCAGCATATCCGTGATTCCTAAAACCGTCACATAATCTGCTCCGGCATCATAGGCCAACTGCGCTTCATAGGCACCTGCATCCATGATTTTCGCATCACATAAGACCTCCAATTCTGGATAACTTTCTTTGATCTGGCGAACCGCCTCACGCCCCGCATCGATCAAAAAGGGGGTTCCAACTTCTACGATATCGACATAAGGATGAAGCTCCTTCAATGCTTCTAAGGCTTCGGACAAACCTAATTCATCCATTGCTAGTTGCAATTTCATTTTCTTTTCCTCCTGTTTCGTTTGAACCACGACCGGTTTCTTATTTTCATATCACCAACGAGACTGCCTACTCTAGATTCGCGTGCTTTTCAAACGCCCGATCCGTTGGTATTTTTTGTTCTAACGCTAATTCAACGATCAAAGAATCGGCCAATAATAAGACCGCTTCTTCAAACATACTGCCTCCTGGGAGAATGCCTTTTTGATTTGTTTCGCTCTCTGGGCGCTTATCAGTATATGCGGAGATCTTGACCACACCCGTAGATAACCGTGCCAGCGTTGACTCTGGAAAAATCGTGAAGCTGATGATATCTCCGCCGATTTCGCGCGCTTTCTTCGCTGTTTGGACCAACGAAGACGTCTCCCCCGAAGCACTGGCAAGAATCAAAAGATCCTCAGGCAAGAAAGCCGGCGTCGTCACTTCTCCCACGACATAGACTTCATAGCCCAAGTGCATCAATCGCATCGCGAATCCCTTTAGCATCAATAACGAGCGGCCCGCGCCTGAGACAAAAATCCGCTTCGCCTGACTGATGGCCTCAACCAATCGATCCATCTGACGTTGATCGACTTTTTTCAACGTGCCCGCCAGCTCCATTGCCGCGGTATACGCGACCTCTTTGGTTTCCATGTTATTCGCCTCCATTTCTATAGCTCGCCGCAAACAAATCCAGTGTTCCAGCAATGTTCAATTGATCGATCCCTGCAGGCACTAAGATCGTTTCCCCTTTTGAGACTGCTACGTCGTTCACCGTGCCCACACCATCCACTACAGTAATGAAGGCGAAACGATCCAGACCGTAGTTTCCTTGATCCTTTGTTTTGATTCGACTCAAACTGTAGAGTCCTGCCTCGTCCCAATAATCAGTGATCTCACAGCCCATTTTTTCATAAGGCGCTACCCAGACAAAGCCTTCTGACGTATCAGGAACCAGCACATTGTCTAGTACCTTCTCGATGTGCAGCTCCCTTTTTGCCCCTGTATTCGGGTCTACTCAGTCATAATCGAACAATCGATAGGTCAAATCGGCATTGCGGGAAATATTGTACGTCAGCACATCGCGATTGATCGCATGGAGTGTACCTGCAGGGATGTCGATAAAATGATCCTTCTTGGCCGGCAGGTATTTCAACAGCTTTCCCCAGTCGCCTTCTTGTGCCCACTGCGCAAATTCTTCTTTGATTTTCGCGTGGTGTCCAAACTCGATCTTGCCATCTGCCGGCGTATCTAGGATTACCCATGCCTCCGGTTTTCCACGCGAATGATCATGTGCCCATGCATACGCATCATCTGGATGAAGCTGAATCGACAAATCTGCCAGAGGGTCTAGCAAATTGACGCGAATCGGCAGCTCTTCCGTCTCACAATCAAACCAATCTGGACATTGTTTGTATAGCTGAGACAATGTCAGATCCGTCCCCGCTACAGAACAGTCCGCTCCTCCAGGCAATGCAACCACATTGTATACTTCGCCGATTGGGAAAATATCCGTTTGATAATGAAACGTCTTCACCATTCGTTCGCCGCCCCACATTCGTGCTTCAAAGAAGGGTAAAATTTTTACTATTTGTTTTTCTATCAAAAACCAACCTTTCGATTTTGTTTTCTCTCACAAATCAAATTATACATACATTTTTTGTTTTATCAATAGAAACCAAAAAAAATAATTGGTTTTGACGGAAATTCAAAGATTTATATGCTATACTTTTTCCAGGAGGGATCATATGCGCGTAACCAGTGAAGAACGGAGAAACAAAATTCTCCACGAAGTCATGAATAAAAAAGAGGTCTCTATCAATGAGCTGGCCGAAACCTTTCACGTCACAACAGAAACGATTCGAAAAGACGTCAGCTTTCTCCAAGAAAAAAATCTACTAGCCAAAAAACACGGATCGGTCACGCTGACGAAGCCATTTTTAGAAAGTGAATTTTCCGTCAAAGAAAAACGACAATTAAACGAAAAAAACGCGATCGCAGAAAAAGCCTTAGACTTTATTCCGCAAAACGCGTCGCTCTATTTAGATACAAGCACCACTGTTTTACAATTGGCAAAATTATTAGTGATGCGGGATGATTTGACGATCGTCACGAACTCCCTGCAGATCAGCCAAATATTGGCAACTTCTGATAATCAGGTTCTGTTGACAGGTGGGCAGTTCCGAAAAAAGAGCAACTCTTACGTGGGTGCTTGGACATTACACGCGTTGCAAACAGTGAATCTGGACCTCGCTTTTCTGGGCTGTGACGGGTTCTCGAAAACCGGTCCCACCATTCGCTCTTACCAAGAGTTGGAGATCAAAAGCAGTGTGATCACCCATAGCAAGAAGAGTCTGATCCTCTGCGACAGTTCAAAACTTGGGAATCAAGGGCTGTATACCTTCTCGGAATTCCAAACGATCGATATGGTACTGATGGAACGGCCGTTGACTGACGAAGAGCGTAGCGCTTTTCCAGAAGAGGTTTTATTTTATTCGCAAAATTAAAAAAACGTGGGCGATTATCGCTCACGTTTTTGCTTTACTTCATCGCCTTCAGCACATCTGCTGTCGAAGCGACTTGTCCTAGCTTCACAAATAATTTATCAAAAAAGATGCGATGCAGCTCCGCGTCGCGATCGGCGCAGGCATCTTCTACGATGATGACGTTGTAACCGTGTTGGTAGGCATCCAAAGCTGTCGCATACACGCCATTCGTCGTGGCTACGCCAGTCAGCAGGATCGTATCCACCTTTCGCCGCCGCAGTTGCACATCCAAATCGGTCCCAAAGAAGGCGCCTGGATTATGCTTCATGATCTTAAGAACATTTTTCGCATCCGCATCCTGCGCGATCGGCATTACAGACTCTGTAAATACAGACGGAATATCCGCGTAGGTCTTCCCGCTGCCTTCAGGGTTCAATAGCTGCATCGTGGTGGGATCGACAGTCACGAGGGTCACCCAGCCGGCCGTATTTTTCAACGCTGCGGCTAATTGATTGTTTTTTTCTACTACCTCTGACGCAGAGTACGGCTGCAGCTCGCCAGTCCCCATAATGCCTTTTTGCAGATCGATCACAACTAACGCCGTTTTTGCTAACTCTAATTCCTTCATCAAACAAACACTCGCTTTCTAAAGCTGACATACTTTTGCCATTATCTCTTTTTCTGCCAAATTTTTCAAAACATAAACAAAAAAGGAGTCGCACAAAACAATAAACAAGCGCCCAGAAAAAATTTTCCGCGCACTTGTTTTCAACCAGTATACTTTTCGATGAATTCTGCCAACGAGTTTATATCATTTGTGGATAATGTCCCGATTTTCTTTGGGCTAAAATTTTCCAGATCAAAACTTGCTGACTCGCCAATATCTATCCACGACGGCTTGTTTAGCCCCGCTTCTTTCCAGTCTTTGATCTTGTAATATCGTTTCTGAATTTTAGCTGATTTCGTCGCGTATTTCGAAGTGATCCGAAATACTTTCACTCCTGAGTGCGTCCGTTGCACAAAGAGTGCGGGACGCATCTTCCCTCTTCCAGCAGCATCGTTAAAGGGTATGTATAGGATGAGTACATCATTTTGTCTAATCATCATCGTCCAACCAATTGGCTATTTCGCCCATACTACGTAACTGTTTTGTCGGCACTTTGTCTACAGCCTTGGCTAGTCGGTTTTTGGCTTTTTCCCGTTCAGTCAATGCAAGTGAAAAGGGCACTTCGCCTTGTGCAGCGACTCTTTTGTATAATGCTGTGATCAGTACTGTTGGATTCATTCCTAAATCCTCTAAAACAATTTCTACTTCTTGTGCTAGTTCTTTATCAATATTGACCTGCACTTTCTTCTTTTCATTATGTTTATTTTTCACTTCCATTATGAATCACCTCACACTCCTATTATACTACCGTAAGTATAATTTTTGAATGCTTTCAGGAGAAATAATCGACCTCACGCTTGCTCAGTCAAGAACTGATAGATCGCCCCAATCAAATTGGCTTGATCCAAAAACTTACAGGGCATAATGTCGGCTGATAATTCCTTCGCGCCATTTTTTGTCAATAAGTGCTGTACGCGTTCTTCGAGGTTCGGCAATAAATCGTCCCGTGTTGAAATGCCGCCGCCGACCAGCACACGGTCAGGGTCTAACGAAATCAACACGTTATAGATGCCCATGCTTATCGCTTGATAAAAGCGCTCGATTTGTTCTTGTGCCAACGCTTCTCCCGCTGCTGCGAACTCAAAAACATCTTTGCTGGTATACTTTTTGCCGTCTGCTTTGATTTTCGAGTAACGTTTCGCCATCATCACAGGGCTCCCTAACTCGCTCAAGGTCTCCAACGTATCGTAGTTCAGTATCTGATAGCCAAATTCGCCGCCAAACAAATGTGCGCCTGTTCGCAGCTTTCCATTCAATGCGATACCGCCGCCGATCCCCGTGCCGATGATCATCAATGCGACCGATTCCAGCCCTTTCCCATTGCCTTGCCAGATTTCAGCTAATGCGGCACAATTGGCATCGTTTTGAAAGGAGACAGGCATTCCTAAAAAGGCTGCCAATTCTTTTTTTATCGGAAAGCGATGGAGATACGCCACCGCACTCACTCCATAGATGACACCCTCGTCTGCATCCACTGCTCCCGGAGCACTGATCGCGACGCCCTCGCTGATCTCATAGTCTTCCACCAACGATTTTAAATACGCTTTCATTTCTTCCCATGTTTTCGGGGTAGCAAAGCTGGGCAGCTCCGTCAATTGTTCCTGTTCCCATATTCCAGCTTTCACGGACGAGCCGCCGATATCGATGGCTAATAGTTTTTGGGTCATTGGTTTTCCTCCTGTATCTTTCTAGCTCAAATTTTATCGGAGTCTTACCCTCAGAGCAATCTTTTCCATCTGCGAAAAAACAAATTCCAACAAAAAATACACTTCTCAGAAACCCTTGCCAATAAGCAGTTTAAATGTATCTTCACTGAATTTTAATTAGAAAGTATCCCCTAATTTTAACTCAGTACAATTTAAGTAGATAAAATAAGTTTTGTAATCTTCTAGTGTTTACAAAATGATTGATTGAAGGACTCCCGAAAAGGAATATGCTCGTCAAAAACAGCGTTATTGATGATGCCGTATTTAATTCATTATCCCTTAATTACAAATTTAATTAAAAACCCTATAAAATAGAAAGAGCAATCTACTTTATAGGGTTTTCTTTTCATATTAAGTTGACGTCTTAACAAACTAGCTTAAATTATTGAAACATGAAAAACATAGTTACTCTTGAGAAAAAAATCTTTTTCAATCTTTTATTTTCTCAGAAATAAACGTCAGGATTTCCTCGTAATCAATTTTGGAAAAATCCGAAACATCTATCTCATACAAATAGCCCATAGAAAATTTCCCGTATCCTCGACCTAAACAACGATTCTCAAATTCTTTAAAATCCAATAAGCTGTCGGCATCCTCTCTTTTTGTCATCTGTTGAGGATAATGATAAGAAGATAAAATATGCCCAAGATGTCTACTTTTGTCTAAATCTCGAGTTTTTTGCCGTTCAAACAATACTGGAATGTCTCCAACCAATCGCAACGTGATAACCTGATAACCATAGTCTTTACAAATTGATTTAATCGTCTCTTTTTGCTTATCACTAAAAGGATAATCACTCATAACTTGTTTTCCTTTTGAAAAAAGAAGTTTCATCGAGTCATAATATTGTGCCCAGCTCTTTTGAATAAGAAATTCTTTCTCATGTTCGTTATCAAACCCATATTGATCCCAATTTTTTTCTTTTATTTCATCAGGTGATAAAAGTTGGAATGTTGGAAATCGGGAAATAATTATGTTTCCTAAATATGTTTTTCCAGTACCGGGATAACCTGCTAGTAAAATTAGTGTACGTTTCATCCTTTCACCCTTTATATGGCTAATTTGATCTCGATATGATATTTATCACTTCGATAAGAGGTCTCTACATATTCTCTTGGCATGTCTTGTGTATCATATGAAATTCGTTTTACATGGAGTAACGGAGCACCTGATTTAATATTCAATAATTTTGCACTTTCAGGATCTGCAATAATTGAAAATACCTGTTGTTTCGCATGAGCCCAATTAACATAGCAAGAATTTGTCAAATACGCTCTTAATGATTCCTTAGAAAAATCATGGTTAGCGAGATCAGGAAAAGCTGCTTGTTCAAAATAGTGCGTCTCTAAAAACAATGGTGTTTCGTCTGTCATACAGACACGACGTAGTCTAATGACCGTTGCAGCTTTTTCTATTTGCAAAGAAACTGCAACCTCTTTGGACGCCGCAACTGTTTCAAGAGAAGTCACCTCTTTGTAAGTAGATAATTTGTCTTCCGTCGTTTTTTTGGAATAACTTACTAGTTTTTGTGGTGAACTGTTTGGATGACTTGAAACAACAACTGTACCTATCCCTCTTTTTTTCACTACCATGCCTTGACTAACAAGCATTTCCATTGATTTTCTAGCAGTCATTCGACTCACATGGTACCTATTCACTAGCTCATTTTCTGAAGGGATACACTCACCTTCTCTATATACGCCGTCAGTTATGCTTTTAAAAAGTATATTATACAATTGATAGTACAGTTGTTCTCTACCGCTGAAATCAAGCGATTCCATTTTTCCATCCTCCTAAGACATTCGTCTTAATCCATCCACTCTCCACCAACTAAATTGATTGACTGCCCAGTTAAATAACTTGAGTTATCCGTTAATAAAAACTCCGCTGCATTAACAACATCTTTTATCTCCACTAATCGATGCATAGGAATATTCCTTTTGAAATAGTCCATAACATCGTCCGGATTCATATTTCGTTTTAGTGCATATTCATATTTCAACTTATCCCACATTTCTGTTTCAACAATCCCTGGACAAATCGTATTGACTCTTATATTTTGATCAGCGAATTCTTTTGCGATTGCTTGAGACAAGCCTTGAACACCAAATTTGCTAGCACAATAAATTGTTTGCCATGAGCTCGCTTTTTTTCCAGATAGGGAGGACATATTGATGATCTCTCCACCGCCGTTTTTTAACATTCTCTCTATAGCCACTTGACTGCACAGATAGACTGCTTTTAGATTGACATTCATTGTCGCATCCCACATTTTTTCATCACTTTCCAAAAAAGGAGACATTTTGGAGAATCCAGCAGAATTAACCCAGGATGTTATTGGACCAAAAGTTTTCTCTACACTTTCAGAGGCCGTTTGAATCTGTTGTTTATCGGTGACATCTACTTTGCAAAATATCAGGTTGGCTTTCTCAGAAACACTGTTCAAGACGTCTTCAGCTTTGACATTATCCAAATCAAAGAGCGCGACTTTGGCTCCTTTTTCCACAAATGCTTTCGCCATCGCTGCACCCATGCCGCTACTTCCGCCAGTAATGACGACTACTTTATTTTCCAACTTTTTCACCCCAATTAATTCAGATACTTTGCCACACTCACCGGTTTGTCTTGCGGCATTACTTGAATAAATACGTTTACATTTTTGCTTAACAACGCTCTAAATTGCTCATTTTCTTCTTCACTAGAAGAAATATTTTTGTATAAAACACTACGTTCCGGTCTAGTTCCCATTCCGCCAACATCAATTTCATCAATTTCAATGCCATGATCCACTAAATAATTCAATGCCTGCGGTCCTTTGACTAATAAAATTGTTGGTTCATCTAATCCTTGTGAAAAGAATCGAACCCCGTCTTCTTTCGTGAAAACACCAATTGCGATCTCTTCTGGAATGGCCATTTCTAAAACTTCAATCATGTATTCATCATTTGCTGTACCATCATCCACAATTACGACCTGAGTCGCTTTTTTATTTTTTATCCAAGCAGTCATTACCTGTCCATGGATCAATCTGTCATCAATTCTTGTTAAGACTAAGTTTTGCACGTTTTCTTCTCTCCCCTTCTTTAAAAAGTTGTACTTTTACCCCCAGTGAATCTTCTGTTATTGCATTATTCACTAGTTCTTCCATCGATTTTTCACTATTTTTATCTAACGCGAGTGTCAGCAGCATAGGCATATTCATACCTGAAATTACGCTAATTTTAAACTCTTTTGCCAAATAGAGCGCACTCTGATAGGGTGTTCCTCCTGCTAAATCAGCTAAAACTATCGTCTCACTTTCCCCAGCTTCACATACTTCTGAAAGGACTTTTGATAATTTCTCTCTAAAAACTTCGGGTGTTTCGCCAGGTTTTAGAGATACTGCCTTTATTCCAAAATCACTTCCTGCTACCATTTTTAATGTTTCCATTAAACCATTGCAGAAATCCCCGTGACTTATCACTACAAGATTTACCATATATTAACTCTCCTTTTTTAACCAGCGTACCCTAAGATGCCCGTGAAGTATCCCAAGATTCCAATGACGAAGATAGCAATGATGATATAAATTGTATTCACTTTTTTTCTTAACATTGCTAAAACAAGTAATGTAATTCCCAATGGGATCAGCCCAGGAGCAAGCGAGTCTAACACTTCCTGTAATTTCGTCGTCCCTTCTCCAATACTGAAGGCTAAAGGGGTATTGATTGCAACACGAGAGGCTGCCATAGCTCCTACCACCATTAGGCCAACGATACTAAAAGAATTGATAATTTTATCGATTGTTCCATTTTTCAAAATTTTCAATAAGGACGTTTTACCATGTTTATATCCTGACATAAACATAAAGTAACCGCAACCAAAAATCAATAGTTCAAACAATACGAACGATAAAATCGGACCTAAGTAGCTTCCCTCTAACGCTAAGGAACAACCGATACCAAACAAAATCGGAAACAGAATTCCCTGCATGACGGTATCACCAATACCCGCTACAGGTCCCATTAGGCCTGTTCTCACTGCATTGATGTCTTCCGCACTAACATCCTCATCGTTTGCTCGCGCTTCTTCCATTGAACAAGCAATACCATTTACAATGGGACCGATCGTGAATACTTCAGAATTATAGAAGACCATGTATTTCTTTAGTTCCTCTACGCGTCGTTCGTTTGTATCATACAACTCACGAATTGGTGTGATCATTAGATTGGCAATCCCTAATGCTTGGAGTCTTTCGTAGTTATAGCAAGATTCTGAACTCGTTGTCCATAGCCAAGTCTTGATCAGCGTTTTCTTAGAAAGCTTCTTAGTATAGTTAATATCTGCGATTGGCGTCCCTGCTGTAGCAGTTCCTTTAGGTGCTGTAGAAACAACGTCTGTGGTCTCTACTCCCTTATCGACGGATAATCGTTTAACACGCTTTTTCTTACCGGATTCTTGTTGTGCTGCTTTTTCATTTGTTTGACTGTACATATAAATCAGCAGAGCAATAATTGCTGAAAAGATTGAAATAGCCATCAACCCGATTCCTGAATAAACTGTTAGGAAGAAACCTGCAAAAAACCAAGGAATAAGATTTTTCTTACCCAAGTAATTCAATAGCATTGCAATTCCAAGTGCAGGCATTATTCCACCCACGACCTCAAGCGAATTTATGACACCTTTTGGCACAGCATCAATTAACGTCTTCGCCCAAGAACTTCCAGAGACAACCAATAAGAATGCAGGGATTCCATAAAGCACAAATGCCACACAGAAAGAAGGAACAAAGTTCATTAGTCGAACGCCCCTTAAACTCCCCTTTTCTAAAAGTTTATCCGCTTGGTGAATCCATGCGGCGTTAACTGTCATGTAGATGTTATTTAATAACAATCCAAACATACTAAATGGAATAGCAAACGTCACAGCCATCGTAGCATCCGCACCTGATAAAATGGTCATTGCGGTCCCGAAAATACCTGCAACAATCGTATTGCTTGGCATTGTTCCCCCTGCAGAAATGTAACCTAAATAAATTAATTGAATATTTGCACCTGCCAACATTCCTGTCATGGGATCACCCAAAAATACACCTACCAATGTTCCGGTTGTCAATGGATAAACTAAACATTTTGTTACAGGACCAAAGAACCACCACTGTCCCATTGTCGCTAAAAGAGCAACTAATATTGCTGAAAACACCATTTCAATTCCTCCATTTTCGTTTTAGTTTAATGTTCGCCACTTAGCCTTATCATCACTTTTCCTTTTCTCGAATAGTCTAATTTCTTTAATTCATCACCAATTTCCTCTAGACTTAACTCTGCACTAATAATTTTTCTCGTATCTATGATTCCACTCTCTAATAATTTGACGGCTCTTTCTGATGTATGCGGATTCAAAAATGAAGTATAAATACTTACCTCTTTTGTATAAGCGTCAAATTGATTGAAACTGACTGGCTGATCTGGATCTCCTAATCCAAACAACATAACTTTCCCATTTTTACCTGCAATCCGGATCGCCTGTTCCATCGTACTTTGAAGACCTATACATTCGATCACATAATCAAAATTATACTCTTGACTATAATTTTCGATTTCAGCATCGGATACAGCGATATCCGCACCTAATTCCAGGGCTAGTTTTCGTTTTTCCTCCTCTCGTTCCACAACAAAGATTTTTCTTGCCCCAGTATATTTGATTAATTGAAGCATCAGAGATCCGATAGCTCCCATCCCATACATAACGATCGTTTTACCAGTCTCGATTTTAAGTAGATCTAACCCGTGAATTACACAAGACAACGGTTCAGTAAATGCTGCATCTTCCAAATCCAAAGAATCTGCTATATGGTAAACATTTTGCTCTGGTGGATAAACATACTCTGAAAACCCTTTCGCCACACCATGGCGTGTTAAACAGAAATTGGGAAAACCTTGCTGACACCACGTACATTTCCCGCATCCATAGCTAGGATCGCATGCTACACGATCTCCAGGTTTAAAGTAGTCACATTCTGGTCCTACAGACTCTACAATTCCCGAGCACTCATGCCCTAAAATGATTGGAGGGATGACAACACTTGCCCCGTTTTTCCCTTGAAATTTATGAATATCCGTTCCACAAAGACCACACCAGGCAACTCTAATTTTCACTTCATCTTTTTCTGGTTCTCTATCTAGAACTTCTCGTACCTCATATTCATAATTGCCAACATAGAATCCTGCTTTCATATTGATTCCTCCAACTAATTGTTTTTAAATAGCTTAATTTTTCTCTGAACAATCTCATCAATTGTTTTCAAACATGGGACAACATTATCCCGATTGGACGTGTTCTCTTTATTTTTGTCATAACACTCTTTTGAACTTTTATTCCATCCTACGAGCAATTCTGTCCCAACATTAAATTTCCGAATCCCTAAATCAATTACCTTTTTGACATCCTCATCTTTAACGCCAGTGCCGCCATGAATCACAAGTGGAATATCTACAGCATCATTGATTCTTTTTAGTTGATCGAAACTGATATCTGTTTTTGATTGATATTGTCCGTGATTCGTTCCGATCGCAACAGCAAGAGCATCAATACCCGTTTGTTTTACAAATTCAACGGCTTCTTTTGGATCTGTATATTTCACTTCATCTTGACTAACCGCTAGGCCATCCTCAGTTCCGCCAACAATTCCTAACTCCGCCTCCACGCTTACACTATTTTTTCGTGCATATTCAACTACGCGTTTTGTGCCTAAAATATTTTCTTTAAATGAAAGAGATGAGCCGTCATACATGACTGAACTATAACCCGCGTCAATAGCCTTTCTAATTTCATTAAAATCCTTCGCATGGTCTAAATGGAGCACCACGTCGATTCCGTATTCATCGGACATTGATTTACAAATAGCTACTAAATTTTTATGTCCAACATATCCGGCGGTTCCACAACTAGTCTGAATGATTATTGGTACATGTTGGCGTTCCGCTGCCCGTAGCATTTCAGGTAACATTTCTAAGTTATGAGTGTTGAATGCACCAATAGCCATATTTAAGTCATTTGCTTCTTTCAATACCTCTTTTAGCGTTACATACATTTCAATCGTTCCTCCTAAAGTGTTTTCCAAACATTTTAATTGTACAAACAACCGTATGTTTGAATTAACATCATGATAGCCTTTTCAAAAAAAGATTACTACACAGTTTCTTTGAAAAGTCTTTCAGAATATCCTGAATTCTTCATAATTCAGAAAATTTTTTCATGATACAATAGATAAACGAGCTTATTTCCTATACTTATATCATGAGTAAATCAAGGAGGTATCATATGATTATTCATTTAAACAGAAACATGTACACTAGTTTGTCACAATCAGAAAAGCAAGTAATTGACTTTATAAATCAAAATGAGAAACTTATTCCTTCATTATCAATTACTCAACTGGCTGAAAAGACCTTTACTTCTCCTCCAACAGTTTCAAGAACGATTCAAAAATGTGGGTTTTCTGGTATTTCAGAACTTCGGCATAAAATATCTCAACAGATGTCTGATGAAAAGAGAAATGATTCTCCGTTCATCGTCAATAGTATTTTAGAAAAATCATTTCGAGAGTGTAAGGAAACAATTGATTTGATACCAACCACTTCGATTCTAAAGACAATTGAATACTTAAAAGAGGCACAGAGAATTTTTATTTTTGCTAGAGGATTTTCTGCGATTATTGCGGAGGAATTCCAAATGTATCTTCAGCTACTTGGATATAACGCAATTATCGTGAAGGATGTGATGTGGATGAAAAAAACACATCGTATCGTAAAAAGCACGGATATGGCAATTATTTTTTCAGTCAGAAACTCCACTCCAGAATTACTAGAGTCAGCAAAAACCATTCACCGTATCGGAGCGAAACTTGTTACTTGCTGCTGCCTATCTCCAACTCAATTAGAAGATTATTCGGATATCTCAATTATCGGGCACTCAGAACAAATTATGGAAATCCATGATTTGAAGGTCTACTCTAAAATACCACTATTCATAATTGCTCGAACTATTATCGACTATATTAGTGCAGAATCTTAAAATAGCGATATTGCTGAAATGACCTCCAAGAATTAGCAAAGAACCTAACTCTTATCAACAGATCAAATGTGTCCTTTTTACGTTTGGGGAAATTGGAATAACAGATTGTAACTTCTCCATAACCACACATAAATAAGTTGTTTCTAAAAGATGCAAAAAAACCAATCGGCAGCGATTGGTTTTGTTTGTCTATTTATACTAAGCGATCCACATCATAGGAAAAGCCGTTTTCGTCGCTGAGTTTTTTATAAAACTCGCCGCTTTTCTTGATGGTGCGTTTTTGTGTTTTCAGATCAAGCGACACTAGGCCATAGCGATTCTTATAGGCGTTGATCCATGACCAGCAGTCAATGAAGGTCCACAAATGGTAGCCCTTGATGTTGCAGCCGTCTTCGATTGCTTTCCATAGATAGGCTAAGTGGTCTTGAATGTATTCGATCCGATAGTCATCGATGACTTGCCCTTGCTCATCCATGAAGCGTTCTTCGTTGGCAACGCCCATGCCGTTCTCAGAAATGAAGGCCTCGATATTGCCGTAATTGTCTTTGATATCCATACAGAGATCATGGATGCCTTTTTCATAGATTTCCCAACCGCGGTATTCATTCATTCGACGGCCCGGCATCACATGGTTTTCGAAGAACCAGTCTGGTAAAAACGGTCCTTCTGGGTTGATCGCGGTCAAGCGTGCCTTCACGCGTTTTGGCTCATAGTAATTCAATCCTAAGATTTGAGCCGTATTTTCTTTGATGCAGTCTAGATCTTCTTCTGTATAATCCGCAGGCAACTGGTCGTATTCCCGTAGAAGAGCGATCAGTTTTTCTGGGTAGATTCCTTTGACCATTGGATCTAAAAAGCTGCGTACATGGAACAGATCGGCAATCTCTGCGGCCTTCACGTCTGCTGGGTTTTGACTCCGAGGAAACGTAGGGCTTAAGTTCAAGATGACCCCGATCTTGCTATCTAGCTGATGCTTTTTATGAGCGGCGATCGCTTTGGCATGGGCTAAGATGGTGAAATGTGCAGCCTGCGCCCCGCGCTTGAAGTCGATGATATTCGGATAATGAAAGTCTTCTAAATACGAACCCAAAATGGGGCCCAACGGTTCGTTAAAGGTGAACCAATGATAAACCAGATCCCCGAACTCTTTAAAGCACGTGTCCGCAAAATGCACATAGGCGTCCACGACTTCTCGTGATTCCCAGCCACCCTTATCCTGCAGCGCTGCCGGCATATCAAAATGATACAAGTTCGCAAAAACCTTGATGCCGTTTGTCGTCATCTCTGTGAATAGATCGCGGTAAAAGGCGATCGCTTTGGGATTGACTTCCCCAACGCCATCCGCTGGAAACATACGCGCCCATGAGATCGAGACACGGAAGGAATTATGCCCCGTCTGTTTCATTAGCTGGACGTCTTCCTTGTATCGATGGATATGATCCGTCGTCGTTTCCGAACTGATTCTTTGATAAAAGCGGTAAGGCTGCTCTTTGTACCAGCGCTCCCACACAGTTTCTGCTTTTCCTGTTTCTCCACGACCTTCTGATTGTTCAGCCGACCAAGCGGAGCCCCACCAAAAATCCTTTGGAAATGTTAAGTGTTGTGTCTTCATAATATCCTCCTCTTGTTGAATGCCATTTCATCATAACATCGCTTACAATAAAATGGAATAGATTTTTTATTAAAAATATATACTTTTGCACAAAAAGGATTCTTTTCGCCGTAAAAGCATTGCGTAAACCCGATAAAAGTATATAATTATTTATATCTTTTAATGGGAACAAGGAGGTTGAAATGAAAAAGAACGCAAAATATATGGAAATCTACTTAGATGTAAAACGCAAGGTCGAGGACGGGACCTATGCGATCGGAGAAAAATTGCCTTCTGGTACTGAGTTGGCTGAACATTATGACACTAGCAAGCTGACGGTTAAAAAGGGCCTGGATATGCTCGTCTCTGAAGGCGTCCTCCATAGTCGCAGCGGATTTGGCACCGAAGTGCTCCGCAAACCAATCGACAATTCAAAGGTCTTTGGCCCTAGTGAAGGCCTGATGAGCGTCGTAGGAGAAGAACATGTTGATTCAGAGATCCATACATTTTCTATCGAGCTGCCTTCTAAAAAAGTCGCGGAAAGCTTGCAGTTGAGCGAAAAGGACTATGTCTACAACATCGTCCGCAGTCGTTTTGTGGATCAGAAGCCGTATTCCTTGGAGCAAACCTTCATGCCTCTTTCGATCATTCCGGGATTGGAACCGAAGCATCTCAAAAAATCGGTCTATTCCTATATCCGAGACGAGCTCCATCTAGAGATCAATGCTTCTCATGTATGGATGAAGGGGGTTTTAGCAAACGCCTTCGATGCGAAAATCTTAGGGATCAATGCTGGGGACTTCATGATCGAGATTGAAAAAAGTGTTTCCTTAGCCAATGGCACTCCTTTTGAATATTCAATCACTCGCCATTTGTATCAAGACTTTATTTTTGAAGCCGTATTTATGGAAAACTAATCGGAAGAGCTGAGTCTTTCAGCTCTTTTTTTCTGCCTATTTTGATAAAAGTATATATTTTTAAAAAAAGTTGTTTACTTTTACGTGAATCCGTTTTATTATTTAATCAAGGTAAGTGCTTACACTAATTTTTCTAAGGGTACTGGGTCAGAACCTGCTCTAGTATTAAAAACACAAAAAGGAGAATCTATCGTGGAGAACAAAAACAAAAAGGAACAAATTTTTGAACGCTTTGGCATCATCGCGACAAAATTGGGCAATCAGATCCACATGAGGACATTACGTGACGCCTTTGCGACATTTATGCCGTTCATGATGCTCGCCGGCTTCGTGACGCTGATCAACTACGTCATTTTAGAGCCGACAGGATTTATGGGGAAAATCGTCAACCCCGCTACCCTGACGAAAGTTCAGGAAATCGGGATGTCTATCGCCAACGGGACATTGAGTATCACAACGATATTGGTCGTCGCTGCAGTTTCTTATCATATGTGTGTCAGCAGAAATTATACCAATCATATTGCAGCCGTCTTAGTATCCATCTCAACATTTATGGTGTTGACACCGATGAAAATGATGTTCACGCCTGAAAACGCGACAAAAGCAATCGAAGTGACCGGTGTGATCCCAGGTTCATACACCGGAGCATCTGGAATGTTCGTAGGGATCTTTGTTGGGTTATTGGCAACAGAACTCTTTATCAAGTTGTCCACCAATGAAAAATTGCAGATCAAATTGTCTGGAAATATTCCGCCAGCCGTCTTGAAGTCCTTCAACGTACTGATCCCGATCATGATCACGGTCACAGGCTTTGCGATTTTGTCTTTTGCAGTCAATCAATTGTTCAACATGGACGTAAACGGTCTGATCACCAAAGCGATCACAGGGCCATTGAGTCATGTAACGACTGGTTTGCCGGGATTCGTCTTGATCACGTCGATCGCGAATCTGTTCTTCGGCTTCGGAATCCACCAAGCCGTGATCTCAGGTTCATTGCTTGATCCGTTCTTGCTGCAAAACATGCAGGAAAATATGGCGGCTTACGCAAACAAAGAGGAGATCCCTCACATCATCAACATGGCCTTTAAAGATACTTTTGCTGTAATGGGCGGTTCTGGAAATACGATCGCTTTATTGATCGCGATCTTTATTTTCAGTCGCCGGAAGGATTACAAAGACTTTGCGAAGCTGTCTGTGACACCAGCTATTTTCAATATAAGCGAGCCGATCATCTTCGGATTGCCGATCGTCTTTAATCTAAGTCTGATCATCCCATTTGTCCTGGCACCGATCTTCTCATTGGTCACTGCTTATTTTGCGACTGCCGCTGGGTTGATCAATCATGTCGTCGTTCAGATCCCTTGGACGACCCCGCCGATCATCTCTGGTTTCTTAGCAACTGGCGGCGATTGGCGTGCCTCTGTCCTGCAAGTACTGATCATCGCCGTCAGCGTCTTCATCTACTTGCCCTTCTTACGCATTGATGAACACGTCACCGCGAAAATGGCACAAACAGAAGCAGAAACAGCCAAACAATAAACAAAAAAAGCGATCCCCTTTTGTTGGGGATCGTCTTTTTTTGTTTAATAAGCGCCAGATATCGAGCCGTTTGAGAAGTCAAAGGACGTGCCTTTGAAGGATGGGAAGCCTTTGTTGGTTACATCGGCACCATTTCTCAAGACCTTCAAATTGCGAATCCTGACTGGCGTATTCGTCGTATCATGCAAAATGTACGCGCCGCCGCCAGGGCTCAAGGTGGTTTTATATTGACCGACTAGCTTGTTGTTCACAAATGTCTGCATATAGCCAGAAGCAAAATATTTCACGCGTAAATGGACCGATTGCCCATTGTTGATCCGCGGTGCGTTCGTATTGACTGAGTAATACTGTTGACCCATCACGCCTGAATTTGCTGGGAAATTGATATTGGTCGTATTGATCCTGCCTTGGGCAAAGTTCGCATCCGAGCCTGCTTGATAATGAAGGCTGATCCCGATCTGACCGCAAGCTTTCCCATTTCCGGCGATCACGAATTGTGTTTCATAGTCGCTCTTGTTCCCTGTCATCGCCACATCTGCTGAAAAGTCCACTGTCGCATTGCCGCCTAGATTAGCTTGATCGAAGGGTTTATTGGAATACAAATAGCGATACGATCCTGGCTGTCCTTGTTCAACGCCGCCGACACCCGTGATGTTCACATCGACTTTTCTAGGAGGAACGCCTTGGTTCGAGTTGCCGCCGCCCGGATTTCCAGTAGACGCCTTTGTCGAATAGAAGCCGACGCCTTCATACCGCCAGCCGACCTTTACTAGATGGTCTTTTTCATACGCATGCAGCGTATAATGGTGTGTGCCGGTCTTCGCATTCGGATTGTAGAGTCGGTACACAGGAATGTTCCCGCCAGACTGCCAAGAGATTCCTTCGTAGCGCCAGCCGACTTTGACTAAGTGATTTTTCTCGTTTGCGTTCACCGTGTAATGGTGATCACCGCCGTTGTTCGGGTTGTACAACCGATAAACAGCCGCCCCTTTTGCCGGTGTCTCCCACGCAGTGCCTTCATTGCGCCAACCCACTTTGACTAAATGATTCCGCTCGTTCGTATTTTCTGTGTAATGATGTTCCCCTGAATTCGGGTTATAGACCCTTAACAAGGTTCCTGCCTCTGCATTTTCAGCATGGACGAGCATCGAACCGCCAATCAAGACTGCTGATGCAACAAAAAATTTCGCTACCCATTTCTTCATGATCCTTTTCTCCTTCACGTTTGATTTTTCATTTGGTCCTGCCAATCAACTCACGAAACAATAAACACCTGCTTCCCATTTTTATTATGAAGAAAAACGTTCTCTGCTGCTTATATCCCCTTGTGCATACGATTATTCTGTTTAAATAATAATGTTTTTCATTATTATTGATTATACGCTTTCTCAGCCAAGGATGCCATATAAAAGATATTTCGTTATTTATATAAAAATAAAAAATTTGCTGTCTTATAAATAGGCCTGTTTGATCTGCTCTGCGGCGTTCTGGGCTCCTTTTGCGTGCACCATCAACTGCTGCATCTCTCGCGCTTTTTCTTGCACCTCGCAGGTACTCAAACGACGGATGCAATGATCCAATGTTTGAGGGGTCAAGCGATTAGGCGGAAGCGCGATGGCGTTACCAAAGGCTTCACAGTAGGCGACATTGACTTCTTGTTCATACAGCCGATGCCGATAAAGGGTTTTCCAGAAGCGCAGGCGGTCTGCACAGTTCCCTCTCCGCCGTGGATCACCGAAAAATCGACGTGCTTCGATAATTCAAACGCCGGCAGCCAATCAAACACGTGGATGTTGCGGGCGGTAGGCATCTCTTCAAGATAGCTTTTGATCGGCGCGATCACTTCAAATTCAGTCGTTTCAAAGTAGCGCAGCACCTTTTCAATCAGCGAACGCTCGCCTGAACTGCCCATCGCAAAATACACCACTTGCTTCTTCTTTCTGCGGGCTGTCTCGATCACTTGAAGGGCGCGCTCGGGGATTTCATAAGGCAAATGGGCGTATATCGGACCGACAGAACGATAATTGGCGGGAAAATCCAGCTCTGCTGTGAAGGCGGGCAAGGTCGTGATCAAATTCAGGTCGCCATCCAGCATCTCCAATGTATATTTAGGCAATTTAAGTTCGTAGTGTTGAGCCGCTTTTTTGAAGGCTCTAGGTTTCCACGTCAGCCGCTTCGTCACCTCAAGAAAACCATGCCAAAGAAGCTTCCCTGGAAGGTACGTCTTCTTCAGTTGGCTGGGGATCACACAAGCCGACCTATGATTCATATGCGGACGGGACAGCGCCACGGGTTTTACATAAACGAGAGGAATCTCCTTGATCCGAGCCGACAAGAAGATGGTGACATTGCTGCCGGTCACAATGACCGAAGGCGCAGTCTGCTGGATCAGCCTCCCTTCACTTGCCACACGTTCAGCGACGATCGTTTCTGTGAAAGGATTTTTCAAGCTCTTTCCCTGATCGAAGGCCATGATCGCTGCTTCTTGCTGAGCCGTCCATTTAGGGCTCAGCAAAGAAAATTCAAAGCCGAGCTCTTGGATCAGCGGTGAATACCTTTCGGAAAACCCGCAAAATATACAGTTATATTCCTGACGCAGCACCTTCGCAATCTCGATCATGCGGGTCGTCTCTGCTAAATTGAATGTGGCTGGCGCAAAAAGAATCGTCTTTACCATCGATTTCCCTTACTCAGCCAGCGCTTGCTCGACGGCCTTTTGAGAATGGATCTCCGTCGTATCAAACACAGGGATCGCTGCATCCGCTTGCTGGATCAACAAGCCGATCTCGGTACAGCCCAAAATCACCCCTTCTGCTCCCGCCGCGATCGCTTCCTCTATCACTGAAACGAACATGGCCTTCGATTCAGACACGATCTTTCCATGACACAGCTCCTCGAAGATAATCTGATTCATCGTGTCGATCTCCGCCTCATTCGGAATCCATACCTCCATTCCGCTATTGATAAGCCGCTTTTTGTAAAAATCCTGCGTCATTGTATATTTCGTCCCTAACAAAGCTACCTTTTTGATTCCCTTCACCTGTAATTCAGCGATCGTCGCATCTGCAATATGCAAAATTGGAATCGTTAAATAGTCGGCGATCTGCGGCACGACTTTATGCATCGTATTGGTGCAGATCACCAAAAAGTCAGCGCCTGCCTGCTCCAAACGTTGGGCCTCTTTGCCCAGGATCTCACCGCTTTTTTCCCATTCATTCGCCGCCTGGCACCGTTCGATCTCTTCAAAATCCACACTTGCCAATTTGATCTTTGCTGAATGCAGCCCTCCAAGGGTTTCATTCATCAATTCATTGATCCGCGTATAATAGGTCACTGTGCTCTCCCAGCTCATGCCACCTAATAATCCAATCGTTTTCATCCTGCCACCTCTTCTTTGATAATTATTTCTTCATTATAGCAAGAAACAGGCCGCCGATCCTATTTTTTCATTCGCAAAAAAAAGCCCGATCCTTCGAAGGATCGGACTTTCTGGATCAAGCAGACATCTGCATGGATTGATCCAAGGCTTCTTCTAACTGTTTGTATTGTTCTTCTGTTAAATAAGGTTTGTAGGTCCGTTTGAGCTGGTCGATCTGAGTTTGTGTTAATTGTGTTTGCCCGCTTCGAATGGCGTCAAGCAAATCATTGAAGTCTTCATCTGAAATGAGGGAACTCTCTTCTTTTGTCGTAGAAAAGATTTTTTCCACTTCTTCGGTCGAGACCGTGTCGGCTTTTTTCGGAAGCGCAACGCTCTTGTCCGAATTTTTTGCTTGATTCTCAATCTTCACATCCGCAGATACAGTGGTCCCATTGTTCTTAGCTGCTAGCTTCAAGGTTGTTTTTTGCGTATTTTTCTTCGTGTCGATGGTGACTGTTTGCTCGTACTTGGTTAGGTCATCAAGCTTTTTCTCCAAGTCTTTAGCCGTTTTCTTCTCATCGGCATTGCCGTTTTCTTTGGCATATTTGATGAACCCTTGGATATCCTTCTTGGTAAAGGTCCGTGTGATCGTGTCGTCCTTTTTCTCAAAAGAATCAGAGTCCAAGGTTTCCGCGTACTCTCTAAAGAGCTTCGAATTGAACCCTCCGCTGACCACATCCGTATTCGCCTTGTTGGCCCCTTTGTCCTCCAAATCCTTCTCTTCGATATGGATATATTTCCCCTTCAGCTTCTGAAGGTCACTTTCATTGATCGGCGCCTCAGAGCCAAATTCTTTCGCGATCTGACTGATCTCAGACAACATCTCGGTACTCATATACAATGATTTTTTCTTTTGATCCATGAAGAATTTCACTGGAACCTTTTGACCCAACAGCTCAACATTCATCGACATCTCAAGCAATTCTTTCTCGTCATCCTTGAGATACTCTCCAGAGATTTTCGTTCCATTGATCATTTTAGCTGCCATCTCCATCGATGCTCGCGCAGGGGCATCAGCTTCATCGCCACCCTTGATCTCGACATTGTCGATCACCAGAGAATAGTTGCCCGCATTCATTTTGCTTTGTTCCGCCAGTGCCTCAGAAAATTCATCCTGAGTCGGCTTTTTGCACCCGGCAAAAAGGACCAAAGCGAAGGCCAATCCTATTATCACTCTATACTTTTTCATCTTATTCTCTCCTTTACGAGGGGATATTCTTTCTCCAACAAAAAGCTTTTCTTAATCATATAGGTAGCGTTTCGTTAATACAAATATTTCTTGCTGAAATACTCAACTTTTTTTATAAATGAAGAATCCGCAGACTTTTTTAATAGCACATTAAAAGAGTCCACGGATTATTTTTGTTTTATTTAAGAGGTTTAATGATTTAATTCTTTTATTTTCTCAAATGTTTTTCGTTGTACAGAATTTTTTGCATTTGTTAGAACAGCAATCAAGTTGGCTTCTTCATGATTTTCATCATAAGCATGCCCGATACTTTGGATATAACTTTGCCTTAATTCACTTGCCACATTTACTTTGACGACATTATAATCTTTCATACGTTTCAATTCTTCCGGAGAGATACCTGAGCCTCCATGAATAACTAAAGGAACTGGTGATTCTGAAGCGATTTTCTCTAATAATTCAAAATCAATACAAGGCTCTTCATCCATTCCGTGAACATTCCCTACAGAAACTGCTAATAAATCACAACCGGTCCGCTCAACAAATTCTTTCACTTGTTTTGGATTAGTTTTACAATCTGCCTCACTAACATGGTCATCTTCTTTTCCTTTGATTGCTCCTAATTCCGCCTCAACAGTTACTCCGTAGGCTTTTGCAAACTCAACGGCAGCTTTGGTATATCGAATATTTTCTTCAAAATCAAATTCCGCGCCATCAATCATCACTGAATTGAATCCTGCTCTCACCGCTGCCTTAAAATCGTCCAGCTTTTTCCCGTGATCTAAATGTAAGGCAACTGGCGTGTCCATATTTCTTGCTTTTCGCTGAACCATTTCTACAATACCTTCATATCCAGCTAAACCAATATTGGACGGGGCAATTTGTATAAAACTAGGTACTTTTGTTTCTTCAATTGCTTCTAGTATCCCCACCGTTGTTTCCAGATTGGTCGTGTTAAAGGCTCCACCCATCACTTTTTTTTCTTGAATAAATCTAACTAACAGATTTCCATCTACTAATGGCATCTTTTCACTCCCTCTATATTCATCACTATTTTAACGCGTGCATCAAATCGGCTAATAATTCATTTTTATTTTCCGATAGAGCTAATGTACTGGATATTCCTGTTCCTTGTGCGCCTAATCGAAGCAATCGACGAACATCAGCCCCGCAAGTAATTCCAGCCCCCTCCATAATCAAAATATCAGGGTTTACTTCTCTAACTGCAGCGATGGTATCAGCAATATATGCCTCGTCGCTTAGTGTGCCGGTCCCTACTAAATGGTCTGGTTCACAAAGAATGATATCCGGGTCCATCAATGCTACTGCTCGTGATTCTTCAGGTGTATCTGCACACACGATCGTAATGATCCCTAGCTCTTTCGCGCGTGTGATAGCCAAACTTAGTTCTTTGATTGTTAACTGGTTCTCCATATGGTTCAAGAATGTCGCCTGTACCCCGTTTGCTTTTAGGGATTCAAGCGGCGTTCTCCCCATTCCTCTTCCTAATCCCTTTGCATCCGCCGTCTGTGCCGTTACAATCACATGCTCAGTATTTTGAACGACATTCACTAATTCTGCAGCTGGTGCAACGAAAAAAATCGATGAGTGATGTTCTTTGGCGTACTGATCAGTCAGCATTGCTAATTCCAACAACTCATTGCCGACTAAATAAGACTTAGGACTAACAGTAAAAAAGGGAGGAGTTATTTCTTCACGTTTCATTTTTTTGTCTCCTTTCCTTTTGGATGATCACATTTGAAAATTCTATAAATGATTGGTATTTTTTTTGGTACTTTGCAGTCAATTCTTTTTCTGGTACTATTTTTTTTAGCGGCGTAACAAGTTCTGGAAATTGATGGTGTCGGTGATAATAAGCAAGCATTGCCGCACCGCAACTAGCTTCGCGAGATTCTTGATTGACCTGAATCGTCATATCCAAGACGTTTGCAAATATTTTCGGCCAAAGCTGGCTTTTCGCTCCTCCACCAATCAATAAAACCTGTTTAAACGATCGATCGGAATGCATCTCTTGGATCAGTCTTTTAATAGCAAAGGCGACCCCCTCGTAAACCGCTAACGAAAAATCATTTTGTGTACTGGTCAAATCAATCCCATAAAATGCCCCGCTAAGATTGCTTTCATTGAATAAGGTTTTATCCCCACTTAAATAAGGGAAAAAAATTACTTTATTGTTTCCTAATTTTTTTTCCAACTCACATTCGAACTGAGTGACATTTTGTAAAATGATTTGGTTTGACCACCATTCAATAACCTTTGCTCCACTTTGCAAGGCACCTTGAGTGACTATTCGTTGGTCGTCTTTCGAAATTTCAGCAAGAATGTTTTTCCCTTTAGCGAGCCATTCGTCCTTACTATTGGTTAAAATCACAACGCCAGATGTCCCTAAAGAAATGATTGGATCTTCATGCTTACTCTGATTCGCGATAGCTGAAGCAACATTATCGCCAGTTCCTATAATTACCGGGATCTGACTTTCTCCCTTTATCCCCACTAATGCTAAATTTAAGTTTCCTGCACTGCTGGATGCATATTGGACTTTCGGCAATAAAGTTGACGGCAGATGAAACATCTCCAGTAGTTCTCGTGACCATTCTTTTTTATGAACATTGAATAAGCTACTTGTAGATGCGTCGCAAAAATCAGTCGCCCACTCGCCTGTAAGAACAAGTCGAATATAGTCTTTTGCAATTAAAAGTTTGTCTAGCCGTTCATAATAATCTGGTTCATGCTCTTTCACCCATATCAAATTTGCTAATGGACTTCCCGTGGATACTATTTTTAAAATATTTTTAGTCTGTTCATTTTCTGGTAATTGGGCTTTGATTCTTTCTACCACGTCACCCGTGCGCTTATCGTTCCACATGATGGCTGGTCGAACCGGCTGATTGTCGCTATCTAAAAAAACAGTCGTGTGCATCTGCCCCGTGATCCCAATCCCCTTGACTTTCTGATAGGAAATAATGGAGAAAATCTCTCGTAACTGTTCAAGAACGATCTTCGACCAAGTAGATGGATCAATTTCCGTCCATCCATTTTCATTGATGATATACGCATATTTCTTATTTTTTTGGTCAATGATTTGAAACGCGTCATCATAAACTACGCTTTTTATTGATGTCGTTCCAATATCAATTCCGATAAAGTATTCCACAGTCGCATCCTTCATCTTACTTACCCTCGTTGTTCTTGGATTTTACTTAGCGATACTTTTAAAGCATCATAAAATTTGTCTCCACTCATATCTTCTAATGCCGCATCGACGCCACACCCGACTAATTCCGTTTTTTGTTTGAATCTGGAAAAGTTGGTCCAGCCATATAAATATTGGCAGTCTGTAATTCTCCCGTGACTATCTGCCACGACGATGATCATTACTTTTCTAAAAAAATTCACTTTACTCACGCCACTTCCAAGATACCCTGTAACGTTTTGTTTTAGCTCACTCAATTTTCCATTGACTTTTTTCCAATGAAAATAAGAGGACACGGTTCCTAATAGCCAAACTAGAAGTATCACGAACAAAATTTTTATTTCCCCCATCGTTCTCGCTCCTATCTTTTACAGACCAAATGAAACAAAATAAGCAATCACGATCGCTAATGGTCCGGTTAACAATTTTCCGATCAAAAATGCAGGCACACCGTTTTCTATCGTTTCCGGTTTGGCTTCCATCAATGTCAATCCAACCGGCGCAAAATCAGACCCAACCTGACAATTTACCGCATAAAGGGCGGGTAGAGCATAATGGGCAGGAATCGTTCCAGAAGCGATCTGATTTCCAATCAAAAGACTGATCACAGAAGCAATGATCGCTCCCGGACAAATCAATGGGGATAGAAAAGGAATGCTACAAAATAGACCGATCGCGATCAATCCCCAAATACTTCCAGCTAACGGCGACAACAAATTTGCGATTACATCCGCGAAGCCTGTGTAATTGATGATCCCAATTAACACGGATACAAACAGCATGAAAGGGATGATATTTCGAATGATGGTATCTACCGTATCCCTTGCCGCCTGGTAAATCACGTTAATTACATTCCCGACAGTCACTCCAACTTTATTGATAGCATCCATCATCCCGTTGCTTGTTGTTTTATTTGATTCATACTTTTCTCGTGCTTCCTTCGTGATACTTTTCTTAGGCGCATTCTTATCTGCTTGTGGACTCGTTTGAACAGTTGCTGTTTCTTCTCCTTCTGCGGCTAAAGCGATGCTTGCTGGCGTTACACCAGATACGAAAATATCCTCAGTGATATATTTTGCTAAAGGTCCTGAAGGAGAACCTAGTTTCACATTTACTGTGGGAATACCTAGCTTAGGATATGTACCGCATCGTGCGATTCCAGCACAATCAATCACTGCACAAAACGCTTCTTTTGTGTCGATTGGATTCGTAAATTGATCAATGACTGTCGCACCAGATAATTCAGCAATTCGTTCAGCCACTGGGTTGACTCCACCTGTCGTAACACTGATCACATATTTCTTTTCCTCTGTCGGTGTCACGACTAAGGGACCACCCCAACCGCCATTGCCATGAGAAATTTTTATTGTGTTAAACATCATGATTCCTCCTTGATTTATGATAATTTCACTCGCGAAAATTCATTTATTGAGAAACTTCTAAGTTTCTTCTAGCAGCAAACCGTTTGGCTAATTGTTCTGTCACGATCCCTCTGATCAAACAGATCACAAATCCTGTTAATAAAAAACGAATCGCTAGATCACTCTGATTCCCAACTGTAGCAAAGCCTCCAGAAACGCCTAACCAAACAAATAGCTCTGAAGAGTTCGCATGTGGGAACAACCCCGTAATCGGATGCAGCATCGAAACTGTCGAATCATAAAATCCTGCTTTGTATTCTTCCTCTAAAAAGGTTCCGAATGTGTAACACATTGGATTTGTTAAGAAGAAGCACGCTAAGAAAGGAATGACAGTGTATCTTAAAAGTGTAAAACGCGTCATTTTTTTCATAAAACCAAAGACTCGTTCTTCTCCGATAAATTGAATAAGAGCGTTAACAAAAAGAATCAAACAAGCGATCAGCGGGATCATTCCTCCGACAAATGAAGTGAACTGATCTGCACCCGCTTGGAACAAACCAGTAAAGTGTTCTGCGATAGTAATTAAAAAATCCATAGTAAAACTCCCTTTCTTTAATTAATTCCTTCAACCGTTACCCTAACCTTTCCTCCTTTACTTGACGATACTAAAAGCGATTTGTTACTATACATACATAAACGTCTATAATGGTATAGTAATAGGAACGCTTTCATTTGTCAACAGGGTTTAAAAAAATACTAGGAGGAAGTAGAATGAATATTTTTGAAACAACGGTTATTGCGATTGGCGAAGACGCGGAGGATTTTAAACAGGAAAACATGCTGCTGCTCTTTGGTGAGGACGCACCGCCTGAATTAAGTGATTTTTGCTACAAGATCACTCTTGCACCTATCAAAGAAAAAATTGTTCCCGAAATGGCTTTATGTTTTAATGACACTATTTATCGAATCACTGCCGTGGGAGAAGTTGCGGAGGAAAACTTACGTCAGCTTGGTCATATTACGATAAATTTTGATGGCGCTACCACAAGTGAGATGCCTGGAACTATTTATGTCGAACAAAAAGAACTACCTGATTTAAAAATCGGTGACACCATTTCTATCTCTAAGTGAGTCTTCTTTTAGATTTTCTATCACTATCACTAAACAACAAATGTCATTTAGTTCCGTTTCCAATAAATTATTCCTATATATCACAGGTAAAATTGGCTATAATGAAAGCAAGAACTTTCCGACTGGGAGTTAGGAGAATTTAACTTTATGGAAATCGATAAACATTCATTAGTACCCATTTACGAACAGGTAATGGATTATATTAAGAAGAAAATTGAAAAAGGCGAATGGAAAAAAGGAGATAAAATTTCTACAGAAAAAGACCTCATGGAACTTTTTGACGTGAGTCGAGGAACGATCAAAAAAGCCATTTCGTTGTTAGTAGAAGAAAAAGTATTGACGCAAAAGCAAGGAAAAGGAACCTTCGTCATTGATGAGAATATCAGTTTCCCCTTTGCAGAAGGACTGATCTCTTTCTCTGAATCCATGAAAAGCCAAGGAATTGATTTTGAGACTGAATTGATCAATCTGGAAAAGAAAAAAGCGGATGAAAAGATTGCTGAACTTTTAAAGATAAATATTGGTGACGACTATCTTTTTATTGAACGAACTCGAACTGTTCATGATGAAGTCGTTATGTTTATACAAAATAATATCAATATCCAGTTGGCGCCGAATATTGATACTGCGGATTATGCCCACGAGAGTTTATTCAATATTGTAGAAAAATACAGCAAACACAAAGTTGCGTACAGCGAGACTTCTTTTGCGGCTGTTCCTTCCACAAAAGTAATATCCGACCTTCTCCATATAGAGGAAAATTCTCCGCTGCTCTATCAGGAACAACTGGTCCATCTAGATGATGACTCAATCATCGAACTCGGCAGAGTATGGCTCAAATCAAATAAATTTTATGTAGGAAGTATTTTACAGCGTTCTTAGTAAAAAAGCACCTAAACCAGTCCGACTAACGGCGAACAGGTTTGGGTGCTTTCTTTTTGATCTGACTTCCTGCAAACAAAACGATCGGTAAATAATTAAAGACAAAACTTAGTCGTTGCCAAAAGCCTAAGTGCTGGAAGACAACGAATTGATTGAGCTGCGGGATGCGTGCCAAGCCATAAATGGCGGCTACTAGCAGACTCAGCAGGAAAAGAAGTAAATAGCGCCGACTTGCGGAGCGATTCGCTTGCTTTCTGTAGATCAGATATAAGACGAAGGGGAAAATCAAAAAGCCCGCGTATCCGATCCCTGATCCGATATTGTGGACCCACGTGGAGAGGTTCCAATGAGCGTCTGCTGAATCAACACTGAACAAGCCCGTAAAGATACAGTCCCCGATCCCGTAAGAACCAATCGCTGCGGCGGCGAGGAGGGCGAGGGTCTTGGACGTTTTTTTCAGCGTCGTGTAAATGGCTGGCAAGGACAAGGTGTACAAGCAGCCGGCCACGACGGACCAGATCAGAAAGGCTTCACGAACTGGACTGTCTACATCTCCAAAAAGACTCATGACAGCCGTCATCTGATTCAGTGACGGATAAAAAAGACCGAGTACGTACGGTGTCAAAAAATCGGCGAGGACTCCCGCCAGTAAAAAATGAAACCCGTATTTTTTCAAAAAGTGTCCTTCTTTCTATCTCTTTGCTGCTTTTAGTGTAGCATTGAATGGCTTTTGGTGGAAAAGAAAGCCTCCTGACTGTTACTGATCCAGCAGGTAGTGGAGCATCCGTTTTGGGTCGTCGTAAAAGAGCTTGGTTTCGTTAAAGGCAATGGTTTTCTCTAAAGGGACTTCCTCCAAGCCAGCGTCTGAAAATTGATAGATCACTGCATCAGGATAAGCCATCAAGATCGGCGAATGCGTCGCGATGATCAAGTGACTGCCACCTTGAACCAGACGATCGATCTCCTGCAGCAGCGTGAATTGGCGACTCGTGGCAAGACCTGCCTCAGGCTCGTCCAGCAAATAGAACCCTTCATTGCCAAAGCGATGTTGAATGATCGACAGGAGTCCTTCGCCGTGAGAACGGGTATGAAGGGACTGTCCACCATAGGAGCGATAGCCTTCTCTGCCCAATGCCTCTATCTCTGAAGCTACATTGTAATAGGTCTCCGAACGCAAGAAATATTTCGTCTTTGGCACGCTTCCCTTTCTCACCAATCGAACATGCTCGCCTAGATCCGAATGGGTCGCCACGGTGCTGAAGGTGAAGTTTTCACTCCCGCCCTCTGGATTGATCCCGTACGCCACAGCGATCGCCTCTAAAAGAGTCGATTTCCCTGTCCCATTGTCTCCTGATAAAAACGTGACCGGGCGCTGAAAGGACAATCCTCCCTTACGAGAAATCTCCTGGATCGCAAAAACATCGAAGGGGTAGCCTGTAGACGCCTCCCTTTCGGACAGTTTCAATTCATGTACAAACATTCGCTGGCTCCTTTCTATCTGGATAATCACTTGCTTTGCTATGAAACAGTGTATCATTAATCCAGCACAAAAAAACTGTGATCTTTCCCAATGGAAAAGATCACAGCTTTCTTCAATAGGCATACGTGCCAACTGCTTATCTGGTCAATACAGCCCCCAAAAGTACTAGAACAAGCAACAGACCGAACATCCCGCCTAAGCACGCACCTTGAAGGACCGCTAACCAGCCATACAGTCTATTCGCCTTGTTCTTCACTAGTCCATTCATCCAAAACGATAGGACTAAACCTGCGATGGTTAGTACCAACAATACCATTAACATCTTACTCACCCTTTCTGGTTTTTGTTTCATATAAAAGTTACGCCAAAAAGGGTGAAACGTTTTTTATTGCAGCCGTAAATGCGCGATCATGTATCCTTGCTCCTTCGCAATCCGGTCCGAAGCGTTCCTTTTAGTTGTTGATACTTCAGGAATTGCCGCCGTTCCCGCTCGATCGCTTTGTACCGCTTTGGTTGTTTTTTGTAAAACTGCTGATGGTAATTTTCTGCTGGCCAAAAGGTCGCCGCGCCTCGGATCTCGGTCACGATCGGTTTGCTGTATCGGTCAGAGTCTTTCACTGCCTGCTTTGTCTCTTCCGCAATTCGTCGTTGAGACGCATTCGTTACAAAAATGATTGGACGGTATTGTGCCCCTCTATCTTGAAATTGCCCCCCATCATCGGTCGGGTCCGTGATCTGCCAATAAAGAGCGATCAGCTCTTGGTAACTGACGATCCGTGTGTCAAAAATGATCTCCACCGCTTCCACGTGTCCGGTCGCGCCGCTGCTCACTTGATCATAGCTCGGATGTTCCAGCATTCCGCCAGTATAACCAGATAAAACCGAAACGATCCCCGGGTGCGTCTCGAAGGGCTCGACCATGCACCAGAAGCAACCGCCAGCAAAAATCGCCCGTTCCTGATTGGAGGGATCGGTCACCAGATGCGCGGCGTCCTCCGCTAGACCACTGGCTCTTTCTTGACCCGTGATCTCTTGATAAAAATCCGTCACATCCGGCGTCAAATTATTTCGCGTTGCCAATGGACGCAGTTCCGCTTCCAGTTTGGCTATTTGCTCTTTGAAATTCCCACTATTCTCCAACGCATCCTTTGCCTTCGTCAATAAATAGCGTTCCCATTCGCGGGTGTGGGGATTTAGAATCAAGTTATAGATTTTTCCCAATACTTCTTCCTGTGATGCCACCATCCGCTTGTCCCCCTCGCTTATTCGTCTGGTAAAATCAACTGCAATTTATCACAATCGCGCCGAATAATCGAATCGTTTGATTGGTCTGACGTCTACAAGCTGTTTTCTTCTGGGGATGCTTCATTAGAACCCGCCTTTTTATGCTTCGATTATTTTTTTCTTGATTCCTTCAAGGTCGTGCGTTGCCACTTCATTTCCAGTGATCCATACTACGTTGGCGTTTTTTGCCCGTTCCGTATAGAAGCCCCTGCTAGTTCGAGGAATCACGACCACCTCGGCTTTGGGCAGCGGCTCCGAAAGATTATCACTGATAAATTCGATCGTCCATTCAGGAGCTAGCAGGTCCCTCATCTCTTTTTGAAATTTGTTCGGCCACAGCAAGGCGCTCATCCCATTGGGTAAACTCACTGTTTGCTGATGATTGTTGAATGACCATACCCATACCACACGTTTACTCATAGTCTTCAGTCCTTTTTCTATGATTATCCTCGGAAACGTTGGAAGACTCAAGGAGAAAACCTGCGATTTGTATTTCCTTTCTACCTTTCGCAATCGAAAAAAAGACGACCACATCTGCGTGATCGTCTTTCCACATTTAAAGCAATTCAAAGGCGGCTTGCACTGTGTCGGCAGAATTTCTACCAACGAATACGAGAAACTCTCCAGCCTCGGTGCCAAACTGCATGTCCTTCATATAGTAGTAAAGGTCGCTGCGTTGAAGTGTAAACGTGACGACTTTTTCTTCTTTTGGACGCAACGCTACTTTTTGATAATCCTTTAATTCTTTGACTGGTCGAACGACAGAGCCTGTGACGTCTTGAACATAGAGCTGCACTGTTTCCAACCGCTCATACTCGGAAGTGTTCTTCAGCTTGATAGAAATGCTCAGCTTTTCTGTCATTTGAGTGGTGCTCAAGGTTAATTCCTCATAGCTCACCGTTCCATAGCTCAACCCAAAACCAAACGGGAACAGCGGTGAATTGGGGCTGTCTAAATATTTCGTAACGAACCGCCCGCGATGGGTGCTGCTGTTTAAAGGGCGTCCTGTTTTGAATTCATTGTAATACATTGGCAATTGACCGACGTTTTCCGGAAAGCCCATGCTTAATCTGCCGGAGGGATTGGCCTTTCCGAAGAGAATGTCCACTAATGCATTCCCGCCTTCTGTTCCTGGGAACCAAGCCTGAATGATCGCATCCATTTGTTCAACTTCCTTCGTGAGGGTCAATGGCCGTCCGCTGATCGCAACCAAAATATTCTTTTTGCCCAACGCTGTCATTTTTTCGATAAATTCTTTTTGGATTGCTGGTAGAGAAATGTCCGTGCGGCTCCCAGCCTCTCCGCTTTGCATCGTGTGCTCGCCCATCGCATAAATAATGATATCCGCTTGTCTGCCCGCTTCGAGTGCTTTGTTCAAAGCAGCTTCCTTCTCGCTTTCGGTCATGCCTAATGAGTGGATCTGCTCTTTCGTTGCTCCAAACTCACCTAAAAATTGGTAATCCGCTAAAAGGTCACAGCCTTTCTCGAAGGCGAATGTCTCCTGTGTAAGTTCCTTTTCCAGCGCTGCCTTGATCGACACCACGTCTGTACTTTTCCCGTGGACTGCCCACAAACCGATCAGGTCCTGCTCATCACCATAAGGACCCACTAATAAAATGGTCTCTTTATTCGGTGTCAACGGAAGCAGCTCTTCTTTATTTTGCAATAAAACGATGGCTTCCTGCGCAACTTTCCGCGCTAATGCCCTATTTTCTTCAGTCAATAACGTGTCTTGTTCTTTCTGGACCGTACTGCCGCGGTAAGGATCTTCAAACAAGCCTAAATCATTTTTCAATTTTAGAACGCGCCACACTGCATCATTTACCAATCCAGGATCAAGAGTACCCTCTTTGACGAGAGGCGCTAACTCATTGGCGTAACAGCCAGTCTTCATGTCAATATCATTTGTAGCCTGCATCGCCAACAAGGTCGCTTCCCGTTCGTCTCTTGCTACACCGTGGGCGATCAATTCTTGAACTGCCGCGTAATCAGAGATGATCACACCGTCAAAGCCCCATTCTTCCCGCAAGAGTTCCTTCAATAAAAATTCATTTCCTGTTACAGGCACACCATCATAGGTATTGAAAGAGGTCATGACCATTTTTGCGCCAGCATCGACGGCTGATTTGTACCCGCTCAGATACTCCTGCCGCAACCGGCGCTCACTCATATCGACCGTATTGTATTCACGACCCGCTTCAGCTGCGCCATAAGCAGCAAAATGCTTCACACATGAGGCGATCCCTTCGAAGTCTCCACCGTATTCCTGCTGCAAGCCCCGCACCATCGCTGCTGAGAAATCAGCGTTCAACTGCGGATCTTCTCCCGTGGACTCTAGGCATCGCCCCCAACGAGCGTCTCGAACTAAATCAACCATTGGCGCATAGGTTACGTGGGCACCTGCCGAACGGGATTCCCGTGCGATGACCCCGTACGCCTCTTCGATGAGGGCCGGATTCCACGTCGCGCCTAGCCCCAATGGAATTGGAAAAATCGTTCGATACCCGTAGATGATGTCTGCCATGAAGAGCAACGGAATCTGATGGCGGCTATTTTTTAAATACTTTTCTTGAATGTCTCGTGTTGTTTCCGCGCCTGTCACGTTCAAGACGGAACCGACAACGTCAATCGTTTCTTGCGTGATCCCCAGCTTCTTCTTCGGTCCCACAGCCAATTCTTCACTGTGGAAAAAGTCCCCGGATAGCTGAACCAATTGACCAACTTTTTCAGTCCATGTCAATGAATCAAGCAATGTTCTCAATTTTGCTTCTTGCATTACTCCTTCACTCCTTCAGCCGCTTGCTCTTCTCTGTAGGTCCGCAGATCCAATCGTTTGAACCACGGATACCATAATACTGGCGACAGCACTAATTGAATAAACAGCTGCAATAAGATGATGGAGATACTTCCCTCCACCGCCGCGTGGAATCCGAGCGGCAGTCCAAAGATCGCTTGGACCCCTATGAATTTCGCCACGATCCCCAATTTGGTCAATACATAGGCGAGGATCAAGGCAATCGTATTGTTTGTTATGAAGGGAAAGGCCAGGTCAAAGTTCAAGACTAACGGTGTCCCGAAAATCACAGGCTCCGTGATTCCAAACAAGGCCGGAACGACAGAAATTTTCCCGACTTGCCGGTATTGCTTACTTTTAGCCCGCAGCATCAGCAAGACCAACCCTAATCCTAGTCCGCTCCACGTAATAATGTTGAAAAACGCAAGACCAACAATATTCGGCGGGGTCAAACCTGCCTGAACAGCGTTGAGGTTTTCCACGTCCATCGCCAGCCACAAAGGCGTCACTAACGGCATAATGACATTGGTTCCGTGGATACCGAAAAACCACAAGACTTGTTGCAAGAGACTCAATAAAATCATCGCCGCGATGGAGCCGCCGACACCCTTCAACGGTTCTTGGATGATGCTGTAAACAAATTGATGCATACTGCCAAACGAAGTCAAACTAAAGGATAAATCAACAAGTGCAAATAATAGGCCAATCAAAATCGTCGGGATCAATGCTTCAAATGTTTTAGTCACCATTGGCGGCACCCCTGCGGGCATTTTGATCGTCCAGCCACGATGCTTGATCGCTAAGTACAGACGGGCACTGACCAGTCCGACGATCAACGCTGAGAACACGCCCTGCGCTCCTAGCCAGTTTGTTGGAATCCCCATTGAGTCATCCGCCATTTTTCCTAAAGGAGTAATGATCAGAAAGCTCAGCAATGAGATCACAGAGGCCGAGATCGGGTCTTCGTCCTCATCCAATTTCTTCACCAAATGATAGGCGATCAGCACCGCGATATACACCGCTAATGCCCCAAGGGTCATCGTGTTTACTTTGGTAAGCAGCTCAGTCAGCTTATTCAGCTTGGCTAATGCAGGAACCATCCCCATCAAGACGACGATCAAGACCGACATCGAACCGATAAATAGCGGACCCAAGGTGGCCATCATGGCACCCGATACAGCTTGCAGATAGGGATTCGCTCCCAACTTATCAAACCATGGATTCATTTTATTAAATAGATTGGTTATTTTTTCTTTCACAGTTGTTCCTCCTCATCAAACGTTTGTTATAACGCTTTCATTATAGAATCCTTCCATCCGTTCAGTCGTTCCGCATTTTTACGACAAAGTGGAAATTTAATTACTTTTTTTAAGAAATTGCTTACGAAATTTTTGCGGCGACAGCCCAAACTTATTGCGGAAAACATTGTAAAAGGTTTTGTTGGTAGCGAAGCCATTGTTCAACCCGATTTCCAGAATCGTTTTATCTGTATCACGCATTTCTTTGTATGCCGCATCTAACCGGACAGAGTTGAGGTATTCGGTAAATGTGATCCCCATGAATTTTTTGTAGAAGCGCGAAAAATAGGAGGGATTGTAGTTAAAAATCGCCGCCACCTCCTCGATCATCAGATTCTGGGTATAATGCTCTTGGATATACTGATTCACCATTTTCATTTTTTCCAAATACTTAAAGGACTTGATCTCATAAATGCCCGTACTGGAAAATGTATTACTTTCGCAAAGAATCGCGAAGAGCTCGTACACCTTGGCCTTAACAGAGAGATGGGCCACCAACTCTTCAGAAGAAAAATGCTGATAAATGAACAACAAGCACGCCAATGCCTCTGAATAATGCTGATCTGGAATAGCTTTAAATAGAAACTTCTTCCAATACTGCTCCTCTGTCACTTGCTGTACGTAATCCAGTGGCAGTTGAATCACCAGACACTCGCCCAAAACAGGGCTTCTCGTCGAATGGACGTGATTGGAATTAATAATGATAAATTCCTGCGCCTTCAAGTGATAGGTCTCGCCAGCAAAAATGACCTCTAATTCACCAGAAAAACAAAAAAGCAGCTCTAAGCTATCGTGCCAATGCGGCGGGATCAGGCGATCCGATGATTTTGAATGGAAGGAAAAAATTTTATAGGAATAATTATCTGTAGGAGAGATTTTTTCATACTTCATACAGGGACCCTCGCTTTCTGTATTTTCTTACTTGTAACGTACCCAATCCGCTAAAATGATGCAAAAGAAAAACTCAAGGAAGAACCGCTTGGCTTTTCCTTGAGTCTCTTATTTTAATTGACTGTGTAAAGATTTCAACACCCTACAGCAATTCTTTTCGCAGTGTCGCGTCCTCTACAGAAGAAAGATACTTCGGCGGGATATCAAAGACCGTGAACGCGCCAAATTGCTCTTCCTTAGCGAATCGAGCGCACGCTCTGGCGTAGGCAACGAGGACGCTGGCGGTAAATTCAGGGTTGCTTTCTAATTGCAGATTGTATTCGATCACCTGCTTGGTCTGCTCATGAGTGATGCCTGTCCGCAGCACCGTTCCGCCATGAGGCATCGCCTGGTGGTCTCGGGCCAAGTCTTCTGCTGAAATAAAATGAACGATCGTGTCGTATTCATCGAAGTAATTCGGCATCGTCACGATCTCTTCTTTGATCGCCGCTTCCTCCGCACCGTCTGCTAAAACGACGAAGCACTCTCGTAAATGCTTGTCTCTTGTCGTCAGCTCCAGCGTTTCCCCCGCCTTCAAGCGTTCGATCACTTCATTTTTCGGAATCGTGTATTGGATCGCATCGGCGACACCGTTGATTCTTCTCAATGCATCCGAGTGGCCTTGGCTGACGCCCTTGCCCCAAAACGTATATGTCTCGCCTTTCGGTAAAATACTTTCAGCGTATAGTCGGTTCAAGCTGAATAAGCCGGGGTCCCAGCCGGTAGAAATGATCGAAACCGTTTGATTCTCCTTTGCCGCCTGATCGACGTTGGCAAAATGCTCTGGGATCTTAGCATGGGTATCGAAGCTGTCGATCGTATTGAAGTCTTTCGTCAACGACGGTGTTTGCACTGGCAGATCTGTCGCTGATCCTCCGCACAAGATACAGACATCGATCTTTCCCTTTTGCTGCTCCAGCTCCGCTAAGGCATAGGCAGGTGCGCCCTCTGTGTGTACGGTACTGGGGTCTCTTCTCGAATAGATCCCCACTAACTCCATGTCTGCGTTCTGCTGCAATGCCCGTTCCACACCACGGCCTAAATTTCCATATCCGACAATCGCCACTTTGATCATTTAGATTCCTCCTATTTTCCTTTGTATGAGAATTATACAATAAAAACAGCGAGAAAATTAAAATACCCTCATTTAATTTTAAGTCGTTGGTTCATACTAATCGATTCAAAGACTGATTTTTATTTATACAATAGAAAAAGTGGTCACTCTGTCACAAAATGAGTCCAGTGATCAACTTTAATCAGGAAAAGGATTGTTATTGACATTAAAATATGATGCTGGCTGGGTCAACCAACTGATCTTGCGACAGACTGTTGTCACGACAAATTTCCAAGTGCAAATGAGCTCCTGAACTGTTTCCTGTTGAACCTACGTATCCAATTAACTGCCCTTGCTTCACTTGATCGCCTGCATGTACGACGTATTCTTGTTGATGGGCATACAATGAGGTCATTCCATCTTCGTGCTGGATGACTACATGGTTTCCCCAAGAAGGATGAAATTCGGCTTTGACTACTGTTCCTGCTTTGCTTGCATGAATAGGTTCTCCTTGAGCAGCTGCCATGTCTAGGCCGCGATGGAACTCCCCACCACGTATACCAAAAGGACTAGAAATGCTGTAGTTTGCCACTGGTACTGCATACCCTGAAGCATTGACTGCACCTGTTGGCGGTCCTTGAATTTCTTTGTCGTATTCTGTCAATTTATATGTTTCAATCAAACCATTTAATTTTTGATCGTATTGTGTATCTGTTGCGTATCTACCAGTCAAGTATGCTGTTGCCTCTTGATAAGTCGGAGCCTTACTTTTCCATACACCTTCGTAATAATTGCTATTACCAGAAATTCCTTCACTCAATAGATCAGCATAATCATTAAGACTCTCTTCATAATTTTCGTATACGCGAAATCCAGCTTCAGTTGAATAAAGTGCACCATTTCCTGCATCTTCTTGCGTCGACAAGGCGACGGTCTTTCCTTTATGAGATCCTTTGATTCCAAAAAGATTGTAATTCGGTGCCTGAGCGAGACTGCTCTGACCACTCGCAGATTCTAACACCGCTTGGGCGATCATGACGGAAGCATACAGATCTCTTTCTTTTCCGATTTTTCTCGAGGATTCCCCAATTTTTCGAATGAAGCTTTCCACCGATTCATTTTTTTCAAAGTGAATACTGCCATTTTTTTGAATCGAACCAGATGGAACGACTCTTTCTAGATCCGCTGTAGCCTGACTATCGACGGGACTTTCTGTCAATGTCTCAGACTCCTCTTGAGGTGGGATTGCAGTAGGAGCTGAGGGTTCATTTTTTGGATTTTCACTGCTTGTCGTTGTCCCATTATTGGATTGAGAGGTACTAGTTGAATGATCATTACTAGTCGATGTTGTTGACTCCTGGCTGCTTTCTGAACTAGATACTTCTTTATCTGAAGTCACAGTACTCGTCTCAGAGGTTGTGCTGCTCCCTGAGTTTGTTGAACTTGTAGAACTACTTTCGGTAGTGGTCGTACTCTCAGAAGTCTCGCTGCTAGATGTTTCAGTGGGCTGTTTATCCTCCGAATCATCTTCATCCTCGCCTTTGTCTCTTGACGTTTTTTCTTGTTTGATTGTTTCTTTCGTTCCTTGCTCATTTGCAAGTATGGTAAGTGGTGTCGCCATCAGTGTCTGCAGTGAGACCAATGACACCAATAGCACTTTAGGGAATTTCTTCAATGAATAAATCTTCCTTTCCTATATGTATTCGATCGTCCTGAAGGTGTCCCTTCATCTCTGAACCTTGATGTTACTTTTATCAACGTTACGCATATTGATGGTTGAGATACACGGTCTTTTTATTCCTGTTTCCTTTAGAAAGCTTCTCCTGTCAGCGTCTAAAGATAAATTAACCGTATCCCACTATCAACCTAGATCCGTTGGAACATCAAGGCTCAAAAAGGGATGATCCTTGTCTTTGATTACTAGATGGTATTAGTGAGTGAATCCTTGGACTTGCTTTTTATTGGCATGCATCGTGACATTCGCACTTTCCAATTCCTCAATCGCGGTTTGGATGTCTCTGATCAACGATTCCGCCATATTCATTCCAAAATCTCCGCGGCAAACAAATCGTTGAATAACCACATTTTCTAAGTCTTCTAGTAAAGGATATGCAGGAACTTGCCACCCTTTCATTTGTAACCGGTCCGCTAGATCATATAGATTCCATGTAACATTCGCATCTTCTTTTAATCGGTAGCAAATGATCGGAATATTGTCGCCATTATTATAGATTTCGAATAGATTCGTTTTTTCAATTTCTTCTGCAACCTTCATAGCGACCATGCGTGTTCTTGAGTGGATGCCCTTATATCCATTGAACCCATAGCGATAAAAGTTATAGTACTGTCCGATAATTTGACTGGCACTGCGAGAAAAGTTGATCGCCATTGTTGGCATCGTCCCGCCCAAATAGCTGACATTAAAAATCATTTTTTCCGGCAAGTATTTGCGATCCTTCCAAACAATCCAGCCAATTCCAGGATATACCAATCCATACTTATGACCTGATGTATTGATTGAAACAACATTTTTCAAGCGGAAATCCCACTCTAACTCTGGGAAAACAAAAGGAGTAAATAATCCACCACTCGCCGCATCAACATGGATACCTAATTCACGTCCTGTTTCTTGATTAAATTGCTCCACCTTTTCATCCAACGCTTGAATATCATCGTATTTTCCAGTATAAGTAATTCCTAAAATACCGACGACACCAATCGTATAATCATCCACGTAATTCATTACTTCATTGACGTTGATGCTCATATGTTCTTCATCCATAGGAACAGTTCGCATATCAATATCCCAGTAAACACAGAACTTTTCCCAGCAGACTTGATAACCTGAAAAGATCACTAAGTTGGGGCGTTGTTTATTTAGATCGACACCACGTTCTAATGCTTCTTCCCGCCATTTGAAATTCATTGCCATACCGCCTAGCATACAGGCTTCACTGGAACCCACGGTTGAAGTCCCAATCATCTTATCCATATCAGGTGCGTTCCATAAGTCAGCAACTATATTTACACAAGCTTGCTCGATTTCTGCGGTACAAGAATACTCAGATTTATCGATAGCGTTCTTTTCAAAGGTTTCTGCCATTAACGCTGTGGCTTCTGGTTCCATGTATGTTTGACAGAATGTCGCCATATTTTGACGCGCGTTTCCTTCATCGATCAGTTGATCTTTAATCAGTTGGTAGGCAAATTTAGGATCAATAGGCTCCTGATTCATTTTTTCTATAATGACATTCTCACAGGCTGCTTTTGATCCGAATAATGGTAATGCATTGTTCATTTTTCTTTCCTCCTAAGGTCGAATCCTTTATTTATATACAGGTGTTTTATCAATTTCAAAGATTTTTACTTCTCGTTGTTCCAAAAGCTCCTCTGTGATGGTTACTCTTGTAATGCCGTTAGTTGCGTAATCATTAAAATAAACCGTTCGACTTTCATTGCACATCATGCTAATGAATTGAGAATAATCTTGCTCACCGGTGCTTTTAACAACCACCCCTTTTGGAATACTTACCGTCGCTAGTATATGCAGGGCATTCATGACGCCCTCATTTTCATCAGCTGCTTTCTCAATAAATTGTTTGAAGAAAGTTGCTCGGACAAAACGTTCTGGCGGTGTGTAGCCACCAGGCAATCCAGAAGTTCCTGTTCCTTGAGAAAAAGCTGTCGCTTCGTAGCCGTCATAATTGATTGGATCAAATTGTTCAGGACGAACATTTAAATAATTTCTCAGATTTTCTAAATGCCATTCCAATTGTGGTGTATTCGTCATGACTTCTACAGGATCTTCCTTGAATCTTAATTTTTTCTCTGTCGGTTCAATGACAACAGATTTTCCAGATTTATCTGTAATGATCCAATGAAGTGGCGTTACAAATCCTAGCATTGGTACAGGTCGTTCTACTAAATTAATTGAATCTAACGTCTCACCCAACTCTTCAATAGAAGAAATATTTCCTAATACCCACATAATAAATTCATGGGGACAAAAATTAAGACTACCTGATTCTGCCTCTTTTTGATAAAGTGGTTCCCCGGGTAAATATAGCTCTGCAATAGAAATACCTGCTTCATTCACTCCGTCGCAAACGAAGTAATCTTTCCCTAAGTTTGACCCCGTTCCTAAAAATCCCAGTTCATTGTTCCATTGTTTATTATCCGCACCAGAAACCCAGTTATGTTCTCGGGGAATATAGATTGGTTTTGCGTCCAATGGGTATGAAAAATCCATGGTTCTCGCTAAAATATGTTTATTGTCTTCTGTTCTCATAAAAATACTTGTACACATAATAAAATCTCCTTTTCGCTTTCCTTTACTACATTTCTTATTCTAGTGCATGATAATTGCTGCGAATGAGCATATATTGTCGTATTATGCGTCAGAAAATTTTCAGAAATAGAACACTTGTAGATTTCTATCTCTAAAAAACGATATTCTTTACTTATTTACAGATCTATAAAACAAAACAAGCCGCTACAAACGACTTGTTTTGTTTTTCTATTTCACTGAATGAAGATTATCCACATTGATTACTCCACCGATCAACTTGGTAAATCCGAAGAGTAAAAAGTAGTTTCCGATCAAAGAAGGAACATTGATCATTAAGGAACCTTCCCCTACCAATAGAAGCAAGCCCATCATACAGCCAATAAGGTCAACGACTAGTGACACATAGTAATAGGGTATCGCGATCGATTTTGCCAAATCCAATAAGAAAAAGGAAATCACCGAATCCCCTATGAACCAAAAACCGAATAAAATGGACAACATGGTTAGATCTAATGACGTATAAACCACTAGGATCAATCCGATCATTATATCCACGAAGCCTATTGCAAGTGCTGAATACTGACTTTTATGGGTCCTCATAGAGATCTTGGTTCGATTCATTATTTCAAAAAATCCCTTTATCAATGAAAATGCACCGAATAGTCGAACGGATTCAACGATGGTATCTTCTGTGTAATGCATTGCCAACAAGGCCATGATCAAATAGATACCACCCGTCAGAATTTGCAAAAAACGATAAGATTCAAAAAATTGTTTTATATTTTTCATTTCTTCTCTTCCTCATTTTTTTCTTTCTTGATATTCGCGTCAATCTGCGAGGATAGACGCTGATGATCATCCACTTCTAAAGCCATCAATTTTTGATTGTCATTCAACAAGGAGACATCTCTCAAATGATTTTTCTGTAAATAAAACATTGAGATACGTAACAAACTAACAAAGAGAACCATCAGCACAAGCAAGATCGTATAGCTTTTATTCACAAGACCATTGCTTATTCCACCTGCAATGGCTTCTCTAAAGGCATAAAGAGAATAAGACATTGGCAAGAAAGGATGGATCAATTGGAAAAACTTCCCTTGGGTTTGAATTGGGAATGTTCCAGCGGCACCTCCGAGTTGTAACACCAGCAGGATCATTGCAGCAAATCGTCCTGGATTATCGAAAGTCATTGCTAAAAACATCACGATCGACATATAACACCAAGCGGTGATTAGCGCGGTTAGATAAAGCAGCCCTAAATTATAAACTGGCAATCCTAACAAGATCATCGTCGTCACTTGGATAATGGCCATCAAACTCGACACGACAAAGCCCAAGCTGACTTTACTTAACCACCAATCCAAGCTAGATTGACCATCCATTGATGATTTACGAATCGGATAGACAAAGTTAAACAGCATACAGCCAACAAAAAGCGCTAGAGACATGATATACGGCGCTAAAGCCTCGCCATAATTTTTGACCTTGCTATATTGATCGTTTTTCAATCCCGTTGGATCAACAAATTGATCAATCGTCTTATGGGTTACTTTTACACTTTTTGCTTTATCTACGCCCGAATCCAAGCCATTGGCTAATTCCCCTGCCCCAGCTTGTAACTGCTTGATCCCCGATACTAGTTCAGGAGACTTGCTGTTCAGTTCGTCTAACCCATCTTCTAATTGGTCAGAACCTGCATTCAACTGGTCAACACCGCTGCTAAGTTCAGGTAATTTCCCTTGTAATTGATTCAATCCACCAGTCAATTGCTCACTGCCTGACGCTAATTTATGAACGCCCGCAACAGCTGTTGGAATGTCTTCTGCCGTATGATTCAACACGGCACTTAACTGATTCAACTGATTGACTATACTTTGAGCGCTTTCTGATGCTGGGACGACACCTAGGGCCATTTCAATTTGCTGATTCCCTTTTTTAAATTCTGAGAATGTCACTTGTACGTTTTGCGTATTCTTAGCCATGCTTCCTGAAATATTGCTTACTTCATTAGCTTGTTGCGCTAAAACCAAAGTGATATTCGACAGTTCTTCTAAATTCTTATTAATATCATTGATCTTATTTGTAATCCTCTGATTCAAATTAGCCATATCACTGTCAACAGCCGCGTTCAGATTTTTTATCAACTCCGATTTTAAACGCTCCGATAGTTCTTCATTTTTTTGAATAATGTCGCTGATTTTACTATTGATCGATTGATTAGCAGCATCAAACTCATCTGTCAACGCCAGTAATTTACGAGAAATCTCAGTATTTTTTTGATCCAATTGTGAAGAATCCATTGAGATAGACGCTAATTCGTTGGCATTGACAATCAATTCATTTAGTTGAGAATCTAATGCCTCAATTTGTTTCGATAACTGCACTCTGATCTCTGGATTCAAATTATTCTCAAAATTTTGCAACGACTCTGCCATTAATCTTGCCGCTACAGACAAGGATTCAACACCAGCATCCGCCTCTGTGATTTTGGCTTGGTTAGAGTTGATTGCTGCATCGATTCCGCCTAAAGCGTTGCTTAACTCTTTCGATCCAGCATCTAATTGAGAGACACCGGAAGACAATGGTCCGACAAATGCGGCTAATTGCGCAGTTCCTCCTGCTAATTTTTTAGAACCGTCATCTGCTTGTGAAACCCCATTTGTATAGGCGTTGATCCCATTGGCAAGTTGTCCACTGCCAGAATACAGTTCATTCGATCCATCTGCTGCTTGATTCAATGCTCCAACCATTTTACCTGCTGCAGTATCCACTGCACTGGCATATGCTTGTACTACCTGATTACGAACCTTCATCTCTAATTCTGTGGCCGCGACTTGAGAGATTTCCTTACCAATATAATTATAAGAATCATTTGTTGTATACGTAATCTCCATCTTCTTAGGATCAGCATCGATCACACTAGCAGCAGATTTTGAAAAGTCCTTCGGGATAGTGATAATCATATAATAATCTAATTCTTTAAGTCCCTTCATTGCTTGCTTTTCAGAGACAAATTTCCAATCTAACTCTTTGTCTTTTTTTAAGTTATCAATAACTTGATCACCGACGTTTACTTTTTGCCCCATCAGTTCAACACTTTCATCTTCATTGACGACAGCGACGGGAAAGTTTTTTATCCCACCATAGGGGTCCCACAACGACTTATCAAAGATCGAAGTATAGATAATCGGGATAAAAGTAATCGCAATAACAGAGATCAAGAGAATCTTATTTTTTAATAAATTTTTGAATTCATTTTTTACCATTTTCATTCGAGTGACACGCCTTTCTCTTCGTTTCTTTTCTTATTCGGCACTGAGTAAAAGCGGTAAAAAACAAATGGCATTGCTACTGTCACAACAAACCCAATGCTTAAACTCATTAAATACACATGACTATCCGACTCTGCGATCGTTGTAGGCACAATAAATGCTGTACAGACGGCTGCAACTGATATCACTAACCCTATCCCTCCAATCAATGCTTTACAAAACGTGTTCCCTGGTATACTAAACTCTCTTTTTAACTCCTTATGTTTCAATAAGACAACGAAATATGAAACAAAGAATAAAATATACGCACTCAAATAAATCAATACAGTCAACGAGATAGCGGTTTGAAATCCGACATTCCCACCAGAGCTGCTGGCACCAAAAGTCAGTAATGCTGCCCAGACACTCACCACGATAGCTTGAATGATAAGAATTCTTACAGGAACATCGTTGCTATTCTTTTGACCTAGTTTCTTCGGCAATAAATTTTTTGTTGCAGCAAATTGCAATCCTTCTGTCGGACTGACGATCCAAGAGCTTACTTGAGCCAATATCCCAAAAGAGATTAAGAAGCCGATAAGTTTAACACCCCATCCAACATGACCAGAGGAAACCAATCTCGTTGCAGTATCCATAACACCTTCATCAGAGGAAATTGTCCCACTCAAAACCATGGATACAATACTTCCGCCGATCGTACTCATTAGAATTCCGACGACTACAAGCAACATCAGTAATTTGGGATAACTATTTTTTGCATCTTCTAGATCTGAAAAATGAGAGGCCGACGCTTCCACCCCCATATATGCCAAAACAAAAGAAGTCAATGCACCAATATTTTTTCCTTTGGGTATGAAGGACGAGTCCGTGAAATTAGTTGAGATGGCATGCCCCGTCATAAAATACTTGATCGTCAATAGTAAAAGAACGATTACTGGTAAGACAATCCCTATGCTAAAACCATACTTCGCTAACTTCGCAGTTGTTTCTGTTCCCTTCAATTGCAACAAAGTCAGTAACCAAAAAATACCGATGACTGTTAAAAATTTAAACAAAGGATCTTCATTGATTGCTGGAATTTTCAAGATATACGCCAATGTACCAACAATGAAGTAGATCATGGTCACAAACCCGACCGTTACCTGAAACCATTGAAAAAACAATGCTGCAAAGCCATATTTTTCTCCTAATGGCTTCCCTACCCAACTATAGATCCCGCCTTCTTGATACCCTTCGGCCGTAGCCAATTCTGCAGAGCATAAAGCGACAGGTAAAAACCAGCCTAAGCCGCACAATAAGAGAAAAAAGATTAACGCTTTTCCTGTACTTGCAAAGGTAGGGTACTCATAAACTGTTATAAAAAGTGATGCTGTCATCGAAAAAAAAGCAAATTTCGACATTTTACGTGACTTATTCATTTTCTGTATCCTTTCAAAAATCTTTTTTATAAAATCATGGTGATTCGCATAGTATATGTAGAAATTTTTTATATTTCACTCTTAATCTTTTCGCATTCATTAAATCTATTCATAAACAATCGTACCTATCGCACGATCGCCAAGTCCTTTCTGTTAGTCCCATCACCATTAAACGTTCAAGCAATGATCCAGTTGATTCACTTGGGCTATTTCCTCCTTGATCCGATCGAAAAAAAATTCAATAAACTGTACAAAAAAATGAAAATTGCTTACTATTGTGTCTATACATAACTCGCAATTACCGCTATTTCTTTCTTTTTTCTCCCACTAATTTTTTAATAGTAGAGTCAAAATGTTTTGATCAGATACCTTTATGATCCTTCACTTTCGTTGTAAATACGCCTACTATTTCGTTGTTATTCCTTCTCACGGAGCAACAACTATAGAGTAAAGGATAAACAAGACTTAAAAAGACTATTTCTTGTCCGATAAAACGACATTTTATGTTAGGCACTTTCTTTTATTTATTGTATTGTCATAGAAAATGCTTAAATACATCAAAAGGATTAATGGTTTGGTGTTTATAGGTGTGTATCGAATAGCAGCAAATCTTACGTACCACTATTTTTTCTTTGATGGTTTATTCCACTTTTTTACTATTGAAGATAGAAAATCGAATTCGACAATAAAATTAAGAGGTGGTAAAAATGAAACGTGAATTGTTTGATTTATTAGAAAAAAGAAATAAGGTAAGCTACAGACTACTTGAACTTTTTCAGCTGGAGGAAGATTGGTTGGAAGTTAAGAAAATCAGTTCTGAACTGAGTATTAGCGAACGAAGTGTGCAACGCTATATTCATTTTCTTGAAGAGGTCATTGAGGAATACAATCAAGAACAAGAAAAGAACATCGAATTGGTTTATGAAAAGTTCAAAGGGGTAAAACTTTTCATGTCTGATTCTTCCATTGAACATTTAAAACTTCACATTATTTATAATGATGAGCATTCGAAATTACTAATTGATCTATGTATGCTGCGGACAGAAAACATAAAAAAATACGCGGAGAAGAATTTTATAAACATCTATTCTTTAAAACATTCGATAAAAAAAATAAACGAGACATTGAAGTCGTTCCATTTGGAAATCGACAGCAACAAACTGACATTTATTGGTGAGGAAAAATTAATCAGATTTTTCATTTATGTTTTTCTTTGGACGATCTATCGAAACAGTGACTGGCCTTTTGAATACGTAGATGAAGCCAAGATTTATAAATCAATTGATTATGTAGAGTCCCTTTTTAAGGTTGGCTATAGCGCTGTCTATAAAAAGCAAGCAGCCTACTTCATGGCCATCTGTCTTATGCGCAACAAGAAAAAACATTACATCACAGATACTGAAAATTGGCATGAATACGTAAATATTCGTTCTTTGCGTGCGGAACAAGTAATGGTTACAGGAATGAATCATTATCAAATCTTCGATGACAATGAGCTTACGTTCATTCTTTTAGTTTTTGAAATGAGGCACCGTGTTTACCGATCTTCTTATGTTGGAAAGCGGATCTTAAATTATCACAAGAAAAATAATTCAGATGTGTATCGTGCAACAAATTTGATGTTTGAAAAATTTCAAAAGGATTTTTTCAAGATCCCTTATGGTGAGCAAAACATGTTTTACACATACTTTTTTTGCACACACCTTCAAAATAAAATTTTTCCTGGTGTCTATTTTGATCTAGTCGGCTACGATTCGCTAGGAGACTCTAAACCTCCTAGAAATTTGATTGAGAAATTAATTACTTTTATTAACGAAATGAAAACGGAATCAAGCAACGCTGTGTTTGACAATAATGAATTGCTGATAAAACAATACTTGTTAGTATTTTCTTACTTTGGTAAGGGTGTGGTATATGAACCACAAATTAACATTGTCATAGATTCGGATATGTCGTTCCTAGTGAGAGCGCGATTGAAACAGATTATTCAGCATCATTTTGCTGAAAATTATAATTTAGTTATGACCGATGAACATTCATCTGCTAACAAAAATAGTTTGATCATCACGAATATGTCTTCTATAAATGGGCATGCTGAGGATATCTGTGTGGTTGAACATCCCTTACAGCACACCGATATACAAATTATTGAGAAAAAGTTAGAAGAAAAACTGGAACGTATTTATGCCGAACCCTCCTCTTTGAAAAAATAAAGAAGCCTATTTTATTTTTTCTCTTGTGTCGTTTCAAACGAGGACGCTCAAATAAACGGACAATTAATCCAAAAAGACGAACACCCTTGATATCTGCAATAGAATCAAGGGTGTTCGTCTTTCTTTTTTGACGTACTCGTTTGGTTAAAACGGACGCTTGACAGAAATAGTTTCATTGAAAAAGCCTGTCGTGCCTTTTGTTTCCTCTATCATTCCTATTACAATAGATGATTGTCCTTTAATATGTCCCCGATATACGTGTTTTCGATCTTCTTGACGAAATGCCCCAATACTTTTTTCTCTACATACGGCAGGTCCATCTCAGAGAGCTTCTTGCGGTCGCTTAGGTAATAGACGGAGTTCGCCAGCGTCCGAATGTCGTAAGCAGAGGCGAAGACTTCAGGCACTCCCCGTTCAATATCTAAGAAGCTGTAGACGGCTTCCATCGCTGTCCGCACAGAATATTCCGTAGTAAAGACCGTGTCCCGTTCCGTTTCGGCAAAGTTCCCGATGAAGGCCAGATTTTCTGAACCGTTCGGAATGACCAACGGACGATCCCCCGGTTCACGCAGCATGAAGTACGAGGTGATGAACGGCATATAGACAGGAACCACCACACAGGATTTTTCAGAGAAGGCTTGGATATCGTCTTCTGGAACGCCTAAGTGGTACATCAATTCCTGCACGATCTCTTGACCCGTGCATTGTTCGATCGGCTTCTTGATGTAGTTCCCCGGTGTGTTGGACAGGAGACCGTATACCCAAGTAACTGTCTGCTGATCCGTTTGTTCTTTAAAATGCGGTTGACGATGGGTCGCGAAGCTCATCAGCCAGTTGGAATCCTTGATGGTGATGATCCCGCCGGTCACGATGCTTCCCGTCCGTAGTTTCCGTTTCGTCAAACGAGAGATATAAGGTTCGATGTCAAAGTTTTCCCACGTCACAGTCGCAGAGACAAACCAGCTCTCATCCGGCAAGTTCTCGCAAAAGACCTCGGGGTGCCCGAATTCATCCGATTGCTTCGCTAAGTTCTTCCACAGGTTCCAACTGCCGCCCAGCTCATGGGTGATAGGTGCCGGAGTATGGTGGTCGCCTTCTGTGGAGCTTTCTGTGATGGACCCGTTCGTCACAAAGACGAGGTCATTTCCTGTTAACGTGATCTCTTCTGCTTTTCCTCCCCGTGTCAGCTGGATCTTCTTCGCCACTTTTTTGTCCGGCGCAGCATCGACTTGGATATTGGTGATCTTCGTTTCATATTGGAAGTCCACGCCATGCTCCTTCAAGAAGGACAACAACGGTTTTACTAACGATTCGTATTGGTTGTAGCGGGTAAATTTCAACGCCGTGAAATCTGGCAAGCCTTTAATATGGTGGATGAAGCGCATCACGTAGCGGCGCATCTCGATCGCAGAATGCCATTTTTCGAAGGCAAACATCGAACACCAATACAGCCAAAAGTTCGATTCAAAGAATTCCTCACCAAAGACGTCTTCGATCTTTTTGTCGACCAATTGATCCTCAGAAGTCATAAACAAATCGACCAATTCCTTTTGCGCCTTTTTCGACAAGGTGAAGTCGCCATCATCCGCCGCACGTTCGCCACGGTTATGGATGATCCGACAATTGGATGAATTTGGATCATCATGGTCCAACCAATAAAATTCATCTAAGACCGACGCATCTTCCACTTCCAACGATGGCACGGAACGGAACAAGTCCCATAAACATTCAAAATGATTTTCCATCTCGCGGCCGCCTCGCGTCACAAAGCCGTCGTGGGGAATGAAGGTGCCATCCAGCGAGCCGCCAGATAAGGACAGTTCCTCAAAAATGTGGATACGTTCGCCCTTCATTTGACCATCTCTGATCAGAAAAACAGCCGCCGCTAACCCAGCTAATCCTGCTCCGACGATATAGGCACTTTTTTCGTCTACGCCAGCCGGTTTTCTCGGTCTTGCAAATGCTTCATAATTTCCATTCGTATATCTCATGATGATTCCTCCTTCTTATATTCTAAATTCAGAATACCAGTCGGAAAATTTTATTGAAAACAAGACGCCTCTCTAACTAAGAAAAGTTAGACTAATCTATCTATTTGTCAAAAAAATTCTGAAGAAAAAGAAAGCAAACCAAAAAAAAAGACCCGACGTTTTTTCGGATCTTTCTTTTTCTTTTATTCAGTATCTTGGTTCGTCATGATCACAGGTCCCTCTTTAGTAATGGCAATAGAATGTTCATATTGGGCACAAAAACTGCCGTCCAGCGTGCGGGCTGTCCAGCCATTCCCATCAATGCCAGCCTCCCATGTTCCAGTCGTGATCATTGGTTCGATCGTGATCGTCATGCCTTCTTTTAGGCGCGGACCTTTACCAGCTGTTCCGAAATGCGGGAAGAAGGGCTCTTCGTGGATCGTTGGGCCAATGCCGTGGGCAAGAAAATCTTGCACGACGCCGTAGCCTTTTCCTTCTGCATACGTTTGGATCGCATGACCGATATCCCCTACACGATTGCCGACCTGTGCTTGCGCGATACCGAGCATCAAGGCTTCTTTCGTTGCATCCATCAAGGCCTGATGTTCGGGCGTGATCTCGCCGACTGCATAGGTCCAGCAGCTATCAGAGATCGCACCGTGGTAGTCGACACAGAAATCGACCTTCAGCACATCGCCTGATTTCAAGCGATAATTTGACGGAAACCCGTGACAGATCTCGTCATTCACACTTGTACATGTCGCGAATTCATAGCCTTCAAAGCCGATCTGAGCCGCCACTGCGCCTGATTCTTCGACTTTTTCTTGAACAAATTGATCGATCTCTTTGGTTGTGATCCCTGGAACGATCATGTCCCGTAGCTGTTTATGTATACCGGCTAAAATAGCCCCTGATTCTTTCATTTGCTCGATTTCTCGTGCGGATTTTAATGACACCATAGCTTTTCCTCCTGCTTAGCTTTTATAACATAGAAAACATTTCGTATGACTATCAGCTAAATGAGTTTAGCACACTCGCATATTTTTACAAGTAAATCGTTTATAGTAGAAATGGATTTCATTCCTTGCCATAGGAACGAAATCCAAATCTAGTTGATATTATTTTTATCGTTGTCTTCTTGTATAGCGATAAGAAACAAGCAATAGAAGAAGGAGCACGATACCCAGCCAACTTAGATAGCCCAAAGCCTTACTACCAGTTTTTGGCAGAAGACCTTTAGTGCTTTCAGAATTGGCGGTTGTTTTGCTGTGAGGGATCGGCTGTTGGTTCTCGCTTGTATTAGGTAACTTTTTAGTTGGCGTATCTTCTTTTGGCGGTGAAGGAATACGCTCTTTTGGTGTATACGTATTAGTAATCGTAAAGCCATCAATACGAGACGTATAATTTTTTACTTCATTTTCCGAAACGGTATAGAGAATTTCTTTGCCTTTCTCAAACTTCGGCAAGTCTGAAAATTCATAGTTCCAATGATCGGATTCCTTTACTTCTTTGGTTGCTACTTTTTTTCCATCCGCAAAAAGATTCACCGTGATGCTGTCAGGACGTTCCTTGTACTTATTGTTGTCATCTTCCCAGTGCTTGCTTCCTGTAATCTTAACCTTTTCTGGAACATGATGATTGGTAAGAACAATGTGCTCTTTATCTATCTCTTTTGTTTCTGCTACGTAATCTTTAGGCACGTCAATCTCTTTTACAGAATAGTTGATCTCTTTTCCGTAGGCACGTGCAACGAGATTTTCCCATTGATGTGTCCACTGATTCGTCTCATTTAATCCTACAGGTTCACCCACAGGAAGGCCATCTGCAAATAACTGGACAAGTACTTGATTAGGTCGAATCCCGTCTTGATTATTTTCATCTTCCCATTTCTTAGTCACTTGAATACTTGTCACTCCTGGAGTGTACTTATTGATGATATCAGTGCCATGGATTTCAGCTGTATAATCAACAATTCGATCTTCTGCAACAGTATAAACAATCTCTTTTCCTTTATTGTTCTTCGGCAAATGAGTAAAGTGATAGTTCCAATTATCTTCTGCTGTTACAGTCTTTTTAGCCACTTCTTGTCCATCTCCAAAAAGACGAACAACTATCTTCTCTGGTCTTTGCCCTTCTTTGTCGTCACTGTCATCCCACGATTTTGTGCCGTAGATCTCTGTTTCTTCTGGTTTGTGAGTGTTGACGACCTCAATATGCTCTTTATCTATTTGATTGATCGTGGACGCATATTCAGAATCTATCGTTACTTCTTCTACTTTATACTCAATGACTTTACCACCTTTTCGTTCATCTAAATCTGTCCAGCTATGCTTCCACTGATTGGCGTCACTCAATTCCACAGGTTCTCCACATCTCTCACCATCTGCTAGCAACTGAACCTGTATCGCGTGAGGACGAATGCCATCTTGATCATCTTTATCGTCCCAAGATTTTTTTACCTCTACTTGTGTTTTACGAACTTTATGAGTATTGGTAAGGTTGATAACTGTCGGGTCTTCTGTTTTTTCTGATGAAAATTCATACTCTGAGACTGCTTCTTCTTTGATGGAATAATCAATATCTTTTCCATTTTCTTTTTTTGGTAAGCCAGTAAACGTGTATGACCAGTGTCCATTCGCATCAGGCTTTACTATTTGAGTATCCACAGGATCAGGTCTGTTATTAGCAATTAAGTGAATCTGGATTTCGTTTGGCCGCATACCATCTTGATCGTCATTGTCTTGCCAGCGCTTGTTCCCATGAATATCGATTTCTTCAGGCGTGTAGTGATTTGTTAAGACAATTCGATATTCATTTTCTTTGACCGTCTCCACAGTGTACTTTCCAGGATCACTGACTTCTTCTACTGTGTAATCAATTTTTTTTCCATTTTCTCGTTTTTCTAAGTTCTCCCAAGTATGGCTCCAATCTCCCTTTTCATCCAAGGTCACAGGGTCACCTATTGATTTTCCATTTCCTTTCAATTGAACGTTGATGGATTGGGGCTGGATGCCATCTTGATTTCCTTTATCGTCCCATTCTTTCTTGACAGTAACCTTAGCCAACACTGGATGGTACGTATTGGTTATGTCAAAACCTGAGTAAGACGCTTCATAATCTTCAACATCTTGTTCCTTTACTTCATAATCAATTGCTTTTCCTTGATTGTTTTTTGGTAGATTCGTAAAACTATATGCCCAATTACTCGCGGCCGTCGTATCTTGCGTGGCAACGAGTGCCCCATTGCCATACAATTCTACCGTAATTTTAGCTGGGCGGTTTCCTTTTTCATCTTGGTTATCGTCCCACATCTTCTTCCCATGAATCGCTATTTCTTCTGGTCTATAGCTATTCGTTAGAAGGATCTGATAGTCATTTTCTTTGACCATATCCACCGTATATTTGCCAAGATCTCCGACTTCCTCTACCGTATAATTGATTTTTTTCCCATTTTCACGTTTTTCCAATTCTTCCCATGTATGGCTCCACCCACTCTTTTCATCTAAGTCAACAGGTGCTCCGATTGGCTGCCCGTTTCCTTTTAACTGTACTTGGATCGTGCTTGGGCGAATGCCGTCTTGATCGTCTTTATCATTCCATTCTTTTTTTACAGATACTGAAACCAATTCTGGATGATAGGTATTCGTAATATCAAAGCCAGAGTAAGAAGGCTGATAATCTTCCACATATTGTTCCTTAACTTCGTAGTGAATCGGAATGCCTTGATTATTTTTTGGTAAACCTGTGAAATGATACGTCCAATTATTAGCTGCAGTTGTTTTTTGCGTATCAATCAACTTTCCATCACCATATAACTCTACAGTAATTGCAGACGGTCGATTGCCCTGCTCATTTTGGTTGTCCTCCCATTTCTTCGTTCCTTTGACATCTACTTCTTCCGGTTTGTAATGATTGGTCAAAACGAGATGATAGTCGCCTTCCTTTGTCATTTCCACTTTGTATTTCCCAGAATCACTGACTTCTTCAACGGTATAGTCAATGTTTTCTCCATCTTTGCGCTTCTCCAAGTCTTCCCATGTATGACTCCAATCCCCCTTTTCGTTCAAGAGGACAGCATCACCGATTGGTTTTCCGTTTCCTTTTAGTTGAACTTGAATCGTATCAGGACGAATACCATCTTGGTCATTTTTATCGTCCCATTCTTTTTTTACAGATACCTTAGTCAGTTCTGGACGATAAGTATTCGTAATGTCATGGCCTGAGTAAGACGCTTCATAATCCAAAACGGATTGTTCTTTCACTTCATAATTGATAGGTGATCCTTGACTATTTTTAGGTAAATTTATAAAGCTATAGGACCAGTCGTCCTTTGCTGTAGTTTTTTTTGTATCAATTAATTCGCCATTACCATACAATTCTACAGTGATTTTTTTCGGTCGATTGCCCTGTTCATTTTGATTGTCTTGCCAGTTTTTCTTGCCTTTAATATCAATGACTTCTGGCGTGTAATGATTGGTCAAAGTAAACTGGTACTCCTTTTCTTCACTCACTTCGACCTTATATTTGCCAGAATCACTGACTTCTTCAACCGTGTAGGTGATAACCTTCCCATTCTCTGCTTTTTCTAAATCTTCCCATGTATGGTACCAGTCATTTTGCTGGTCTAACGTGACCGGGGCACCTATAGCTTTTCCGTCACCTTTTAATTGTACTTGGATCGCATTTGGTCGAATCCCATCCTGATTGTTTTTATCTTCCCATTTCTTTTTAACGGAAATATTTGTACGACCAGGTTGGTACGTATTCACTATATCGAATCCATTATATTCAGGGTGATAGTTTTCTACAGGCTGCTCTTTGACTGTATAGACAATCGTTTTCCCATTCTCATTCTTTGGTAAATTAATAAATTCATACTGCCAGTTATTTTGTTTATTCGTTTTTTTCGTGTCTCTTAACGTGCCGTTTCCATAGAGTTCGATAGTGACTTCATTCGGACGACTATTTTGATGATTGTCATCATCCACCCAAGTTTTTTCCCCTCTGACTTCAGTCACTTCTGGTGTATGTTTATTTGTAATCGTGATGGTATTTGTTCCATTCCCAGTCACGCTTGTTTCATATCTAGGAACTGTAGATGTTTCCTTTACTTCATATTGAATCACGGTGCCATTATCTTTTTCTTCCAATTCTTCCCATGTGTGGCGCCAATGATTATTCTCATCTAATGAGACGTTATCACCAATCGGACGATTGTCCCCATAGAGCTGTACCTTAATACTTTGAGGGCGAATCCCGTCTTGATTGTTCCCATCTTCCCATTTCTTTTCCACAGAAAGATCGATTTTCGTATTTTCTTGATAATTTTTCACTTCTCCAAGATCCTTGATATTTTGTGACCCGCCTAAATCCTTTGTTTCGACTGTAAAATCCAATACTCGTGGGTCTTCTGGATCTGGATACCCTGCTGGGCTCTGTGTCTCTATGAAATAATAGTCTCCTGTAGTCAGTTTGTTTGCATGGACAATCCCTTGTTCATCAGAAGTGATTCCCGATTTCTTTAGTGCGTATTTACCATCGATTCCTTTTTTATAGAGGTCAAATTTTGCCCCCGGCAATGGTGCCTGTGTGTTACCATCAATTTTTTTGAACGCAACGTCGGACACCTTCCCGTTGATCTCACCATCGGCTACATTCCACTCTACACTTTCACTTAATGTCCATTTCTCCCCTTCAGAACCATCCTTATAGTAGATCTTCACTGTGGCATCATTTGTCAATGTAGTTGTTTCCGTCAAAAATTCTAAAGGCTCTGCATAGTAATCTATAGCAACTTCGTTTAGTACAGTCTCTTCGTTGATTGCTTCCTTAAGTTGTTGCTGAATATAGGGCCAAACATTGTAACTAAAAGATTGAACATAACTATTTGTAGGGTCTTTTTTCAAGGCTACGTCTGATTCCTTGATTGTTCCGTAGTCAAAAGGAATGTCTTTAAAAAAGGCTTTTCGCCATCCCCAATCATCATCGGCCCATGATTCTTGATACAGGGACATGGAAACAATTTTTTGATCTTTAGGCGTATCCTCAATCACTATCCGATCGACCTGATCAAAATTATCTTTTCCAATCGAATCCGTTAATTTTCCCAATCCGAGGTTTATCTCCCACTCGATGTAACGTTGCGGTAGATCGTATTTTCCCGTTTCCGGATTGTATTTGATGCCGTTCTTAACGGTTCCTTGCTTCGTTAATTTCTGAGAATCACCTGCTCCAATACCGCCTCCACCTCCTGGCTCATCGTAATGCGGTACATCGATAGTGATGTTTCCGTCAGGTAGAGGAAGAGTTATCGTTTCATCTCCTTTGACGTATTTTTGATTTAACGTGTACTCCATCCTAAAAGATCCAGAAACGTCTGAATGCGTTTCTATATAGTCTGTCGTAAAAGTCATTTCAATGCGGTAACCTTCTGTATCATTTCCCATCACTTTGGCTAATGCAACTTCTTCTCCTTCAGGATCGACTAAAGGAAAAGTAAATTGATTGATAATTTTAAACTCTTTAGGGATAGAAAATAGTAAGGTGTCACCTTGATAAAAAGTATTATCGGGGACTTCCCACTCATACGTTAAATAATAGTTTTGCGCAATACTCATAGAGCCGCCATTGACAATCGGCTCTCCATCTTTTTTCTCTAACTTTGTTTCAGTGACATATTGATCACCGTTGTATACCCCTGTTGCCTTGACTGTCACTGCTGATAAGAGATTGACTAAACACCCTCCAAGCAATACAAGTGTCAATAATAAATTGCTCGTATACCTTATTTTCTTTTTAAGTAAAAAATTTGAGTTTTTCATTTATTGCCTCCTGATAACTATTTTTCCGAAAAATAAGTTTATCAAAAGACTTTCCACTAAAAATGTTAATATTTGTCCGATTACACGACAATATTACTTTTATATAGTATTTAAGGAGCAAACAATTGCTTCCATTCTTCTAAAAATCACTTCATTTATTCATTTGATTTGCCATTAAATTAAAAAACTCGAAATGTAACTATTCGAGTTTTTCAGCGAAGACTATTAATCGCTTGTTTCTTACTTTTAATTGACAGCAACCTTAAATGTTCTCAAGGGTCCGGCCTGCCAGCGTTCGTCATTTTTCAGATAGGCCTGCCCATACTCGATGATCCAGCCATGGAGGTTCTGTGCTTTAAGTGTGTCCATCGTCTCCGGCCACAGGATCGCGCATTTTAATTGCTTGTAGCCGGATGAAGCAAAGCCGAACTTCTCGAATAATCGCTGCGCGTACTTGTCCGCTATGAACGTCGAATGCTCGAAGACATATACCAGTAGAGCATCTGCCGTCTCTTCACCGATCCCCTTTATCGCCAACAGCTCTTTGCGTAGCTCCAAAAACTCCTTTTCAGCTACCGTTTCCAAATCAAAGTGATATTCCTTCAGCCAAGTTAACACACTCACGATTGTCGCAGACTTACCCTTGTAGAAGCCGCTCGGTCGGATCAAATCCTGTAATTCATTCAGCTCCAGCGCTAAAACTTTTTCTGGTAAAAACTGTGTTGCTTCCTCTAGATTGATTAAGGCGTAATCCACATTCCGCCAATTCGTATTCTGGACTAAGATCGCTCCAAATAGAATTTCCCACTTATTGTCGGTATTCCACCAACGCTTATTTTCCATCACTTGACGAAACGCTTCATACAGTTCTTCAATATTTGTGATCATATTATTCCTCTCTTTATGGACTATACATTCTTCCTTCTTCTATATATAGTAACAATTTTTATAGTAAAAAGTAGAAAAGAAATCCCCAGACTGCTGTTATGAGGCAATAACAAAAAAACTCCGACTGTCCTCTCCAACAGTCGGAGTTACATCGCTTATAAACGGTTGAATATTCGTAAGGTCTTGGCTACATTTTCTTTGATCGCGGCAGTGGCAGCCAAAGAAAATTCATCAAAAAAGAGTTCTTCTTTTGGCTGCTCTTCGATCGCCCGTTGCAGCGCTTGACCAGCGGCAAGATTCATATAGGTATAATAATTGATCTTGCGAATGCCGGCAGCGATCGCCTGTTTGTAGTCTTCCTCAGACACACCTGAACCGCCATGCATGACCAGAGGGCGATTCCCAGTTGTTGCACGGATCGCCGCGATGCGGTCAAAATCTAGATTCGGCTCTGCGAAATATTTTCCGTGGACGGTGCCGAAGGAGATCGCCAAGCTATCCACGCCTGTCGCTTCAACAAAGTCTTGGGCCTGCTGCGGGTTGGTGAACAGGTCTTGATTGCCGATCGCGCCTTCTTCTGACGCGCGCCCTTCTCCACTGCCCACGGTCGAATTCGTCATCTCCCCCAGCTCCGCTTCGACAGACACATTGACGCTGTGGGCGATACGGACAAGTTCAGACGATTCCTTTACATTTGTCTCGTAGTCCTTCAACGAGGCATCGTACATGATCGAGGTGAAGCCCAAACGGATCGCTTTGATGCATTCGGCAAGACTCGATCCGTGATCCAGATGCACAGCCACGGGAACTGACGCTTCTTTTGCGAAATGGACCATCACCGGGCCGATCTCTTCGATCGAAATGAGGGATTCATGCACCTCTGCATGCTGAAGGATCACCGGGACCTTCAGCATCTCCGCGGCTTGGATCACGCCCCGCACCGCTTCCAGATTGGGAACGTTGAAGGCGCCGACTGCCCGCTGCTGCTCCTCTGCTTCTGCCAACAATTCTTTGACTGTCACTAACATCCTTTGCCCTCTCTTTCTTCTTCAAAGTCGATCACGATCCGAAATGCTTCCGTATTTACCGCTTCCTCAAAAGCCGCTTCGATCTCACTCAGCGGATAGATCTTCGTAATAAAGGGCTTCACATCCACAACACCGTGACTGATCATACGAGCGGCACGAATAAAGTCCCGCTTGTTGGAATTCGCTGTTCCTTTGATCTGCTGACCGGTTTTATGGATATGGTCGAAGGCGATCCCCACAGGCTCATCTGGATAATAGGAAGAATAGAGCATCATCGTTCCCGTGTTCGACAGACTCTCCAACAACCCGGGGATCAAGCCTGAGATCGGCGTGGTGTTAAAAATGATCTGCGCCCCCAGATTCTCCGTATAAGCCAAGACTTTCTCCGTCAAGTTTTCTTTGATGGGATTGACCACGTGAGCCGCGCCCAAGGTTTTCGCTAATTCCAACCGCGCCTCATTTGGATCAGATACGATCGCGATCGCCCCTCTTTTTTGTGCCAATTGCAGATGGAGCATCCCCATGATTCCGGCACCCACGACGAGTACGTAGTCCCCGAAATCAACCTCTGCCGTCTCGACACTGTGGAGCACACAGGACAGGGGCTCTGTTAATGACGCCTCTTCGGCTGGGACGTGCTGGTAACTGAAAATATTCGCCGGATCAACGACTAAATATTCAGACAAGCCTCCCATTCCTTTGTGAGGCAAGCCCGGCTGTTGTTTGCTGTGGTCGAAATTCAGGCAATTTTGCTCTTCTCCGACACGGCAATAGTAGCAATGACCGCACGCCAGATTTGTGCCAAAGACTACTTTGTCGCCAGCCTTCCAATCCCCCTCGACGGCTTCTCCTACTTGAAAGATCTCGCCTGCGATTTCGTGGCCGCCGATAAAAGGATAGTCCACTTTTTTGACACCCGTATAGACCCGCTGCTCCCAAGTACAGATAGCACAGGTATCGATCTTCATTAATAGTTTATCCTTTGGAAGATCCGGTAGTGGTGTGTCCTCCACCACCAATTTCTTCACATCATAAAACACTGCTGTTTTCAAAATTATTCGCCCTTTCCTTCTTCCGCCATCAGAAAAAACGACGTCAGATACCTGTGTATCATGTTCCTAACGTCGTTTCCAGCTTATATTGAGTTTACGATCAAGCCGATCGCGGCTAAGATCGCGCCGCCAACGATTTGGATGACTAATACTTTGGTTGGTGTGTATTTTTTATGCTTCAATAAATAGTAGGTCAATAAGGTCACGCCCAGCGGCAAGATTCCCTTGACCAGCGCATCCAGTACATCCGTTTGGATCGAAAGGTTTTCCTTCCCACTCAAATGAATACTCAGTGGCGTCGCGATTTTTACGAAGTTCGCTGCTAATGAGCCGATCACGATCGCCCCTAAGGTTTGCGAGAAGGTCATGATGTAGGACAAGCGGCCGCCTGCCATCATCTTTTGAATCCCTTCCTTCCCTTGCTCATACCCTTGAATCCATAGGAAGTAGGCGATGACTGTCATAATGATCCAGTGAAGCGCGAAGAACATCACGGGTCCCATAAAAATGTTCCCGTCCGCGCCGAATGGCAACGTGAAGGACAGCAGGATCGGGATCAAGGTTCCTTGCCATAACGTATCGCCGATCCCGGCTAACGGTCCCATCAGCCCCGTTTTCAAGCCGTTGATGGTTTGGTCATTGATGTCCGCACCGAGCGCCCGTTCTTCTTCCATCGCGATCGTCATTGCTAAGATCGGACCGCCAAAGGAAGGCTCTGTGTTGAAGAACTGCATGTGGCGTTCCAATGCAGATTTCATCTCATCTTCGTCTTTACCGTACAATTTTTTTAAGATCGGACTGAAGGCATGGACGACACCTGTCGCTTGCAGACGCTCATAGTTATAATTGGCGTGAGAAAAGAAGGTCCAACGCCAGAAGGCTTTCACAACGTCTTTTTTCGTTAATAGCTTTTCTTTTTTTACTTCTGCAGTCTGATCCATTACACCAGCCCTCCATTTTTATCTTTCAAATACAACTCCGTGAAGACATACCCGATGATCCCTGCGAATACAGCGATCGGCACAGATGGCAAGCCAGAGTAGATGGCAAGCATAAAGCCAAAGGTAAAGAACAACAGCGTTCCCTTGCCATTCATGGCACGTAAGTTCATCGCGATCCCTAACGCTGGCAGAATCCCGCCGATCGCTGAAAGAACATCCAACGGACGACCGCTCAACGCGTCTACGATTCCTTCTACTGCATCCGCGCCTAGATAAGCCGCCAGTGCAACCGGTACAACAGTGATCAATAGTAAAAATAATTGCGGTGGAACGATGTGAAGCCAGTTGATCCGATCGATTTTCCCTTCTTCAGCTGCTTTATCCGCCATATGGACGAACGTAATATCTACCGTCATATGCGCTACCCAGATCAGTGTCCCTAATAATCCGATCGGTACAGCCAATGTCACAGCAACAGCCGGTTCAACTTTTGCCGCCATTGCCAACGCCGTGCCCAATGTCCCTGCAAGTGCTGGGTCCATCGCTACAGTCCCACCGGCTGAGATAAAGGCTAGATACGGTAAGTTGATCGCTGCCCCGATGATACATCCTTGAACGGGGTCACCCAAGATCAACCCTACCACCGTCCCATTGACTAATGGACGCATCCATCCATGGGTCCCCACCAATGAGAGCCAGGGGGTCCCATTGATTCCAAGATAATAAACGACACCGATTAAAATTGCTTGGATAAGACTAATTTTCATTTCTCCACTTCCTTTATGAAATTATTTTATAGCAATCCTTCAATTGCTTGTGACCCTTGGTCAGGAATAACATGAATCTTCATTTTTACGCCGTGCGAGATGATTCCTCGGAAGGTTTCCTTTTCTTCTTCAGAAGCCGAGATATTTTTGTGGAACGTCTTGCGGTCTTTCCGTGCGCCCATGCCGCCAATGATGATCTCATCGAAGGTCACGCCCTTTTCGATCAGCTGCAAGTACGTTTGCGGCTCTTTCGCCAAAACAATGATGCGGTGTCCGTCTGGAATCGCGGCTAATAATTCCGCGCCGTCTGCTACACCTAAAATCGACAACTTGATGCCGTTTGGTACAGCCATTGACATGATCGACTTCGTGAACTCATCCCCTGCTGTTGCGTCATCCACGATAACGATGTGGTTTCCTCCGGTAAATTGCAGCCAGGCTGTCATTACCTGCCCATGAATCAAACGATCATCGATTCTTGCTAATACGATTTCTCCCATTTCTACACATCCATTCTTCTTTTTATAGGATCTATTTTTTATAGATTCGCTTTATTCTCCAGCTTCGCCATTTCCTCTAAAAATTCTTTGATCCCATCCTTGCCTGCGGTCATCGCTGCTTGATACATCGTGTCCAGATCCGCACCGATCATCCGCTGATTGAAGGATTCGATGATCATTGGCAGATTCACGCCAGAGATCAAACGGTAGCGGTGGTCCTTCAACTTATTGAAGCAAAGGGCCGCTTGGTTGTAAGGACTTGCTGAAAACAAATCGACCAGCACCAATACCCCGTCTCCTTTATCCAGTGCACAGATCCCTGCTTGGATCTTTTCACTGAATTCTACAATGTCATCGCCGTGCTTCAGACCCAATGTCTGGTATTGCTCCTGCTCGCCCATGATCAGGCTCAAGCTATCCATGATCCCTGTCGCCATCTCGCCATGAGTAACGATCAATATTCCTGTCATCTACGACACCTCTCTTTTCTCGTCTCTGTTACCAATTAAAGTGCATCACTGTTTTGTTCCAGCCTGGGTTCTCAACAAACTTCGCCATCATTTTTCTAAAGTCTTCGCCTGCCGAGATCTCAACGATCTGCTCAGGCAAGATTTTACTCAACGCTGCTCGGTACTCAGGTTTTTTCATGCCTTCAACGACTGCTTCAAAATCACGCGTTGAGGACCGGCTGCTTCCGTGAGCCGTGATGCCCTTTTCCAAAATATCCCGTGTGTCGATCGGAACTAATTCTTCTGTAACACCCATGAAAATGATGTCTGCTAACGAATCCGCGATCTCGATCGCCTGGTTCAATGCACTTTCGCTGAATTTTCCGCCAGTACATTCGATCAAAACATCAAATTTCTCTGATGAATGTTCAAAATCGTAAGTCAAAACATTTTCTGTTCGCGCGAAATCAAAATTAGCGAGCTTATCATCTGCGGCACCAAAGACAACAAAGCGCTCCGCGTCTACTCCATATAAGTATTTCAACATCACTGCCGTAAAGTAGCCGACAGGGCCATCTCCAAAAAGTGCCACTCGTGTATCGGCTTTTTTCAATTTGTCTTCAACATGACTGATCGCATGATGAGAAACAGACGAAAGTTCCGCTAACACAGCGATCTCATTAGGAATCTCCTCTGGAATTCGTACCAGACATTCTTCTGGGTGGACTAGACGACTTTGCGCCATGCCATCGTAACCGCTCCCTAAAAAGGCGTTCCCTTTTGAATAATTCACCGGCACATCCGGCTTCTGATCGATCTCTGGATGCAGGATCTGACCAGGGATATTCGGTACAACAACGACCCGATCCCCCACGGAGAATTTTTCCGATTGGCTGTCTGTCACGACACCGATTCCTTCGTGCAGCAGCGCCATCGGTAATTTCTTCGCTAACGCCTCTGGACGACGCAGCCCTGCGAAATATCTTAGATCTGCATGGCAGATACTTGCATATGTTGGTTCTACCGCTACCCAACCATCTGGAAGGGCTCGCGTTTTAGTTACTTCTTTAATTACTCCTGGCTCAACCAGACTAAAAACTGTTGATTCAACCGACTGTCCCATTCATTTCCCTCCTCGTTTTCGAGCGCTCGTTAAAACTCTTTTTCGCTCGTTAACGAGTATAACATCGAATACAACTCTTTGTAAACGCTTTATTTTTAAAATATCATGGTGAAAGCCTTCGATTATTTGACTCGTCAATCTTTTTCTTGATATAAAAAAACACGCTTCTGGTTGATTGGACTACTTTAACGTCCGAAGTCCCCCGCTCGTCTCCTTAAATGATTGTCAGAATAGAAACACTCATAAAAGCTCGTTTTTGCACGTTTAGAGGCTTTATATATTGACACTTTCCATTATTTTCCATAGACTAGGGGATGAAAACGCCTTTCTCAAGTAACAATTGTTACTGTGAAAGCGAGAGGATGAAGAAAAATGCTAACAGGAGAGCGTCGAATAAAATTACTGGAAACCATTGAGAAGAAGCAATTTATCTCTGTATCCCAATTGTCTGAACTTTTTAAAGTGCATGAGACGACGATCCGCAGAGATCTTGATGAACTTGAAGCGCAAGGCTCAGTCGTCAGGATTCACGGCGGCGTCGTTCCCGCAAGCATCAAACAGGACGAACCCGCCTTTGAAGATCGTGCCACTGAAAATATGCTGGAGAAGACCCGTATCGGAAAGTACGCCACGAATTACATCAACAGCGGGGAAGCCATCATCTTAGATTCGGGGACGACGACTCTACAGATCGCACGAACTCTAAATGAGATGCCCCAGCTGCAGGACATTACGATCATCACCAACGATGTCAATATCGCCTCTGTCTTGCGCTCCAATCGAAACATCACCACCATCGTTACTGGCGGGACCCTTTTCCATGACAGCTTTATGTTGAACGGACAAATTGCCAATGACTCCCTTAAACAGCTAAGTGTCGATAAGGTCTTCATTGCCACGCCTGCCCTCAATGTCGAAAAGGGCTTGACGCATTTTAATGAGCTGCTGATCACCACGAAGAAAAACATGATCGATGCCTCCGCAAAGAAGATCGTCGTGACCGATCACACAAAGATCGGGCGCCGTGCCCTGTACACCTTCCTGCCGCTTGACCAGATCGACTTGCTGATCACCGACGATCAGACCGATAAGAAGCTGATGGATGAAATGTACAAAAATGGCATCAAACGCATCGAAAGCATTTAAAAAAAGTACCGTTTATGCTGTAGGGAGCCTACAACATAAACGGTACTTTCTATTTTTTACGCCATGACTTGGTCTTGGATGATCCCCGCCGCTTTTAGGAACATGCAGGTGACCACGGGGCCGACGAAGGTGAAGCCTCTTTTTTTCATGTCCTTGGCGATCACTGTCGCCTCCGGCAAGGTATTCGGAACCTCATCAGACATTTCATACGTATGAAGGATGGGCACACCGCCGACAAAATCCCACAGATACGCTGCGAAGCTGTCGTAATCGTCTAAGAGCCCTACGATCGCACGTGCGTTTTGCACCACTGCCTTGATCTTTCGATGATTGCGGATCATCTCAGGGTCCTTGGCGATCTGCTCGACATCTTCTGGGAAGAAAGCCGCAACTTTGCGAAAATCCATGCCGCAAAAATTCCGTTCAAACACCGTTCGTTTGCCTGCGGCAGCTTGCCAGCTTAACCCTGCTTGAAAAACCCCCACCGTCAGCAATAAAAACAGCAAGCGATCGTCATGTGTCGGCTTTCCCCACTGATCACTGTACCATTGCGATTTTTTCATTCCTCTGCACCTCCTGCTTCTTGCCCCTGCGAAACGACACGCCCTTAATAGAACCACATCGGATTCTTTCCTGACCGATCTCCGTTTCCATTTCCTTTAAAGATACCATGTGCTGCCCTGAGAGACAAAGATCCGACCAGTCTGTCGACTAGCCGGATCTTTGGTTACTTATTTTTTACGTTTGATGTAGACGATCCCTGCTAAAAGAAGCAACACGACAACACCCATGATCACTAGGATCATTGATTTTTGTTCGCCTGTTTTAGGCAGATACGTATGGTTACGACCACTGTAATTGCTTCCATATGTGGTGTGTGACTTGTTCGTATCCGACGTTTGTGTTCCGCCCTTCTCCTTCTCTTTGGCACTTGTCCGTTTCTTGACGTTTTCCTTTCTGACTGTCACTACTCGTTTCTTCGCAGTCGTCAATTGGAAGGTCACTGGTTTCGTGTTCAAGATATAGCCCTTAGGTGCCTCTGTCTCTGCTAGTTGATACTTGCCTGGTTCTAAGTCCGATACAACAAGCGTCCCTGTTTTATCGGTCTTCAAATTTTCTTTTAAGACGTTGCCTCGTTGGTCTTGCAAAGCAAACGTCGCATCGGCTAAGCCTTCACCCGTTTTGCTGTCTATTTTTCTCAATGCCACGGTACAAGTAAGACCGTCGATCGTCTTGCCCTTATTCGTTTTCGTTACGTATACAGGACTTGTTTGGTCTGCTTTGATGGTAAATGTCACAGGCTTAGCATCCAGTTGATACCCGGCTGGCGCTTTGGTTTCCACAAATTGGTACTTACCTGGGGCCAATTTTTCCACTGCTAAACGGCCATTGTCGTCCGTACTCATCGTATCCGTTTTGATCGTTTTGCCTTCTTGCGTTTGCAACTCAAATTCTGCGCCAGGTAGAGGCTGTTTCGTCGCTTCATCGATTTTTTCTAAAATCACTGCGCCAGTGACGATGGCCTTATTAGTCTTTTTCAGTTCGATCGTTTCTGCTTGATCCTTCACTGTAAAGGTCACGGGCGTCGTATCCTTCACGTAGCCTGTTGGTGCTTCTGTCTCAACCAATTGATAGGTGCCGGGCGCCTGTGTTTCAAGGACGATTTTCCCTGATTTGTCGGTCACAAGATCAGACTCTAACACAGTCCCTTTCTCATTTTTCAGCTCAAAGGTCGCACCAGACAATGCTTCTCCCGTTTTTTCGTCCGTCTTCGTTAAGGTGATCGAACCTGGTTTCACAGGTGTCTTCGCATTGGTTTTCTCTACTTCTGCTGCTTTAGACTGGGCTTTCGTGATCGTGAATTCTAGTGGTGACGCGTCTTTCTCGTAACCCGTTGGTGCTTGGGTCTCCACAAATTGGTAATCTCCAGGAGCCAAATCTGCAACTTCTAATTTCCCGTTGCCGTCCGTGATCAGATCCGCTTGCAGCGTCTTTCCATCCTTGTCCTGTAATTGGAAGGTCGCGCCTTTTAGTGTTTCCTTCGACTGCTCATCCACTTTGGTCAAAATAACTGAACCGGTCGACAAGGTGTTGGTTTTCGTCACATTGACAACTTGACCTTGACGTTCGGTGATCGAGAAGGTCACAGGTGTCTTATTCAGCGCGTAGCCTGTCGGTGCTTCAGTCTCCACAAGTTGGTAGTCTCCGATCGTCAGATCCTTCACGGTGAAGCGTCCGTCAGTTCCTGTTTCGTGGTTCTCGCTGATGACAGTGCCATCCGCTTTTTCTAGACGGAATTTTGCACCTGCTAAGACGTCCTTCGTTTGTTCATCCGTTTTAGTCAGCTCGACACTGTTTGCGACCGTTTCTTTATTAACGACTTTGATCGCCGCCATATTCTCTGTCAACGTGATCGCTTTTCCATCTTTATACTCTGGATTGATCTCGTAGCCGTTTGGTGCTTTGCTTTCCTTCAGCAAGTACTCGCCCAGCGGCAAGCCTGTAAAGGACAGTTTGCCCTCGGCATCCGTATCTGCTTTCAAGCCCGTCTCTGTTCCGTCTTCTTTAAGGATCTCAAAGGTCGCACCTGCTAATCCCTCATCCTTCTCATTCACTTTCAACACGTCTAGGTCCGCAGTTTTCACCACACCCGTTCCGCTGCCGTTTGTAAAGCTTAGATTGACAGCCGTATTGGCTTGGCGGTAATAGGCATTCAGCGCGCCATAGCTTGAAGAATTCACTTGAGAATTGTTTTTTACTCCGCCTGGAAATTCACTGACGGTATTGTATTTTACTTGAATGTTGCTCTCTGCTTTGTAATCAGAAAACGCAATTTTGAACGTATTTCCTGTAAAGGACAAGCGGTAATGGTCGGTGCTGATCTTTTCACCAGTCGCCGTCGTCACAACAAAAGAAGTGGGATCATAGGCCGCATTCGTCGTTCCAGGAGTCAATGTGTCCGTGATCTCAGGATCTTGGACAGGCATGCCTGCTGTAATGTTTCTCGTGGTCACGGTCCAGTTCGCTACATTTTCTTTTACTGGGTCTTTGGCAACGGACTTCAATAGCGCATACTCATAATTGTAGGCATACACGCTTGCTTTGTATTCCGCTGGTGTCTTGTCGTCATAGGTAACTTTTGCAACGTTGTCTAAGCGATTGTAGACATACCAGTCGCGTTTGACTCTGGTTCGGTATTTCACGTATACCCGTTTAGCGCCTAAATTGCCAAATTCCAGATTGACCTGATTGTTCACCGTATCGATCTTCGTTGGGTAGGCGTCGGAATTTTCTGGAACCAGATTGTAGTCCGTCCCAAGGTAACGCTGGATGTTGTCAATCATTGATTGACTGGTCACTTCTTCAAAGCGGAGTGAGCCTGGCACAAGTTCTGTTCCTGCTGGCAGACTATCTTGCATCTTCGTTAAGTTGAAGTTGGCTCCGGTCGAATTTACAAAGACTAGCCAATTTTGATAAAGGTAATCGCCAGAAGTACTTGCTGTCTGGGCCAATTTTGCCCCGCCTGTGTAATACGGATCAGTAAATGTCCCTTTCGCATCATACTCGATGACGCCTGGAGAATTGCCGTAGTTCAACGTCGCTTTGTTTTTGATCTCGGTTTTCTCAGCCGAGGTTTCGATCTTCGTTTTGATCGTGATGACTAAGGTATCCTTCAGCTCGTTGTAATCCCCTAGGAAATCAATGCGCACCCCGCCGTTGAAGCTATCTGGAGCGCCGTTGACATTTGGCTGTGCGCCAACCGGCGAGCCATTTTCATCAAATTTAGTGACTTTATAGTCCACATTCTCAACTAACGGCACCGATTCCGTGTCAGAGATTTTCTTGCTGATCGTTAATCCCGTATAGTCCTTGACCGCACCAATGAAGTAGTCATGCACCACTGGATTTGTCATCTTGTATTTTTCAGCATTGACCGTGATCTTCCATTCCATCGTACGATTGAAGATGTCGATGGTCCCTGCTTCTTTTGACAATAGATTCGGAATAAGACTCACTTGCGCTTCTTTTGTTACCGTCCCATTTGTTACTTTGTTCTTGATGACGCGTTCAGTAGGATCAGTAATTTTAGTCGAATATCGAACGATGTACGCTTGTGTCGTCGCCGACTTAGGCGTAAAGCTCAAGGAATCCTTTCCATCAGGTGTGATCGTAAAGTCAGAGGTGCCCTCGCCTTCAGAAACGACCTCGTAATTGTTTTCACTCGTATAATTAAATTTAACTTTTTCAATACTGATAGAACCGTCAACCAGTTCGACACCTTGGTCTTTCAAATTGGCGAGCAACTGAGAAGACGTCGTCAGCGGCTGCTCATTAAAGTTGTAGTTGATCTCCCAGTCAATGTTTCCTGTGTCTGGATTGATCTTCCCTTTTGCTTCTAACGGCTGCAGCGTCACAAACGCTTTGCTCGCATTGGTGTAATTCAACTGAGTGCCATTTTCATTGGTATAAGAATACGCATAAAAATAATTGTATTCATTTCCCGCGACAGATTCATCAACATAATTGTTGCCGTCAATACCGGATACGACCGATTCTGCGATGACCGCTTTTTTCCCGATGGACTTCAGCAGCTTGATTTCTGCGACAGGTCGATTGCTGTCCGCATTTTTATAGGTAATTGTATAATCAACGTCTTTTGTTAATAATGTTTTGCTGCCTACCAGCGTGCCATTGAAATCGACATCGCTGGAATAGACATTGACAGACTCAAAGCTCATTTTGCTGCCATAGTTATAGCCTTCCACTTGGTACATCCGATCGTTATTATCCGTCCGATCCAAATTGAACGCGGAAGTGATCATCGCCTTCTTCGGATTCAATGTATCCATAGTGAGGGCAGTGGTATTTTTCCCTGGATCAACACTAGATGTCACATCGATCGAGAAGGTCGTTGGTGTGGGTGCCGTGTCAAAAACGACTTTCTGGTTCTCTTCGTCAATGCCGTTGACCTTTTCCAAAGACGTAGTCAACGTCAAATCATAAACTTCTGAGGAAACATTGTCCTCTAAAAAAGTGATCGTTAATTTCTTCGTCGCCGCATCGATCGTCCATTTTGCCGAAGTCATTGGACTAAAATCGCCAGATAAATCTTTTGCGATGGCTACTTGAGCAGGCAATTGTGTCGTGAAGGTATCTCCAGTCTGATAATTCTTATTAGAGAACGAGAATTTCAATGCCAGCTTGATCCCGGTCATATCGGGCAGCGTGTCATTCGGCTTTACTTCATCCCCATTGATTTTGTACATTTTTACCGAACTGAAAATATTGTCCGCGATAGCTGCACGCGCTTGTTTCTTTGCTGCTTCTTTTGTTGTTGACGCCGTTGTGGCTTCTGCAGAAGACCCCGTGCTGTTGCCGTCAGCCGTTTGGTCTTTGCTGCTTGAAGTCGTTGTTGTTGCTGTCGTTGCCGACGTTGCTGCGGTCGACGTACTTGCCGCCGGTGGTTTCACCGCTGAAGAGAGGCTCTCCTTCTTCGTCGACTGCGTCGTTGATTCTGTGGTCCCTTGTGCATAAGCAAAGGTTGGACTAAGTATTTGAAGAACAAGTAACATAACCAACCCAACCACAACTAATTTCTTTTTCATTTTTATGAACACCTTCCCTAACTCGCTAATCAACGAAACCGATATCATTTTTTGAACCATTATCTTTCCGTTACATTAGACGTTTTTTGCTTTATTTTCATTATATAAATACCTAAAAATAAACTTTTAGTAATCAATAAATTATAAAACAATGTCAATTGTAAAACAACGTCATAAATTGGCACACACTGTGTTAAATTTTGAACATACCTACAACAAATCTAGATAGAAAAGAAGGAAAGTGATGACAGGTACAAAAACAGGTCCTTTAGACAAGCAAAAAGGTGCTCTCTATCCTATAGAATAAAGAGCACCTCATCCTTCAATGTGCTTCCCTAATGATCGCAGTTTAATTCAGTAGGCGTTAAAAACAGGCGCTCCCTTCGGCTATTATGTGACGCTTTGCACGTGGAATTCTGCTGAAAAGCGGCATAACGTTAAAAATAACTTATAGCAGCTTTTCTGTTTACTTAATAATAAAAAAAGTTGCTCCTCACGCTCCTGTTGACCGCCCAAATTTAAAGGGAAAAATAATGATTTTGGTGTTTGTTAAAAAGGAGCGAACATTTTAACAAGATTAGACTCTTTCGTCCGCGATTTTGTCGCTATAGCCATACCACTCACACTTCCGTAAAACGATTGCATGAATAACCGAACGTTCCAATAAACTCATCATTTCTAAGAAAAATGAACGGCCTTCAGCTATGCTAGAATTAACCTATAAATAAGTTTTAATTAAGTAACTAATCGCTGATTTTCTAGACACTTTTTCTTAGATGCCTAAAAAGAACAGCGAATAAATAGCATAGAAAGGTGTGGCTCTTATGTTTAGAGAACTCTTCTTGACCCGCCAGCAGCAGAAGAAGATTCATTTCTTCCAGCTGATGGAAGGGTATCCCGCTGGCGAGTATTCCGTTCAAAGCCTCAGTCAACAGCTAGATTGCAGCTACCAGTCCTTTTTAAACATGTTGCAGGAGATCAACGACACACTCCTTGCCATTCACGAAGAGCTCCTGTTCATTAATTCTTCTACTATTTATTGGGAAAGCACGCCCACTCGTTCCAATAACTTTCTGATCACACAAGTCAAGCACTCGCTGCCGTATCGCTTTTTACTTTCCTCCTTGTTTCACCCAGATAAAAGCCTCCACAGCTTTTGCGAAGAACATCGGGTGAAGGAAATGACCGTTTTAAAACAAATGCGCCCCTTAACAAACTATTTGGAAGAATGCAATATTCGTACGAATTTGGCGAAGATGGCATTGATCGGTCACGAAGCGGTCATTCGAATGTTTTACATCAAGACGCTGTGGTCGGCATCGTTTGGGGATGATCTCAATACATGCGCCATGGATTTCACACCAGAGGACAATCTGGTCCGGGATTTGATGGACGTTTTCCACCTGCCTCTCCATCCTAAACTGGTTCGTCTCATGCTTTGCGTTTCCCGTTTGCGGAATACGCAACAGAAGCACTTGACCGCACTGCCTTTTGATGACCTCTTGTTTTCCCAGATCACGCCGCTGCTAGAGAATTATTTGAGCAACCAACTGAAGACGGCTGAAGCGATCACGCATCAAGTGGAATTTTTTAATTATCTTTTCTATTACTACCCCTACGAAGCAAAGAATCAGCACCCTTCCTCCAATCCTTTGATGTTTTATTACACAAAGAACGTGGAAGAACGCGACCCCTTGTGTTTGGCGATCGACAGCTTTTATCGCTACTGTTCCTGCGAACTGCTCCAAGGAGTGCTGGGTGAGCAGGAGGAGCGGATGCTGCTGAACAACGTCGCCCGAACGTTTTTAAGCTATTCGATCCAGAAAAAGGAGATCCCGCTGCTGTTTGAAACCGGCAGCAAAGAAAAATTCGTAGACTCGGAATTATACGGCGAACTCTATCCGGCGATCAAAGCAGCGGTTAAAAAACTTAGTCGCCGCAGACAGCTTGCTTGGCTGGAGAACGTCCTCGACTCCTTAGCCAAAACGCTTTGCTTGAGTCTGTTGCCGCTATTTTTCGTCTTTCGTCACAGATGAAAAAATTCGTGTCGGCCTCGTGTCGATCCCCAATTATTTGTACCTGCAGCATGTCATCAAATACCTGCAAAGTCTCACGTTCATCGAGATCGTCTTTCAGCCGCAGCCCAATGATCAGATCGATCTCTTCATCACGACCTTTAAAGAGCTTCTCCCCAAACAAAACGCGGCCCATTATCTATTGAATATTTTAAATACCAATTACGAAACAGACCTGCTGCCGCTGTTACTGTCTATTCAAAAAAAAAAAAGATTTGCCTCATAAAAAAACGCCTGTACTCAACATTTCCATTGAGCACAGGCGTTTTTGTTAGATATTTTGTTGTAAGTCTTCATAAAAGGCAGCTTTAGTAGCTGAGATATACGGTGCCAACCATAAATAAGCGATCCCTAATGTCAACGCTGTGACAAGGTACCAACCGATAAATGTCACGTCCAGCCAGAAGAGGCGGCCCTTGTGACCGTCCATCAAGCGGCGGCTTGCAGTGATCGTATCCAATACTTTCGGTTTTTCTCCCGTTTGTTGGATCTGATCATAGTAGATAAAGTAGCTTTGAGAATACGCGTACGCTTTTACGATCCCCGGAATGATAAATAGCAATGTCCATAAAGAAGTAAAAATGCTCGTAAGCAAGGCTAACAAGATCACTCCGCCAAGGAATACGCCTTGGAATCCACGAAATGCATCCTTCAATGGTTCGATATGCGTGCGTTCTCCCCGTAATAAATCTAAATAAGTCCAAGAAATCCCACTCATGAACAATGCACTGATGATCGAGGAAATGATCCCAGTTCCTCCGCCACTCGCACTGCTTTGATTGTAATCCGAAGCATAGGAGAACATGCTGGTGCTATCTCCTCCGCCATGGATAATGTAGGCGATCACGCCAGATAACAGGAAGAAAAATACTATCGCTACCGTCAACAATGTTGGGATAAGATTCAAAATAACCGCTTGTCCCCATTTCCCTCTCAACGCTTCTTTCGCTTCCGCTTTTAATTCAGCAGTCGTCTTCATAAATAATAACCCCTTTCTATCCAATAGTTTAATCTATTGTGGATTTTTTAGAAAGTGATTTAAACATTTGGCGGCAATTCATCCACTGCATCCAGTGCCTGCCAAAATTCAGACAACACCTGAAAATGGTAGCGGCTCTTTCGCATCACGACAGAAATATCATTAACCGAGCGCCAGTCTTTGACCTTTACTTCCTTCACTTTCCCCTGCTGGATCGCTTCTTGAACCAAGGGATACGGCAGCACAGAGAGACCGAATCCCCCTTTGACCGCTGAAAGAAGCGCCTGCGAATCAATGCTCTCCCAAAGCGGAAAAAGCTTGTAGCCTTTTAATACCGCCGCAGACTCAAACGTCTCCCGAACAGCACTCCCGCGTTCACGAAGAAGTAACGGCTGCTGTAAAAGTTCCGCAAAGCTGACTTCGGTCACTTCCGCTGCGGGCGCGGCGACGACACAGAGGCGATACTCCGCGATCTTTTTCGCCTGAAAAGAGCTCTGCAAGACATGCCCTTCAATAAAGGCTAGATCTGCCTCTCCGCTTTCCAGCCGAGTGATCGATTCAGAAGCTGGAAAGACCTGCACCTTAAAGTGAACGTCTGGATGCGTCTTCGTGAAACAGTGCAGCAACTGGGGCAAGGCGATCTGCGCATAGGTGATGCACGAAGCGATCGTTACCGGCGGCTGCTTTTCCAGACTGGGCAAGCGCGCCTCTACTGATTCAAAGGCTTCTATGATCGGCTGGATCTCCCGCAAAAACAACGCGCCAGCAGGCGTCAGCTTGACACTGCGGTGCAGTCGTTCAAAAAGCTGTGTCCCCGCCTCCTCCTCCAAATCTTTGACTGCATGAGAAATGGCCGATTGTGTCATATATAGCTGATTGGCCGCCTTGGTAAAATTTTGCGTTTTCGCAATCTCGCGAAAAATGACACATTGCTTGTAATTCATACATGTCTCCTTCCCATGAATTTTATTCATGACAATAGCTTAATAGCATCATTTCACACATGTCAAACCAACCGTTATACTAGAGAGAAAGCAGTAAGAAAGGGGCTTTCCATGACAAAACTCAAATTTTATTTATGGCTAGCAGGAATCAATTTATTCATCAGTACCTTCACCTTTGGCGGCGGCTATGTGGTGGTCCCCATGATTCGGAAGTATTATGTCGAAGGAAAAGACCTGTTCTCCAATGATGAATTGATCGAAATGGCGGCAGTGGCGCAGTCCTCTCCCGGTGCGATCGCCATTAATCTAAGCGTATTAGCCGGAAAAAAAGTCGCGGGTATGCTGGGTGTTTTCATCAGCGCCATCTGTGCCATCATTCCGCCGCTCGTCATTTTAGGATTGATCTCAAATTGGTATGCGGCTTTTGCGGCCAATGTAACGGTGATGGCTGTCTTAAAAGGCATGCAAGCCTGTGTCACGGCTCTGATCATTGATTTGGTGATCGATATGTATCAATTGATCCGACAAGAAAACTCTAAATTATTGAGTTTACTGGTGCCTGTCGCCTTCATCGCAAATGCCTTTTTCAACTTGAATGTGGTCTATATTTTAGTATTCAGTGTCGGGATCTGTCTCCTTCACACCTATCGCCAACAGCAAACAAGGGAGGTCTGATCATGGAATTATTCTGGACATTTTTAAAAATCGGCTTATTCAGTATCGGCGGCGGGTATGCCATCATTCCGCTGATCCAGGAGCAAGTCGTCACGCAGCAAGGTTGGCTCAGTGAAAAAGTCTTCAGTGACATCATCACGATTTCGCAAATGACGCCCGGGCCATTAGCCGTCAATACGTCTACCTTCGTGGGGATGCAGCTAAACGGGATCACTGGCGCTATCGTAGCTACTGTCGGCTGTATTTTAGGCGGCTGCCTCATCTCTATCGGCCTGTATCAATTTTTCCAAAAGCACCAAGACTCCCTTTATGTTTCCACCGCCTTGAAAAGCTTGAAGGCCTCCTCCGTAGGCTTGATCATGTCCGCAGGGTTCACGATCCTGCTCCTGACCTTTTTTGAGACCTCTGACTTTTCCAGCAGCATGCTCGCCCACTTTGATTGGAAGGCCGCGATCCTGTTTCTTGTTTCCTTGATTCTGCTGCGCAAGTTCAAGCCCAACCCGATCCTCTTGATGTGCTTCGCCGGAGTTGTCGGCTTCTTTATCTATTAATAATGACCAGCACCCTCTTCTCGTTTTTAAAACTTGTGTTCCCCAAAATCAATGATAAAATAGGGGAATCACAGAAATTAAGGAGAAGCGGAATACATGACCAATGCATTAGAAATAAAAGACCTAAAAAAAAGATACGCGACAGGCGTTGAAGCGCTAAAAGGCATTGATCTCGTCGTTGAAGAAGGCGACTTTTATGCTTTATTGGGACCGAATGGGGCTGGAAAATCGACCACGATCGGCATCATCACCTCTTTAGTCAACAAAACCTCCGGCAACGTGAGCGTCTTCGGCTACGATCTAGACAAGCAGCTCGTTATGGCGAAGCAGCAGATTGGCTTAGTCCCGCAAGAATTCAACTTCAATCCCTTCGAGACCGTCCAACAGATCGTTGTCAACCAAGCGGGATACTATGGGGTTCCTCGGAAAGAAGCCATGATCCGTAGTGAAAAATACTTGAAGCAGTCCGACTTGTGGGAAAAACGCAACGTCCGAGCACGGATGCTTTCAGGCGGGATGAAGCGTCGTTTGATGATCGCACGTGCACTGATGCATGAACCGAAGCTGTTGATCTTGGATGAACCAACCGCTGGCGTGGATATCGAATTGCGTCGTGAAATGTGGACGTTCCTTAGAGAATTGAACGAAAATGGAACAACGATCATCTTGACGACCCACTATTTAGAAGAAGCAGAAATGCTTTGCCGCAACATCGGAATCATCCAATCAGGAGAATTGATCGAAAATACCAGTATGAAATCCTTATTGGCAAAATTACAATTCGAAACTTTTATCTTCGATTTAGAACCTTACGACACGCAACCAACGATCAATGGTTTCAAGCACACCTTTTCGGACAAGCAGACGCTTGAAGTCGAAGTCGTGCGGGATCAAGGGATCAACGAACTGTTTGAACAATTAACAAACCAAGGAATCAAGGTCCTTTCTATGCGGAATAAATCCAACCGCTTAGAAGAACTATTCCTGAAGATCACGGAGGAAAATCATGTCTAATCTTTATCTCACTGCCCTAAAAAGTTTGGCAGCTAAGGAAACCAATCGCTACTTGCGAATCTGGGTGCAGACACTGGTGCCGCCAGTGATCACCACGTCGCTATATTTCGTCATCTTTGGAAACTTGATCGGCGGACGGATCGGAGACATGGCGGGCTTTTCCTACATGGAATTTATCGTGCCCGGCCTGATCATGATGTCTGCGATCACCAGCTCTTATGCAAATGTCTCTTCTTCCTTCTTCTCTCAGAAATTCCAGAAGAACATCGAAGAGATCCTTGTCGCTCCGGTTCCGACCCACATCATCATCTGGGGGTTCGTCGCAGGCGGTGTCGGCCGCAGCGTCTTGGTGGGGACACTCGTGACCATCATCTCACTCTTCTTTGTGACGCTGCATGTCTATTCTTGGGTGATCGTCGTCGTTACGCTGCTGATGACAGCGATCCTGTTCTCATTAGCAGGTTTGCTGAATGGGATCTTCGCTCAATCGTTTGATGATGTCTCGATCGTACCAACCTTTGTATTACAGCCGTTAACGTACCTTGGCGGTGTTTTCTACGCGATTTCGATGCTGCCGCCTTTTTGGCAAGGCGTATCAAAGATCAATCCGATCGTTTACATGATCTCCGGCTTCCGCTATGGTTTCCTCGGTGTCATGGATGTATCGATCGTTGTCTCTCTGTCGATCTTAGTCCTGTTTATCGTTGTTCTATATAGCGTCTGCTGGTATCTGATCGATCGCGGACGTGGATTAAGAAGCTAAGTAAAATAGAAAAGCGAAACAAAAAAAGAACTGGATGTGCCGAATCAATGATTCGCATCCAGTTCTTTTTGGTAGTTTTGTACCGCCTCGATGCCTAGAAGCAGGCCATAACAGGTATCACTGCCGGAAGTATGTCCGATCGCCAGCAAGCCCTCCACGACAGAAGCCAACTCAGCCTCAGAGCTTTCCCGCTGCAAGGCCTGCTGCAACGCGATGAAGGGAGAGCTGGCATAGCCTGAGAGCATCGCTGCTAAATAATTCCCACTCACGTCTGTTGTCCGCTTTTGCGCCGCAGCAAGCGGTTCTGCCAACTTATCCAGGAAGGGAGGCTCGTACGACCGAAGCATAAATAAGTACCCCATCAGAAGATCGTCTCCGCTAGGTGTCAGCCCTTTTCCCCTTCCGACAAAATAGGTGACCAGCTCGTTCCAATCGCAGGACTCCTGATCGAGATTCCTGAGAAATTCACTATAGACGCGCTCTTTTTCTCCAAGAACCAGTCCTAACCGTGTTTCTAATTGTTCCTCTAATAAAATCCGTTTTAACCGTTCAAGGATGCTTCCTTCATAGACCATCGCTCTCACCTTCAGCGAGACAGGAAGGACTTCAGAGAAGACTACCTTTTCGATCCCTGAAGCATCATAGACCGTGATTGAATCTTCAGCGAGTTTGACCACATTGCCTTGCTGACAAAAGGGGCGGAGCTGGCGAAACGTTTCTTGAGAAAGCTGGATACCAAAACTAGATAAGAATTCTCCTGAGGCGGTCAGATTGATCAGCTGATCCTTGACGCTCAGATTCAACGACTGATCGAATACACTGTGTACTTTTCCCACCGTACCGAAACGATCTATCGGCAGCAAATATGTGCTGATGCGTGCTGCGTTAGGTTTCATAACCGACCCTCCCCTTCTCAGATAATCCATAAAAAGGCAGAAGAAGCTTCTGCCTTTTCTCTCTATTCTACTCTACGATGGACACGTGGTGGTCTACTTTTACTGTCACACGACCATTTTTGATCACATACAATCTTTCTGGCACATCAATGATCGCATTGGCTTTTACTTTTGTATCCAATAAAATCAAATCGGCCTTTTTCCCGACACCGATCCCGTAATCCTTCAAACCTAATGCTTTCGCTGGATTTTCAGTGATCATCGGCAACACCGTCGGTAAATCATCCGCCCCGCCTAAATGTCCTACAGGGATCGCCAACATCGCGATTTGAATCAAGTCGCCATTGCCATACGGAGTAAACGCATTACGGATATTATTTGTTGCTAAACAAACATTGACACCCGCGTCGCGCAATTTACGAATCGGTGTCACCCCTCGACGAACATTGTATTCATCATTGCGTGCACCGAGATGAAGGTCTGTTGCCGGTAATGGCATCACATTGATCTTGGCTTTTGCCATCTTATCGATCACCCGATCCAACTGTTCCTTCGGCATCGCGTGCAATGCGGTCAAATGTCCTACCGAAACGCGTCCTTCATAGCCTTCCTCAAGGATCCTATCACAGAGATACTCGATTGAGGTGTCGTCCGCTTCATCTGCAAAATCCTGATGCAGATCAATGTCCTTGTCGTATTTCTTCGCGATCTCAAACACCAGATCAATATGCTCATTGGCAGGTGCATCGTTATAAGGAATTCCCCCTACCACGTCTGCCCCCATGTCCATTGCTTCATACATCATTTTTTCCGTTCCAGGAGCTTTGAAGATGCCTTCTTGAGGAAAGGCTACGACTTGCATATCGATCCGATCTTTGTATTCTTCTTTAAGCTTCATGATCATGTTGAAGCCCGTGAATCCTTGTGCCGGATCAAACTCTGAATGTGTTCTCACCGCTGTTGCACCACGGCGAATGATCATTTCCAACGCTTCTTTGGCACGTGTGTACACATCTTCTTCCGTAAACGTCGGCTTCAGCTTCGCCGTTACCTCGATCGCTTCTTTTAATGTTCCAGATTTGTTCGGTTCACGATCCGCGATCAATGCTTTGTCTAAATGGATATGGCTTTCCACCAATCCGGGAATCAGCACACGCCCCGCAGCTTCAATGACTTCTTTCGCTGTTCCGTTGATTTGCGGCGCAATTTCTGTGATTTTCCCATTCTCGATAGCGATATCCTGCAATTCTTCGTCATCAGCGAGTCTTGCCTGTTTGATTAATAAATCCATTTTCCCACTCCTTGTCTAATTAAGAATCTATTTTTATCTTTTTAAGTATCACTCTTCCCATTAACCAAAGATCAAGCCAATGACCAACAGTAAGACAGACGCCATGCTCAACCACTTGATATTGCCCTTTACGACATCCAGAATAGGAATCTGGAAGCCGGATGATAAGGCCTGCATCGTTATATTTACGAAACTCATTTGACTGCCCAAGCCTACGCCGATCGTCACAAAGCCTAAAGCCAACGGCGGGAATCCTAAGGATACGGCTACTGGCAGTACTAAGGTCAAGACGGACCCTACATACGCTCCTGCCGGTACCCCGATCAACACACCTGTCAGGATCGCCACAGGGACCACGACAAATTCTGGTGCGTTCTGAGCCACTCCGGCAATTACCGCAAAGGTGCCTGTTTGAGCGATCACGTTGATGAAGGCTAAGAAGATTCCCACTTGGAACAAGCGCGTCAAGATATACGTCGAGCCATCTACCATTGCTTCGACCGATTGGTTCATGGAAAAATCTGTACAAATAAATACTAACGCCAACGTCAAGACCATATAGACCAACGGCGTGAAGAGTGTAAAACCGATCAGCTCATTCACGATGGGTCCAAAGATGACTGCAAACAGTAAAAAGATCGCAGGCAACGTCAATTTGAACAATTCGCCATTTGTTTTTTTATCAAAGACATCATCGGCAGATTCTTTAAAACCGATCTTCCGACGTTTCGTTCCCCAAAAAGCCAAAATAATTGCCAGAACTACAAACAGCAACCAATAAGGACGCATCGTTGATACATAATCACTCACACTGACATCGCCTAATTTAGAGACGATACTTGATTCTAATGAAGCTGGAGACGTTGTAAATGACACGGCTGCTGAAAGCGACATTGCCGCGATCAACTCAGGTACGACACCGACTGCAGCAAATGCCAAGGGAGCAATAACCATGGCGCTTCCGCCGCCGATCCCCGACATATACGTTGCAGCCGCTAACAAGATGACAATAAAGGCAGAGACATATTCCACTTTTCCTTTTGTTCCGCGTTTCGCCAACGTCAATGCGGCAGAATAGCTTCCTGCCTTAAACACAGCCATGGCGATCGCTGAGTTGATGATTGGGACAGTGATGCTCAACATGGAAGGGATCGTCTCCAATAATTGAGCATTGGCATCGGCCAAGCTGATCCCTCCGATCACCATGGCTAAGACACCCGCAACCAACCCGGCAATGATCATATCTACTTTCAAAAACAGCAATACCAATACTAAGATCAACGGGACAATGACCAATAGGGCTTGAAAACCTGTCGGTGCAGTTACTTTATCCAAAGCCTCAGCAGCGTATGCGTTGATTCCTGATGTCGCGCCAATCAGCAACATCAATAAAAAGAACGTTATTTTTCGCTTCATCGCTATACTCCTCACATTTTTTATGAACAACTTATCCTTGTTCCATAACCATCTACGATATTGCTTAAATTCTCGATCGAGGTGATCACAGCTTCACGTTTTTTGCTTTCCTGAACAAAATCAATCGCCGATTCTACTTTAGGCAGCATACTTCCCGCTGGAAATTGATTTTCTTGGATGTAGCGCTTGGCTTCAGCGATCGTCAGCTTTTCTAATTTCTTTTGATTCGGTTGATTGTAGTTGATGTAAATATTATCAACTCCCGTCAAAATAATTAAACGATCTGCCTTGATTTCTTTTGCTAAATGGTTGGCAGACAAATCTTTATCAATGACCGCTTCGACCCCTTCGTATTCTCCCTGCTCGTTTTTGATCACGGGAATCCCGCCGCCACCAACACAGATCGTAATGATCCCTGCATCCACCAAAGACAAGATCGCTTCTTTTTCAACGATCCGCTTTGGTTTTGGTGACGCAATGACTTTGCGATACCCGCGCCCTGAATCCTCTTGATACGTGCCATCTCCAGCCGCCATTTTCTCGTCTGCTTCCGCCTTTGTATAAAACGGGCCGATGGGTTTCGTTGGTTCTTCGAAGGAAGGGTCTTTCGTGTCCACTTCTACTTGTGTGATGACACTAACGACAGATTTCTGAATGTTTCTCTTTTGCAATTCGTTTTGGACCGCTTGCTGAATCCAATAGCCGATACTGCCTTCTGTCATCGCCACATTGGAATCCAGCTTCATCATAGGGGTCTTTTCTGAGTCTCCCGCTTTTTGCTGGATCAGCAGATTCCCGACCTGTGGACCATTCCCATGGCAGATAACGACTTGTTCTCCTAATGCAATGAATTCGATAATATCTGACGCGACTTTGCGTACGACCTCCTTTTGTCCCTCGTCAGTTGGAATGGTATCTAAAATGGCATTTCCGCCTAAAGCTATCACATTTAATCCCATATATTTTTCCTTTCTATTCTGTTTTTATGCCGAAAGAGTGCGCATATTCCTCTAGCGCATTTTCGAAACAGGCCAAAGGTGCTCGAACTGTTCCCGCACCTATCTGTCCGATTCCGGCTTCCTTGTGAGCGATCCCTGTATTGATCAGCGGTGTGATCCCCGTTTCTACGACTTTGCGAATGTCGATCCCGAGACACGTTCCTCGGAAATCCCATGTCGGGATCGTCCATGCTGGGTTTTGTCCCACACAAATTTCTGCCATCTCATTTGAGATCGATAAGGCATCCTGGAACCCGCCTGCACCAACGAAACGAGTGACACCTGGAGCGGCCACCATAGCCATTCCGCCAACGCCGACTGTTTCAGTGATAGCACTGTCTCCCATATCCGGGTTTCCATCCTCTTCAGAAAAACCAGTAAAATACAAGCCTTTTGGCAGATTCACAGGTGCCGTGAACCATTGATCCTGTGTCTCGGCGATACGAACACCAAAATCAACCCCGTTTCTCGTAAGCGTGGTGACGATCGTCCCTTTCGCCTCTTTTCGTGCGCAGTCAACGATCGCTTTTCCCGCAGCCATCATGATGTTCAAGAAAAATTGATCCGTATCCGCCAAGAATTTCATGACCTCCTGCTTGTCCTTCTCATCCATCTCCAAACAAACGATCAAAGGAGCGACCTCCCTCAAGAAGTTCAATGATGCCGCAAAATTCCGTTGATGGAATTCATCTCCCATCGTGATCGAACGCGCGATCAAGACACTTAAATTCAATCCATTTTCGCTTTGCTTCAGAGCGCCTGACAAAGTCGGCCCCAACACATCCTTCATCCAATTCAGTCGATTTACCACCTCTTGGGAGAAGGCGCCGAAGCGCAAGACTTTTCCGATTCCTTCATTCATCGTGCAGTAGCCCTTTGAGCCATCCAAACGGTTTTCAACAACGAATACCGGCATATTGGCAGACGTGATACCGCCCATCGGACCGACCGCATGAACATGGTGGCAAGGAATAAAGCGAATCTCTCCTGCTTCTACTAATGCGAGGACTTCTTTTTCACTCTCAGCCCAACCTTCAAAAATTGCCGCACCGACGACAGAGCCTTTCATTGGACCCGTCATCGCCTCCCACGTGATAGGCGGTCCAGCATGTAGTAAGGTTTTTTGCACTTCATTTAATTCCGGGATCACATTTTTTGCTGGAACAACATCCGTCAAGAAAGGCTGTGCATTCTTGATTTTATCCATGACCTGTTGATTCTCTTTCTCGATCTTATCCGCGTGTTCTTCTAATGCATTCAAAATATGGATCATCTTTTTATTTCCACCAGCCCGTGGTTTCCAATTGAACTGGATCGACTTGCCATCAAAGGCTTGGATCGATTCATTGAAGCTTTGAAGACCGACATTGATCACCCGCGGCTTCGTATTCAGTAATTCTGCTACGCTTGGACTGGCATAGGGAATTTCGATAGTTTCTCCTTGATAAGGAACGACCGGCTTATCCGCCTCTGTTAATTCAATGCCTTTTAGACGCAAGGCAAGTTGCACGGCCTTGGCATTGCTTTCGGCAACCAATACGTGCTGCTCCTGTAATCGCTGAACCGCCTCGTGATAATTTTGCGGATCTTTGTCTGTCCCAACGACGGTCGCGACCACTTGAAGCTCAGGATTTAGTTCTTGTGCGTCCTTGATAGCAGGCAGTAATGCACCGACCATATCTTCATGGGCGCCATACCCCAATACGATATCTACTAATAGAATTCCCGTAGAGGAGTCTTGCGCATACTCTTTAATTTTCTTTACGCGTACTTCAGGGTCGATCATCGGATGAGGTTTTCCTTGAGTATAAATATCGTCGCCTAAATCAATGATGTCATAGCCCTGTGATTTCAGGATATAACCTTCTTCTTTGACCAGTCCTTCTAATCCCAACGCCTCTGAGATAAGCATGCCTGCCTCTGCGGCCAATGTTCCGCCAGAATACAAGCCTTTAATCACTTTTCCCTCTGGAACTGTTCGTTCTGGTGGCGTCACCGCTTCAAAATAATTGGCTTTCACGGAGGCATTGTTCGCGAGATCAACGGCAATTTTCGCCGTTTCTTCAAGTGTATGAGCGAGATAGACTTTTCCTTCATGAGCTTCCGGTTTTTCACCAAGGAAGATCGCGACAACTGGCTTCGTGATACTTTGTAAAAGCTGTACGACTTCATCACGCACTTCTTTTGCGGGCGGCTTAGAAATCACACAAATCACGTCTGTCGGTTCATGGTTTTCCAGAGCGACGATCGCATCCTTGACGGTAACCGCTCCCACTTTGTCGCTCAGATCGCGCCCGCCCGTTCCAATCGCATGGACGACCCCATTTCCTAAACGGTCAATGATCGTCGTCACCTCTTGAATCCCCGTTCCAGATGCCCCGACAACCCCAATATTTCCTGGTGCCACGACATTCGTGAATGCGATCGGGATACTCGAAAGAATACCTGTCCCACAATCTGGCCCCATCATCAACAGACCTCTTTCATGGGCCAATTGTTTTAATCGTACTTCCTCTTCAACCGGAATATTGTCTGTAAAAGAAAAGACGTGCAGGCCTTTTTTTAAGGCCGTCTCCATTTCCGCTGCCCCGTATTCACCAGGAATACTGAAAAGAGCCATATTGGCATCGGGCATGGCATCCAGCGCTTCCTGCCACGTCGTTGCGACTTGTGCTTGTTCCTCGCTCCCTTTTGAAGACAGATCTGATAAAAATTGTTCGACCTCAGGCAAGACTTGATCCATGATCGCCGCTTGGTCGCTTTCCACAACGATCATCAGATCGTTGGGTGAAGCCGTATTTGCCTCTTCCGTTAAAAGGTTTGTATTATTTAAAATGTCTTTATTTGCATTTGTTCCCATCATGATTTGACTCATCGTAACCGTCTCTAAGTCATTGATTCGATTCGTCAACAACATCAAATTGATCGAATCTTGATAATTGTTTTTTAAAATAACCGTATGTAACATTTTATTCCCTGCCTTTCTTCCAACATCTTCATTTTAAATCCAAAAGATTGCGTTTTCATCAGACGATATTCTAAAATGAAACCATGCTTTTTATCCAAAAGAGGCAAAAAGGAGAATTCAATGAAATTAAAAGAATTACTGACTATAGGAGAGCTAAGAAATTGTAAGATTCTTACGAAGGAGATCGGTCTGGACAATGAAGTAGCGTCCGCGATGGTCTTGGAGGCACTCGACATCGAGCAATGGAGTAAAAGCAATCAATTGATCCTTACTTCCTTTTACGCCTTCAATGGTATTTCAGAAGCAGATTTGGAAGATTTCTTTTATAAAATGCAGAAAATCGGAGTAAGCGGCTTGGTCGTCAAAATGGATCGTTTGATCAAGATCATTCCTGAATGGGTCATTCAATTGTCCTTCAGCTATCAGATCCCACTGATCAAGATCGCACAAGACGTTAGCTATGAAAAAATCTTGCTGACCATTTACGAGCCATTATTAAACCATCAAACGCATGTATTGAGGACCTACTATGAAGTCCGCCAGCGATTCACACAATTGGAACGCCACCATCCTTCCCTACAGAAAATCATGGAAGAGTTTTACCTTCTTTTTCAGTCTCCCTGCAGCCTGAAAATGTTCGATCATCAATTGGAGATCACTTTTGGCGACGTTCCGAAAGCCCCCGTGGTCCTTGATCGGAAAAGCTTGTCGAGCGGTGAGTTCACTAAAAATGACTATACGCTGCTGACGCTTTTCTCTCAGGAACGCAGCCAAAATCAAACGGCGTTAGAGATTAGCTTATTCAATCCCTACTCCAGCCATTGTTTGTTGCTGGTCTACTTAGAGCAGCCTGAGGTCAAGGAGACAGACTTGGTGATCATTGAGAATACGATCGATGTTCTGCAAGAACGATTCAATACAGAATACTTACTAAAAAAGGAACGCTATGAACGGTTGAACAATCTCGCAGATGCCATCTTACAAAATACACCAAATAATCCAGATGAGCTGGAAAGTTTGCTGCAAGAAGCGTCTATGAACCACCATCGTTACTATCAAGCAGTCGCTTTTTCAACCAAAGAGTCCAGCATGAAATTATTGAAAGACAAGACACTCAATCTATTGAAGAGGCTAAAATCCGATTCGATCTTTTTTGACCACCACAATTATTCTCTGATTCTCTTTAACTTTGATCAAAAAAATGAAATTTCAAAAGCCAGCGTAAAACGATTGCTTGCAGAAATCCTTGAGCTTCAGCCGACGACGACGTTTGTTATCAGCAGTTTGAAAGAAAGAAATGACTTAAAAGAAATTTTGATGGAGTGTTTGGACATCTTACGATTCAGTGAGGAATTTTATCAAGACACGGTAGTCAGTCTAGCGGACATCGGCATTTTTCGACACTTTGTGCGTACGGAGCAGCTCCAAGCCATCGACGAAATCGTCCCTGAAAATCTGCTGCATTTATCCCAATCAAATTTCGAACTTTTCGAAACGTTTTATCAATTTTTACGCAACAATCGAAACTATAAGCAAACCGCAGAAGCGATGTTTCTTCATTCAAAAACGATCCGTTACCGTTTAAATAAAATCGAACACCTTTTGGCGATCGACCTAACCGATCCGCTCCAAGTAATGAACCATGAAGTAGGAACATATATTATAAAGATGAGGAAAAACGCCCATGAAAAAAAGCACACACTCGACACCTAATGGAACCATCGACCTGTATGAATCTCCAGAAAACAATCGCTTTGTTCTTTATCTCCACGGAGGCGGACTGGTCTATGGATCAAAAAGCGATCTCCCTACGGACCTAAAAACACGCTTTTTGACTAAAGGCTACTCCGTGATTGCCTTAGATTATCCATTGGCACCCAATCATTCATTGAAAGAAATCCTTGAGGCGCTAGAGAAAACAGTCAGCTACCTGCTGGATACGATCATAAAAGACCGACCCTTTGGTGTCTGCGGCCGCTCTGCCGGTAGTTTTCTGATGCTTCATCTAACGAAAAACTTACAAAAAGCCCATGTATCGCCACATTTCTTAGTCAATTTTTACGGCTACACGGACCTGCAATTTATCGATGACCCTCGCGAGTTGATTCCACAAAAAATCGAAGCCAAACAAATCGAAGGAATCGACTTAAAGAGTCCTATCCAAGATGACCCTTCGCTGTCTCGTTACCTGCTCTATCATTATGCGGTCCAGCAGCACTTGCTTCCAGAATACTATGGCATAGAGACATTGGCTGAGTTTGCATTAACAAAAGAAGCACTAGATCATTTCCCAAGGACATTCAGTACGGCCAGCACTTCGGACAAAGAAATTCCTTTTCGCTACAGCAAATCTCTCGCTCGCAGCATCCCGAACAGCCGATTTGTTCCCCTGTATTACTTGGACCACGATTTCCTGAAGAACATAGAAAAGCCCGAGGTACAGCGCCTGTTGGATACGTTGGAGGAGTGGTTGGAGGAACAAAAAAAGCAGGTGTGAACACTCACTGTTCACACCTGCTTCGTCTTAATAAAATACTTCATCTAAAAACAGTCCTTGCGCCGGTGCAGTCTCCCCCGCAGCTTCTCGAACTTTGTTTTCTAATACGTCATCGATCACGGTGACTGGCAATTTTCCTAAACCAATCTCTAAGATAGTTCCCATCAAGATACGGACCATCTTATGTAAAAAACCGTTACCGACAAACGTGAATCGCAGCATACTCCCTTCACGTTCGATTGAAATTTTTTCAATCGTTCGTGTCGTTGATTTTTTCGATTTCTTCAATGCAGAAAAACCGATAAAGTCATGCTTGCCGATCAGCTTCTCGCAGGCTTCATTCATCTTCTCCATGTCTAATTTATCAGGCACGTAAAAGCTGTGATAGCGTTCAAAGGCGGTTGGAATCGGATCATTCCAAACATAATAGCTGTACTGCTTGCCCTTCACATTATAACGAGCATGGAAGCGTTCCGGCATCTCTTCCACCTTCTTCACGACGATGTCACTTGGCAGATAACGATTAAAGAACGTCAGCATTTCATTCCGCGCCATTTCCGAGTTCGTTTTAAAATTCGCGACTTGCCCATGGGCATGAGCCCCCGCGTCGGTTCGGCCAGAGCCAATAATCTCGATTTTCTCGCCAGTCATTTGCGCGATCACACTTTCGATCTTCCCTTGGATCGTCTTTTCTGAATCCCCTAAACGCTGCCAGCCCAGGTAACGTTTGCCATCGTATTCGATGGTTAATTTAATATTTCGCATAGGATGATATCCTCCTCTATAGTTTCCACTGACTCACTGTACCACAGAAGTCTGAGATGCTCTAGTGGCAGAAATGTAGTATCACCTGATAGACTCAGTAAAATATAGTTATATTAATCCTGTCCATCTATATATTATATGCAATTCTTTTTTATTAAATTTAGAAAAAAAACTTAAGTTAACTAACTACTCAGTACTTAGTTTTATTGATATAATGGGGAAAGAAACGAGGAGATGACATGCAATCCGCTGTATTATTAAAAATAAAATCATTAGAATCAAGTTTTACTTCTAGTGAACACGAGATCAGTAAATTTGTAATTGAAAATCCTGAATATGTTATTTCAAATACCATCACAAATTTAGCCAAAAAAACCGATACTTCGGAAGCAAGCATTAATCGCTTCAGTAAAAAAATTGGTTTTAAAGGGTTCAATAAATTTAAGATCGCATTAGCTCAAAGTATGACTCACTTGGAAGATCAAGAAAAGTCTTTCGATGAATCGAACTTGATTGAGTACGTAACGCTTGATTATAAGAAAATGTTAACGAATACATGCGCGATGTTGGATGCTCAAAATATTGAAGATGCTGCGTCAATGATCACGCTCAATCGTAAAGTATTTATTTTATCAATCTATAATACTTCTTTTGTCAGCAAAGAATTTGCCTTCAAATTGCGGCAATTAGGTATGGAAGTTACTACCTTAAAAGAGAACCTAGAAACCCAATTGGCGATTGAAAATATGAGCAGCGATTCGGTCCTAATCGCCGTTGTCCCTTCAGTGATAACCAAAGATATTATTCCTTTCTTAACGAAAATTAAGCGAAAAGATGTAAAAACCATTTTGATTTCAAGTAATGACAATCCGAAAGTCAGTGATATGATTGATATCAAATTCATTATTCCAGACCATATGTCCGCGAATAATTCGCTCGTACTGACAAACTCTGTCATGATCTCTTTGGTTTTCGATATTATTTTCGCAACAATTTTACGAGACAATCGGGGACTACGTCAGCGAAAACTAAGCAGCGATACGATTATCAATTCCTATGAATCTGCTGATTCTGCTATTTACGAGTGGTAATAAAAATACTCAATCAACCGTTTAACGTTGATTGAGTATTTTTATTTAATTGGATTTAGTCAGTACTTTTTGTGCCAATGCGAAATTCCCGACTGTAGCACTAGTGTTATCTTGAAAAGCTGAAGTAACAATGAAATCATCTAATTCTGGGACAGAAACATAACCCGCATTAATCATTACAAATTGTTCGCGTGCCAATTCCATCAATCCTTCATTGATGACTCCCCCTCCAAAAATAATTTTTTCTGGTGCAAAATTTACTCGTAGATTATAAGCTAATTGCGCTAAATAATTAGCTTCAATCGACCAGACAGGATGATCTTGCGGAAGCATTTCACCACGGACCCCCGTTCGTTTTTCAATACTTGGGCCAGCCGCAACTCCTTCAAAACAACTTCCACCATGATAAGGACACACACCCGAAAAATCTACATCATTCTTATGTCGATGAACATACCCATGGCCTATTTCTAAGTGCGTCGTTCCACCAACAAATTGGTCATTTTGGATCACACCAGCTCCGATTCCGGTTCCAACCGTGATATATACGCAAGAGTTCACATTTTTAGCATCCCCCATTGTAAATTCTCCATAAGCGCTCGAGTTCACATCAGTTGTTAGAAATATTGGACCTGAAAACCATTCTTTTACTGCTTGGATAAAGTTAAACCCTTGCCAAGCCTTTTTTGGCGAAGCCAAAATTTTACCATAAGTTGATGACGTTGAGTCAATATCTACTGGACCAAATGTTCCGATGCCCAATGCATCTACTGGGTAATAGCTAAAAAAATCTTTTACTTGCTCCATAGTCTCTCTTGGTTCCATGGTTGAAAAAGTGTTTGTTTCAAGAATCTTAAGTTGTTCATTACCTACAGCACAAACAAATTTTGTTCCACCTGCTTCAATACTTCCAAATCTTTTTTGTGACATCTAATCTTCCTTTCGAAACAAATGGCTAGACACTTACGCATCTAGCCGATTACTTGCTTTCTAATTAATGCTTTAAATTGATCATGTTCTTCTTCAATATCCTGTAGAGTTATCTGGTTTGTCTTCAAGAGGTATTGATAGTCATAAAAACTTGGTAAATGGCTTAAATTTAACAAATATTTTGCAAAAGCATTCGCTGCTATTTCACTTGTTCGACGAATATGCGCTTTTCGAGAAATTCCTAAAATTTTTGCACTTTCGATCGGTGCAAATTGATCATAGACATGGGTTCTACCTTTTTCTTCTAAATAATGAAAATATTCATGGGATAAAATAATTCGCTTCATTTCTTTTAATCCCAAATGGTTTGCTTCAGCCAATTGAACAATGGATTTTTCATACAAGTAAACAAGATGGTTTCCTTTTCGATCCGATTCAAATTGCGCGCGCATCTGAACCTTATAGAAAACGCCGTCATGTTTTTCTTCTTTTATTTCGATTTCATTGTCCTCGTAAAGTGCAAAAATATCCTTTGACTTTGATTTTGAAGCAAAACTTTTGCCAATTGCCAAAGATTTCTCAAGATAATGCCAAAGATCCTCTGATGGTATCTTATGGAATAGCATATCCTGCTTCAATTCCAAATAAGCTAAAAATTCGTCCGAAAAATAATCCATTATTGCTCCTTTTTATTTGTATGCTACCGCTATGACTTCCTCATTATTATCCAAATTTTCTGTCTCAACATCCATGATTGATGTTAATTGTTCTAATGTTTGCATTCCAGTCAAGTCTAACATTTTTTCTCTAAAGAACAAGAATACTTTCGGAATCGTTGCATTGGCATCTGAATAAATTGTATATTCATCAATAAAAGAAAGAAACTCTTTGTCTGATTGATTTTTAGGAAATTTGAAATAGTGAGCATTACTATGTTTGAAACGAACAACGCCTTCACGGTCAACTACACAAACATTCGTCCGTTTACTTTTAAAGAAAAGTTTCTTCTTGATGATTGTCGCATCCATCAAGTTCCAACGGCCTACCTTTCCTGCACATTTGATGCTATTCGTGTCAAGTCCCAGTGCTTCCGAAGTAATTGTCTTTAATTGATCCTCATTAACATCTGAAGCGCCTAAACTTTTCTGGCGAAGCTCTGTTGCTCCGGTCGCTACTGCACGAACAATATTACGTTGAGTATCAATCTCGATATTGACTTCAACCGTTTCTTCGTTTGCACCCGATTGAATGATTTTTTCGATAACATCTGCCCGAATCTTCTTAATATCATTTTCGCTTGGATTCGTGATAGATCGCTCGATTTGCTCGCGAACCATCGCTAAAGCGACTCCGATTGTTGAAATATAAGGTGCGTTTTTAGCTAACTTCCATTTATAGTCATAATATTCTGCTAACGCTGGTACGACGATTGCACCAGATCCTCCGCCGCCGACTAGTGTAATGAAATTGCGATCCATCTCGTATTCGTCAATCAAATCATTAATGACTGGTTCTAGTTTTTCCATTGCAAAATTCATGACTTCTTTTGCCACTTCTTCAGCAGATTTTCCAAGATAAGCTCCTAATGCATCCCACGCTTTTTTATTTGCTTCAGCATTTCCTTGGGCGTAATCTCCCTCCGGTACGTAACTTAATAAATTCGCTGCGCCTGCTAATGTATAAGAATATGCATTTGTGCCGGTACCCTGAACGATGACATATTCATTCGGATCGCCGTCACGAGGAGATACAAACTCGATTGTTGGATTATCTAAATTTTCCACGTCAGTAAAGCATTCATATTCTAGACCAGCGATATGGGCACTACGCGGACCAACATCAACGATTTTTTTGTCTTTCACACGGATCATACTTCCACCCGCAACAGCTAATGTACGAACATCCAATGAACGAAGGTACGTTTTATGACCGCCGACCTGGGCGTATTTAATCATTACTTTCCCATTCTTGATGACAGAGATATCGACACTGGTTCCACCGACTTCAAAAAAGATTCCATCGCTGACTTTTTCATACATCAATGCACCCGCAACACCAGCAGCTAATCCTGATAACATCGTTAAAATAGGCCGTTGGCGCACTTCATTGATGCTCATAACTCCACCATCACAACGCATGATCATTAAACCAGACTGAATTTTAGTATCCAATACTGCCGATTCTGTCATATTTGCCGTTTGCATCATTTTCGGAATCAATGACGCATTCACCACCGCTGTTCGCGTCCGCATTTTCAATCCATAAAGCTGGGAAATTTCGTGCCCACCCGTAGCAAATAACTCTTCTTGCTGTGCCTTTTCGATTACCTTTGTTTCATTTTCGGGATCATCCACAGAATATGCTTCACTGGCAACAATCACCTGACAGTCTTTATTGATTAATTCATGAATATTTTTTTCAACTTCTTGTTCTGTTAATTTCGATGAATCAATGAAAACATGTTCAGAATGCAAATATTTATTGGGAGCTAACTCAATATGCTCGATTGATGTTTCTTTTTTTGCGGTACGAGCGTCCATTCCAGTTCCCATACCCACAATACCGACTTTTGCTACATCACCTTCAAGTAATGCATTTGTAGCTTGAGTTGTTCCGTGGGCAATGAAAATCACATCTTCCGGAGCGATATTGTTTTCAGTCAGAAGTTTTTGGATGATTTTAACGATCCCTCTGGCTACACCATCTTCGTGAGTAGTTGGGATTTTTAATTTTGCAATCACTTCATAAGTTTCATTATCGATTGCCACTGCATCAGTGAAAGTACCACCGACATCAATTCCAATCCTTACTTTTTTTCCCATTTTTGTTTACCTCAATCTCTAATTAATATAGGAAGAACGAAGCAACAACCAAACCGAGGAAGGTTGAAACTGCTACCCAGCCAATTGTTTTCTTCATTACTTCATTAACATCTGTTTTAATAAAATCGGACACCCAAACATTATGCGAGTTGGTTGGGTCGCAGACTGCTTGAACATTACTATCTAATCGTAAAGCTACCATCGCTGCGATTGGATTCATCCCACCTGCAACTAATAGGGAAATGATGCCGCTTCCTAATCCCCAAACATTTAACGGACCACGATAAATTGCTAAAGGTGAAAGTAGTCCAAAAATCAGAACAAACATCAATTGATTTTTAGGGATCATCATAGAGATTGCTGGTTGTAAAATTGTTGATACCTCTGCAGACATTACAGCATTTAGCAGCATTCCAATACCAATCATCAAACCAGCAGCACCAGCAACCTCTTGTATTCCTTCAACAAAGGCACTACTTACGACATGAATCGGATTTTTTGGTGTACTCAAGATCAAAGTGACGAAAATTCCAACAATAATTGCAGCTACCAATGGAACTTGGAAAGCAAAAACTAGAACAACTGGAATGATCGGCGAGATCAAAGCAATACTGCGAACTTGACCATTTCTTCCTTGCTTAGTAGGCATCGCCCAAGCTTTGCGACGCTTTCCGCTGAATTTTACATAATAGACAATCATAATTACTGAGACGAGGATCAACGGTAGTCCGACCATCCATGAATACGAAGTAACTTCACTTAAATTCAAACCTAGTACGTCGATATAAACAGCTAATGTTGATACAGAGAATGTTACACCAATGCCATTTGACAGTAGTAAGATAATTCCACTGACCATTGGCGAAAGACCTGCTGATATCATAATCGGGACAATAATTGTACCAACTAAAATCACCATACCTAATCCATTGCTTGCTGCAAAAATTACAGAACAAACCGCTAAGAAGGATAAGGCAATTGGTAGTGCTCGATCCCCAGCCATTTCTGCCGCTTTTTTTATAATTGTCTCAGTGACCCCAACTTTAGATAATACTTTTCCGAACAATGATCCAAAAATCAAACCTGAAATTGCAGTCGACATTCTCATCGACCCAGCTTCTAAAACATCTTTCACAATTGTGAATTGTTCTGGGTCTTTTGATATCACTGTGATTCCCGCAATTAAAGAAATCGCGATAGCCATTATTGGCAATGCTAGAATCGTCGGGACCTTTCTTGTCATCATCAAACCAACTAAAATAAAAAATACTAACAATATTCCCACTAACTGTACCGTTGCCATTTTTTTCCTCCTAGATTTCGATAAAGCTCTTTTGCTCAATCAATTTATTTTGTAAAACTTTAATATCAATATTTCCAGTTGCTTCATTTTTTGATGCAGCCAATGCTGCTGCTGTTCCGGCTGCTTGTCCCAATGCGGTCATCGTTGGTGTCGTACGTATTGCTGCTTGAGCTTCAAAAGAAGCTGAGACACAACGTCCTGTTACAATCAGGTTGCTGATTTCATTCGTAATCATTATTTCATAAGGAATGCGATAATAGCTGTCGAATACAGTTTTATCAAATTTTTCATGCGCGACTTCTTCGGTCTGATTAGCGTGTACGGAGACAGTACCTTCCCCTTTCGGATTATGAATATCAATTGGATACCCTGAGTGGGCGATCGTAGATTTAAATGGTTTATTTTCCAAAACATCCTGATTCGTCAGCGTATATTTTCCTTTGATCTGCCTTGTTCCGCGAACACCAACACTTGGTCCACTATAAGCAATTTTCGCGTTTTCAAAACCGGGGACTGATTCAACTAAGAAGTGGTATAATTCCTCGCATTGCTTGCGTCCAATCATCTCTGCTCGGGTCAACCCCTCTGCAGATACACCGCTTTCATTAATGATCCGTGATGTGTTCATAATAAACTCTCCCGGTACATTGGTTTCAAAGAAAAGAATATCCTCTCTCGGAATGCTGATTCGACCCTCTTCTTTAGCTTTTCTAAATTCATCATCAAAACCGACGAAAGATAGAATCTCTGTATTCTTCATAACATCTAAATCTCTATTTAGCCGTGGAAACTTGTCTGGATCATTTAACACAGCCTTACGAAGCTTTTGTTTATCAACACCGTAAACCTTAAGATTCATCGTCATCGGTTGCATCGCATTGTCTGTTTCTCGCCCTAATTGGAATGGAACTTCTGACATTACGGCTAGATCTCCGTCTCCTGTTGCATCAATAAATACTTTACTGGAAATTTGTCTGATCCCATCTTTATTCACGATCGAAATGTTCTTGATTGCTCCAGCTTCTTTGTCTAACCCGATTAAGTAGGTATGGAATAAAACATCTGCCCCTGCTTCACTGACCATTTCATCTAAAACAATTTTCAATCCCTCAGCTGAAAATGGCGTTACATAAGAAATATAATTTGTTGAATCCAAGACATGACCTGGAGAATAGCCACGTTCGACTAATCGTTCAACCATTTCTTGTCCCAATCCTAAAATAACTTGTTTATCTCCAGCAAAGTATGTCATCATCGGACCAACCCCGTTTGCTGTCAAGGTTCCTCCAAAGTAACCATTTTGATCAATAATCAATGTCTTTGCACCGTTTCTTGCAGCTGCGATAGCGGCAAATGCTCCAGACATTCCTCCACCAGCTACTACTACATCATAATTTTCCTTCAAAATATTTGAATCCAAAATAATTGCAACCCCTTTCTGTTTGCGTTTACAAAAACAATAATACATCATTTCCAAAAAGTGTCAATACTTATGGAAATTTTTTTCAGATGAAGTTATACTAACTTAAAGGAGGTATCTTATGTTTCAATTATCCTATGATTACATTGATAAAGAAGTAATTTTCACAAAAATTTCACTAAAAAAAGAGTTAGAAGTAACATTTTCAAATCTTGGTGCTTCTGTTTTCGAAATTATATTTTCAGATAATAGCAATAATATGGAAAATATTTTAGTAGCCCCACCAATAGATATTTGGTTAGCTGAAAGAACATTCGCCGGCAGTATTGTCGGACCTCTAGCTGGACGATACGAAGTAGGAAACACTACTCTCGAAAAGAATCGACCCCCTCTTCATTTTCACGGAGGTTCTGATGGATGGGACAAGATGATTTGGAAACAAACAGTTACAGAAAACAATGATTCCGTCAAAATTTCCTTTAGTCATTCGACATCTCTTTATGATTCTTCCGTTATTTACACTATTGATGATAATTGTCGTTTAATTATGGAAATTTTCGTTAACCCTAAAGATACAACTTACCTCAATCCAACAAATCACATGTATTTCAATTTGAATGGTTCCACTCTCTCACCTGTAACAGATCATTTTTTTCAAATTGAATCAGATTCAATTTTTTGCGAGGAGAATAGCTTGATTCAATCTCCTATTCCTGTAGGCGTTCCCAAACATTTAAACTTTCAGCAAATTAACCGCCTAGACTCATTACAGAATTTTGGCGGTATCAATCATACTTACGAGCTTACTGGTGAGCATTCCGGAGTTTTGAGTCACCCCACAAATGGTCGACAAATCTCTTTTACAACTTCTCTACCAAGTATCGTCGTTTATACATTCAATGTTACACAAAGAACTTTCTCAATTAATAATCAACCTTATCCTGTTTACAGTGGAATAACCCTTGAAGCACAATACCCTGCAAATAATTTGGATCTAGTAAAATTTGGCCCCGCACATCCTTATCATTCTAAGACAATATACAGTTTTTCAGTTATTTAAGTAAGATGAAAAATTATGAGAATGACTAACTATTCGCAAAAAAAAATAACAACGTATATTGGGAATTTTTTATTGATCCTAACAAAAAAATCCCGATCATCTGACTCGATGATCGGGCTTCTTCTCAGTTATTTTCTTAGTTTTTCGGGAAACGGGCTAGTTTTGCATAGCCTTCTAGTTCTTCTTCGATACGTAGGAATTGGTTGTATTTTTCAACCCGTTCGCTGCGGGCCATGGAGCCTGTTTTGATTTGTCCGGCATTCATCGCTACGGCGAAGTCCGCGATGAAGGTATCGCCTGTTTCGCCAGATCGGTGAGAGATCATGGTTGTGTAGGCGTTGGCGCGAGCCATCTTGATGGTTTCGATGGATTCTGAAACGGTACCGATTTGGTTTAGTTTGATCAAGATTGAGTTTGCAACATTCTTTTCGATTCCTTCTGCGAAGATCGCAGGGTTCGTAACGAAAATATCGTCACCGACTAATTGGATCGTATCCCCCATTGCTTCGGTCATCTGCTTGAAGCCGTCCCAGTCATGTTCTGAGAAGCCGTCTTCGATGGAGATGATTGCAGGGTATTTCTTCACGAGGTCTTGGTAATAGGTCAGCATCTCATCAGAAGACATCTCTTTGCCTTCGAAGGTGTATTTCTTTGTGTCGTCGCTGTAAAATTCGCTGGAGGCTGGGTCTAATGCGATGGCGATTTCTTCACCTGGAACATAGCCTGCTTCTTTGATGGCGCGGTATAACATGTCGATCGCCGCTTCCGTACTTGCCAATTTGGGTGCGAACCCGCCTTCGTCGCCGACGGCTGTTTCGTAGCCTTCTTTTGCAAGGACACCTTTCAAAGTGTGGTACGTATTAGCAATTTTTTCGACACCGTCACGGAAGCTTTCACGTTTTACTGGCGTGATCAAGAATTCTTGCACATCGATTCCTGAGTCAGCATGGACACCGCCGTTGATGACGTTGAAGAAGGGTTGCGGCAATTCTAGATCGACACCGCCCAGGTAACGATACAATGGAATTTTTTGGCTTTGAGCTGCTGCACGAGCAACGGCCATGGAAACACCAAGGATCGCATTTGCGCCTAAACGTCCTTTATTGGGTGTACCATCTAGATCGATCATTGCTTTGTCGATTTTTGCTTGGTCAAATGGAGACAAGCCTTTTAAGGCATCATTGATCTCAGTATTGACGTTTTTTACAGCTTTCATGACGCCTTTGCCCATTAGGTAGTCGCCGCCATCACGCAATTCAACGGCTTCGCGATCGCCTGTAGAAGCGCCGCTTGGTACTTCTGCGCGTCCTAAAGTACCGTCAGATAAAAGAACATCTGCCTCCACCGTTGGGTTTCCCCGTGAATCAAAAATTTCTCTTGCTTTTACTGTTTCAATTACGACTGTCATGTTTGTTTCCTCCTTGATTTTAACTACTCTATGTGTCCCGATAAAACCGTCTATTTCTGTGTTTTTACCCGTTCTATCCTGCTGGAGCCCGCAAAAAAAGCCTGTTACAAATGGAATACCTCTAAGAAATTCCAGCCATTTGGCTAAAGTCTTAGAACTATTTCACTTATAACAGGCGCCATCAGCTGATTGAGTCAGCGGTTAGGAGGGGAGCACCATCCCTCTTACCAAAAGAAGGATAGCACGCTTGATTTTATTTGGCAATCGAAAACCCTCGCTGTCATTTCCCAAATAAAAACAGCCCCTTCTTCACGAAAGAGCTGTTAGCCGTTCTTATTTACCAATTACTAATCGTCTTGTATACACAGCTTGACCCGAATGCATCACGGCATCATCGATCGCCGAGATGAGACGTACTTGCCGCGTGACTGGCGGGTCCCAATTGGTATCGATGACGTCATCCAGGCTGCGCTCATCCAGTGTCGTCAAATATTCCTGTGTGAAGGCGATACTGTCGGCTAGATAATCCAACACCAATTGCCGATCAGATACGACGACCTTTGCGGCTTCGTCAGGTGTATGGCGATAGTCTTCTGTGTCGTCCGGCAAATCCAAAGCAAATTTTTCAGACCAGCCTTTGCTTGTCCACAAGTATTCCGTCCCATTCATGTCGGAGATCTGCATATCTAGCTCTCGTGCCGTATGCCACATCAGCCAAACCACTGATTTGATCAATGGTGCAGGCATTGTGTTGGCTTCTTCTGTCGTCATCTGATCGAAAGTGTCTTCAAACCGTTCTTGCGCGCGATCCAGCATTTCCCTCGCAAATTGTGTATTGTCCATCACGTCTGCCTCCTCATTTGTAATACGCTACCTTCACTTTACTACGACGCATTTTTTAGAGCAACTATTCGGGGTTCGTATACAAATAAGCAAAATCTTTTTCCACTTGTTGGGCTTCTTTGCGGTCCTCAAAGCCAAAGCGGACTGCTTGTCCAGGCAGCTCAAGGATCAGCTCGCGGTCTTGCCGGCGAATCTCAAGCTGCTCTTTTGAAAAGAACGCATGAGTAAAGTCCCCTAGATCGAGGGCTGGTTGGATGACCATCACCCCGGCAGAATAAAAGACCACAGGAACATCTTTGGTTGATTCCAAGAGGGAGAAATTCATCAATTCTTCCTCTGTCAGCTTCGAGTCGACATACGCCTGCAACATTAAAAACTGCTGCGCTGGAGTGAAGAGCTCTTTGAATGCGTCCATCTTCTTACTCCTCGATCAAAATCGCTGGAATACCAAAGCCCGCCAAAATACGCGCGGAAGTATACGTATTCAAGCCTTTTCTAAACGTAATATATACCTTTTTGTCCCGAGGGATTTCATTGATCCGATCACGCAATTCGTTCATCGGAATATTTTTCGTGGCTTCGATACTGCCGGATTTAGCCTTGTCGGGTTCGCGAATGTCCAAGAAGAAGGCAGTTGCCAGATCTTCTGCTGGGATATCGGAGGCCTTGACCGTTTCAACAATATTCGTCATTTGATTGATCGCCACGTATCCCGCAATGTTCAATGGGTCGCGGGTGGTTGAATAAGGCGGTGAATAAGGCAATTCCAGATCTGGTAAATCAAAGACCGTCAGATTTCCAGTGATCGCCACTGACAATTCACCCATACGCTTGTCAACGCCCTTTTCACCCACTGCTTGCCCGCCTAAAATTTTCCCGCTTGTCGCGTCGAAAATGATCTTCAGATTCAGTCGCGTCGCACCTGGGTAGAAATAGGCATGATCAAAGGGCGTTACAAAAACTGATTTGTAGTTGGTCACGCCCGCAGCCTTCAACGCATGCTCCGTCATTCCAGCATAGCTTGCAGTAAAATCAAAAATTTTCGCGACACCCGCACCGACATAGCCTCGGTAACGCATCGGTGTGCCGTTGATCATGTCCGCCAGCATATGGCCTTGGCGGTTTGCGGCGCTGGACAGCATACTTGAGGTGGCCAATCCAGTCACTACACTGGTCGTTTTGATGATGTCGCCGATGGCATAAATATCGGAAAGATTGGTCTCCAGCTGATCATTGACGATGATCTGTCCATCGTCGGACAACTCGATCCCTGCTGTTTTTGCGACTTCATTGTTTGGTGCGACCCCGGTAGCGAAGAGGATCATGTCTGGATCGATCGTCGTGCCATCAGATAAAACGACGTCTTTTCCGGATTGACGAATCTCTTCTACACGTGTTTCCAAGTGAACGTGCAACCCATTTTCGATCAATTTATCGTAGATCAAGTCTGCAATTTCTTCATCATAAGGAAAGGCGACCTGCGGCAATTGATCCACTAATGTCACGTCCATTCCGCGATGTTTGAAGTTTTCAGCTACTTCCAGTCCCATCACTCCAGCACCTAAAACCAGGACCTTTTTCGGATCATGAGCATCGATAAAGGTTTTGATCTCCGCTGCATTCGTTACGTTGCGTAAAACAAACCCGTTTTCTGCTTTGTTTGCGCCAATGATCGGCGGAAGCGTTGGACGCGCGCCTGCGGAAATAACCAATTTATCATAATTCGTAGTCGTTTCTTCTCCTGTTGCCAGGTCTTTAACGACCAATTGTTTCTTATCTGGATCAATAGCGGTCACTTCGTGTTTCGTGAAGACATCGATATTGTTTTTGACTTTTAATATTTCGGGTGTTCGCTCGATCAATGAATCCAAGTCTTCGATCACACCGCCTAGATAATAAGGCAGCGCACAACTGGCATATGAGATATGTTCTCCACGTTCATAAATAACGATCTCATGTTCTTCATTCAAACGGCGCAACCGTGTGGCAAAGGAAGGTCCGCCTGCTACTCCGCCGATTACTACAACTTTCATGACAAAATCCCCTTTTTTATTCATCCTATTTTCCGATAGTACTATTTTTTTTAGAAGTCCCGCAAAGAATTGTTCTTCTCACGAAAAAAGATCGCACATCTTGAATCGATGAGCGATCTTGGCTATTTTTTACTTAATTCAATGAGTTGGTCAGACTGGCCATCCCTTACTATTTTCAATTCCAATTGTTTTCTGCCGGTTCGTGTCGCATGGTACTCGATATTGTTGCCATCATCCGTCATGACCACGCATTTTTTCGTGGAATTAACAGCGACTTTGGCCTGCTTCAACGCGACTTTATTTCTACACTTGATCGTCCAGCTCGTAAATGCTTCGTTTCCAGGCTTAAAGGAATAATTCACTGACTGGCTGAACCATTTTCCCTGCAGCCAAGCAGAATTATGGGGCATCAGTGTATTGATAAGCGTCAGCAATAGCAGAACACTGATCACTATCAGACCGCTGGCGATTTGCTTTTTCCATCTAAACAGACCGATCACTGCGTACTCTTTTACTAGCTTGATTATTGAACGGCTCGTTGCAGCTATCTTCTTCCACTGTTTCTCCATTACTTCTCCTTTTCCCTGTCTGGATAGTGAAAATCGTAACATAGCATGTGGCGTTTGACAAACTCTTTTTGTACAGCGCTTCTTTTCTGAATGAATAAAAAAGCCCCTTCCATAGTTTTACGGAGAGGGCCCCACTGCTTATTCGGCTAAATGTTCTTCCAGGATGTCCAGAGCCCTACGAACATACTCTAGACAAGGACGGTTATCGATCAGCTTCCCGCAATACAGCGAGCCGCAGGTTTGTTCAAAGGCTTACGTCATCGCAACGATACGATTACCTGCCTTGTCTGCCTGACACTTCGCAGGATCGGATTCGTCAAGGGTCCCCTTGAGGGCGTTCGCGACGATATAGGTTCCCGCCAACGCACCGCAAAGGCCTTGATAGTTTCCTCCGCCATAACTGGCCCCTAACAGATGAGCCTCCTCCTCAGAGATCCCCATCTCCTCGCAATAGGCCTCGACAACAGCCTGACAACAATTTTTTCCAGCTTGAAAAGACGTCAATGCTTGTTCTTGATGCACCATAACTCCTCCACCCTTTCGGTTTCACCTACAGTTTTTTTACCAGTGTTATACAAGGTACGCCATCTTCCTCGTAACGCTCGCCCATTCGAACATAACCCAATTGTTCATAAAAGGCGGCCGCCGTTAATTCTGCATGGATCAGGACTTGTTTCGTCTGTTTTTCTTTCGCAAATATCTCTAGCACAGTGACTGCTTGTCGGCCTAACTGCTTGCCTCGGTAGTCCTTTTGTGTCGCCACACGGCCAATTCGAGCAGTGCCCTCCTCATCCAACAAAAAGCGCGCGGTCGCTACAGGGAGATCTCCCGCAAAAAGAACGCTGTATACTGTATCCGGCGTATCGTTTTGATCGAATTCATCCGTCATCGCTAACGCTCGTTCACGTACAAATACCTCCATACGAATAAAACAGCTCGCAGCTCGCAAATACCCAGCATTTCCCACTTCTATTCTTACCTTCGTCATACACCCTCCTGTTTCCTATAGTATACTATTTTTTTGATATTCTTTGAGGGGCAATCCTGCTTCTTTTAAGAAAGGGGAAGCCGTGACCGTCTTGTTGTTGACTGTTTTAGGATAGGTGACATATAGGTTTTCTTTTGCGCGAGTGAGAGCCACATACATCAGACGGCGTTGCTCCTCCATCGTCGTAGGGGGAGCCGCTTCTTCTTTGGCTCGTTGCAGATCACACTCGGCCTTTTCCACCGTGTGGTGATTAGGCAGCGCATCTTGGTAGACACCTTTAATGAAAACCGTCTTCTTCCCCAAGCCTTTGCTGGCGTGGATTGAGAGTAAATAGACTGCGTTTAATTTTTCTTGGTCGTAATCCTGCAGTCGTTTCTTCATCGATTGGTTCTGTTCACTGGCTTGCTGATAGGCCTCCAGCAGACCGGGCCAATCCTTTGCCGCTATCAATTCTTTCCTTAGCCAATCGCACTCTTCGTCACTCAATTCTTTTTTGAATTTAGGTGTCGCGAGCAGCGCCTCCGCCAGTTCAGCTAATTCCAATTGCTGCTGTTGATAAAACAGATAGATCTGCTTGAAAAATTGCTTTGCCTGCTCCTGTGAAGCCTGAGAAAGGTTTCGTTCACTGACTAAAAACGCGACGAGATCCTTGACCTTGAATTTGTTTTTACTAAACAATTTCTCACTAAAGGCGGCACTGGCACCAAATTTAATAAAATGGAGAAACGCATACTGCTGAATGATCTTTTTCAGCGCCTCGTTTTTCTGCTGGATCGACGATGCCGAAGCCAGCAGCTCTAATTGTTGGAAAAGCGTCTTGAATGGAGGCAAACCAAAGATTCCCAGCAAGTCGTCATTCGAGGGTGTAACAAAGGGAACTTTTTGTTTTTTTAATTGCTTTAGCAAAGAACGCAGTTGCACCCTGGTTGGGTATAAGACCATCGTCTCACGATAATTTGGACGCCCATCTTTTCCCGCTGTCTGCCGTGTCAGTTCCTGGATTTTCATTCCGATCCAAGCGGCTTCTTCGTCGTCATCTTTGAATCCAATGCCATAGCACTCATGCTCAGACGTTTTTTTATTGGCGATCATCGTCTTTTCTAGACGATCGTGACCATTGTATTGAATGAGGCGATTTCCCGCTTCAACGATCGGCGCCTCTGACCGGTAATTCGTCATCAGTTGCAGCGACGTTTGCTGATACTCCTGCTCAAACTCTTTGATATAACGAGGTTCTGCTCCTCGGAAATAATAGATGCTTTGATCGTCATCGCCGACGATGATCAGTTTTCCTGCAGCCGTTTGCTTCAAGTGCTTATCCGGCGGACAGATCAAGGCGATGATTTGTTTCTGCAAGGGATTGATGTCTTGAAACTCATCAATAAAAATATAGCGGTACTTTTCCTGTAGAATCTGACGTGCGTCGGCGTCATTTTCCAACATCTGCTTAAGATTGAACAGCATGTCATCAAACGTAATAAAACGTTGGGACTTCTTCAGCATTGCCAGCTCCGCCAAAAATTGTTGGAAAACGGTACTTAACGAGTGGTTCAGGATCAGATCTTCATCATCGAAATATTTTTCCACAAACCCTACCATTTCGTCATCCGAATAGCCCATGTTGCGCCAATAGCTGATTCGAGAAGCAATCGTCCGTTCATCAAATTTATCAAAATTATACAACTTGTACTTTTTGATCAGCTGAGTCAGTGTTTGATAATATTGGTCCTCATCGATCGTTCCTTCGATCCCCCATTGATTCAAGCGAGGGTCGCGGCGGGTCAACGCGTTGTATTCCCCATTGAACCAGCCATGGAATGTTTGAACGTTGATCCGGGCATTGCCGCCCAAATAGTGGTTGACCCGCGCCTCCATTTCTAGTTTTGCCTTTCGAGAAAAGGTGCACATCATGATCGCCTTTGGGTCAATTCCTTGTTCCAGTACGAGGTAGGCAGCTTTGGCACAAATCGTTTGCGTTTTACCGCTTCCTGCTCCTGCGATGATTCGTAAATGTGTCTGCATAGGAAATCGAATAGCCGTTAACTGTTCATCGCTAAAGGCATTGCCGCCATTTGCTTCGGTTAATCGTCGAAGTGTCTCTTTATCTTGAAGCTCATCTGACTTTGTTTTGAACAAATCTGAGCGTATGTCCTTTGAAAACTTTGTAAACATGCTTTAGTGGTTCCCTTCTATGTAAAAAATCATACTTGTCCATTATAACGGAATCAGTAGATTTTGATAGTCCCGAGAACACGGGGAAAAAGAAGAACCTTTAATGAGAAGCGCCGGCGCAGCGATACAAGATCGTCGTATTTTTCGTGGATTGTTCCTATAATAGGACCGAGTACCATTTCTAAATCGTAGGAGCGATCATCATGGAAAAACAACGAACACTAAGTAAATCGATTATTATATTAGGCCTTTTCTCTTTTATCACCTCTCTTTCTGGTGAGAGTACGAATTTGGCTCTGCCGACGATCAGCCGTGCACTGACCATTACAAACAATGAAGCCACTTGGATCGTCCAGATCGGCTTGATCACTACAACGATCTTGCTCGTCGCCTTTGGTCACCTCGGAGATTTATTGTCAAAAGAATTCATCTTTCTGATCGGCGGCGTGTTATTCACGATCGGCTCACTCATCAACGGCCTTTCGCCAAATTTTACGATTCTTTTACTAGGACGGGTCGTCCAAGCAATCGGGTCGGCGATGATCATGCGAACTCCATTGGACTTACGACAGAGTATTCCACTCCGGAAACACGAGGGACTGCCTTGGCGATCATCTCGATGTTCATATCGGTGGGAGCGATCTCTGGTCCCGCTCTTGGCGGAGTGCTGCTTTCGGCACTATCCTGGCGTTGGATCTATTTGATCAATGTCCCTTTAGGTGTGATTTTTAGTCTTATCGGCTATCGCGTCTTTCACTTCCCAAAAATGACTAAACAAACGATCGAACAACCGTTAAAAAATGCGAATTGGTTGGGACAAGGAATTTTTTCTGTTGGGATCATTGTCTTATCCCTATCCAGTCTCTTTTTCCAAAGTGCCAGCGCGCGTTACTTGGTCGGCAGTTTGGCCTTCTTGATCGGTGCCGCTTTGACGGTCTACTCCTTCATCCAAGATGATCGCAGCGAAAGTCCCTGGATCTCCCCACATGTGTTAAGAAACAAACGCTTCATGCTTTCGATGTTCGCCTTGTTTTTGGCGATGCTGACAAATGTCGCTTCAAATATTCTGCTGCCTTTCTATTTGCAGAGCTTCCATCGAATCAATCCCATGATCAGCGGTCTCGTGATGGTCTTGCAATCAGTCGTGATGCTGATCATCGCACCCATCGCTGGACGTTTATCGGATAAGATCGGCTCGAGTAAATTAATCCTCTCTGGAATTTTGGTTTTGATTCTTTCACAGATCGGGTATACCTTTTACCCGTTGCAGCTAAACTGGCTGCTGGTGCTGCTCCCTATTTTATTGAACGGCGTCGGCATGGGCATCTTTTTGTCACCTAATAATTCATTGGCGATGTCCTTTGTTGAGAAACAATTCACCGGCGTTGCTGGATCTCTCACTTCCTTTTTCAGAACGATCGGAATGAGTCTCGGGATCAGCATTGCTTCGGCAGTCCTTTTTGCTCAATTACCTGGTGTGCGTTACATCACACCTCAACTGGGCGCTCACTTTCTCCGTGCCTTCCACAATGTGTTTTGGGTGATGACCTTTTTAGCGGTCGTCTGCCTGCTGCTGTCGATCTATGCCATTTCCACCGATCAAAAGAAGCCGCGCGAACGTTGATTTCCGAGGCTTCTTCCATTTCAGCGCATAAAAAAACGAGTGCCCGATTTCTCGGACACTCGTTTTTTTCGTTTTTTATGGGTGAATATATGTTAGACCTGCTGCACTTAATGTTGCAGTGTTTGGTCCAGTTGGTGATGGGAAGCCCATACCGCCTTGAGTGATCGTGATCGTGTTGTTTGAAGCGTTGTATGATTGAACATACGCCACGTGTCCATAAGTAGGATCGGCATTCCATGTTCCCACAGATTGACCTTGACCAAAGCTTACGATCGCGCCTGCTGCTGGTGTACCATCAACTTGGAAACCGTCAGCTGCTGCTGAAGCACCCCATTGACACCCATTGCCCCAATACGTTCCAGCCCATGGTGCAACTTGTTTCACATACCATGTACATTGACCAACTGCATACATATTGCCTGAACCGGTGTGGTCTACTTTGTTTCCGCCGCCTGTTGAAGGTGTTGGGGCAGGAGTAGGTGCCGGTGTTGGGTCTGGTGTTTTTGAATTTTCAGTAGAACTTGTTTGCTCTGTTTTTGTTTCAGTAGTTGAAGCGGCTGTAGAGCTTTCTTCACTTGCACTTGATGATGCTTCTGTTGAAGAAGCTGACGAGCTTTCAGAATATTCTTTTGCTTGTTCTGCTTTTGCAGCTTCTTCTTTCGCTGCTTTTGCTTGAGCGTCTTCGAAGGCTTTTTGTGCTTTCGCTGCTTCTTTTGCTTGACGTTCTTGCTCTGCTTTTTGTGCTTTTGCTGCTTCTTCTTGCTCTTTCAAGATGCGCGCTTGTTCTGCCTTCGCTTCTTCTTGTTGTTTCTTCAATTTCGATTTATCTTGTTCCGCAGTTGCTTGTTCTGCAGCGTAGTTCGCTTTCACAACATTCAATTCTGCTTGTTTGTTCGCGATTTCGTTCTTTTGTGCTTCTAGTTCTTTTTGATTTTCTTGAACTTCAGCAACTTTCGCTTCGTTGTCCTTAACCTTCGCTTCAACGGCTTTTTCATCCGCTTTTTGTTGTTCCATCAATGATTTGTTGGCTTTGACAATGGTTGACATCGCTTGAACACGGCCAATGACATCTGATAATGAATCAGCATCTAATACGGCTGATACATAGCTGGTCGCTTGACCCTTCACTTGTGTATCACGTGCTTGATTTTTGATAACTTCGTTACGTTTTGCGATACGTACTTTCAATGTTGCAATTTTATCTTGCAACTTCATCGTGTCTTTATTTAATTGATCTTGTTTCGCTTCTAAGTCTTTTACTTGTCCGCTAACTGTTGCGATTTCACTTGTTAATCCGTCGATCTGTGACTGAACACCCGACTGTTTGCCTTGTAATTCATTGATCTTTTGATCTTTTTCTTGGATTTGTTGGTCATAATTATCCGCTAGTGCGATACTAGGAACTGCTGATACAGCGATTGTACACACTAACAATGCTGATAATATACTTTTTTTCACGAGTTATTCCTCCGGCTATTATGTAGAATTAAAATTATCTTTCGCATAAGGTCAGAAGTAATTCTAACATAGTGATATATCACGCATATAAAAGAATTGTTACAAATATATTTCAATATTGTTTTTTATTAAATTCATTATTTAGTGAACCTCTATTAACCCTGCTAAAAACATTGATATATCAGTATTTATCTCTCCTGTCGAAGAATTTCCCCTTTTCTCCATTAGTGAATAATTACTTATTTAAACACCATTTTCTTTCAGCCAAAAATCGGCACTCGTCATTTTTCTTCAATTAAGTGAACCATTTGTCTATGTTTTAACGATTTTAATTTTTTTGTTCTTGGGAATCGCTTTTCTACTATTTAATAAAGCAACAGTAATTCAACGCGAGCGATATCGTTGGTGGCTGTAGCATTTTCCTCTAAAATAAAAGTGAAAATAAAGGGGGAACTGTTATGCGTTGGCGAGGAGATCGACAAAGTTCAAATGTAGAAGACCGTTCAAGGGGCGGACGACCGACTGGCAAGATCGCTGCTGGCGGCGGGGTCGGAGTATTTTTGATTGCTATCATTGTTTTCTTTCTCTCAGGCGGAGATCTAGGTACCGTCACTGATACATTAGGAGGAGGCGTCACACCGGCGACTTACGAGACGGAGAATGTCTCTTCCAAGGAATATACCGATGAAAAGGAATTTGCGGCAGTTGTTTTTGCTCATTTAGAGGATTATTGGAATGGTGAGTTCGAAGAGTTGAATGAGCCTTACCAACATCCGAAGCTTGTCTTATTTACCGATAGTGTCAATTCTGCCTGCGGACAAGCAACCTCGCAAGTCGGTCCGTTTTATTGTCCCGCGGACCAAAATGTTTATTTAGATCTAAGCTTTGCAGATGAGCTGTCAAACAACTATGGAGCAACTGGTGATTACGCGATGGCCTATGTGATCGCTCATGAAGTCGGACATCATGTCCAAAATGAGCTGGGTATTTCAAAGCAATTGGACAAAATTCGCCAACGTGTCTCTAAGACTGAATACAATCAATACAGCGTTCGCTTGGAGCTGCAAGCAGATTACTTAGCCGGCTGCTTCTCCAAATACCTCTCTGGTGAAACCTATCAGGGACAACCAATTTTGGAAGAAGGCGACATTGATGAAGCAATCACTGCCGCAAACGCGATCGGAGATGACACGCTCCAAAAAGAATATCAAGGCTATGTCGTTCCAGACAGCTTCACTCACGGCACCAGCCAACAGCGAATCAACTGGTTCAAGCGAGGCTACAAATACGGAGATTTAGAACACGGCGATACCTTCAATGAAAAAGATTTGAACCTATCGAAAGCCGCGTAAAAAGAGGATCGTGCACCCGCACGATCCTCTTTATTTTATCTCTTTATCGTCTTTCTTTTTGCGTTTGGCCAAGAGCAACCAAATGATTCCTAATAGGATGATCGCCAACAAAATCCCAATAACGACGAAGACCCAACTAGGCAAACGGTCATTGTCTGTTGCCTCGATCGTCGCTTCATTGACATCCTTCGCTTGTTCTTTGGAAATAGTAAAGGGACGGTCAAATGTCCATAAGTTCTTTTTCGCATCGGAGACTTTTAAGTGCAAATCGTATTTTCCAGCTTCCAACTTCTTATTCTGCCAGTCGATGGCAAAGTGGTACGTTGAATTCGGCGCGATTTGCATATCGTTGTCGTAGGAAACGGTGCGAACGACCGATCCTGACGAGGCCTTTTTTACTTCAGCTTCGTACTTCAAATGACCATAAGCATCCATCGTAGGATTTTTTAACGCTGCTACTACGCTTGTCTTGCCAAAGCTTTCAGCCGCTTTGACACTGGTAAGTGTGAGCTGACGTTTGGTCGCGGCATCGGATTCTGTCAATTTCAGCCCAAGAATATACCCATAGTTATTAGAGATGCCCGTCTCGGATTCTTTATCTGTTTTCACGACTTGGATCGCAGCTAAAATTTGTCCATCATATGATTTTTTGGGCATCGAAAGCGTGATAGGTACTTCTTTACTACTATTCTTAGGAACCCTGACCTGATCGTCGACCTTCGCAATCGAATGGATCGCATAGGGATACTCATTTTCTGCTGCTTTTTTGGGATCACTGTAATCAATGAATCCTTGGTCACTGGTATATGCTTGATTAATGGTGACTTTATATTCCGAATCTTGGTCCGAAGTGTTATTGATCCTTACTGAGATTGTTTGTTTTTGATCCGGCTGCATCCGTAGATCAAAGAAGCTTTTTGTTTTGTCTACCTGATTTTCAGGAATCACCGCCTGGACATCGTAGCCTACGTCCGCTGCGTGGGTGACTGTTGGAGTCAGCAACGGAAAGGTACATAGAATCACTCCCGCCAGTCGCATCAATGAGTGTTTGAACATCGTATTTTCTCCTCGCTTCTTAGCGCCTTATTGGGCATCCGCGGTGTTGAACAATTGATAATCGATCTTCCCTGCTAACTTATCATTTACTCTCAGTGCTTTATCCGTATCCGTAAATCCAATCGAAATCGCGGTCACAGATGTTTTGATCACACCTGTATTATTCGTGTCTGTTTTTGCGGCTTGCGCTTTGGCCACGATACCGTCGACGCCTGTACCGTTTGTCAGTTCTTGATCGTTGACTTTGAAAGAAGTCACTGCGAAGGTCTTGGAATCCCCATTTCGTGTGATCGTATTGCCATCAACAGAGGCTTTGACAGACCAGTCTCTAGCGATCGTATCATTAAAGACATCGATAGACCCGTCCGTGATCGTTCCACTGGCAATCGCGTACTGATTATTTTGCAATTTGGATTCAAAATTGTAATTGCTTGGTACTTTTTCTAGTGTCAATAATTTTTCATTAGGGGCAGTAGGATCAGCCTTCGTATCTGTATCGTCTTGGATCGTTACGATAGTCGGTGTATTTTTTTGCTGATCAGGTGCAGCGTCAGCATGGGCGCTAGTCACGCCAAATGCTACTGCTATTGTGCTAAATGCAACGAAGGACAATAAATAGTTTTTTTCATGGTGATTCTCTCCTTAAAGTTTTTTTCTAATTTGCTTCTGGGATATTCACTAATGTCACAGTTTGTTTCGCAACAAAGTCTCCTTCAGGGAGGTTTCCCGGAATCGTCAGTTTGATTGCTTGTTTGTTGATCCGATAGCGGTATTCTGATGCCTTCGTCGAATAGGCAGTCACGAGGGTCTTGGTTTCATTTGATCGCAGTGATACCTTTTTTGGCTCCGATGAAACCTCTTGTCCGTTATCTAAGGTGCGTAAGTGTCCTTTTCCTAAATCAAGAAATACGGCATATTCTTTCCCATTTGAAAAACTGCTTAGCTGGTAATACAGGCGCCACGGCGTTTTTTTATTTTCCCGCAGGTCTTTCACTTGGATCGTTAAGTCGCTTGTTGCTCGCAATTCCTGTGATCTGACTGATCGTTCATAGGTACCGAAGGTCGGTGCACTGACCTTCTCTAACCGAATCGGCGTTTCCACGATTCTGATCGAAACAGGTGTCTCCTTTTGTGCTTGGACACTCGTCTTAGCGGCGGTCAGACCAAAAAGACACAGTCCTATTAGAACAAACTTAGCGCTTCTTTGTTTCCTCTTCATCCTGCTTCCTCCTTCGTTTCCAAAAAATCAGCAGTACCAGTCCCACTAGCAATGTTCCGATAAAGGAAAGCAGCACTAGGTTTGTATCATTTGTTTTAGGCAGCATATGCCATCTTTTACCAAATATGACTATTGTAGGAGCGCCTTTTTTGATACTGCTGAGTCCTCTTCTCGGAGACAAGTGATCGTCATGCGCAACATTGGGATTTTTATCGATCAAACGGAAGATGACGGACTGTTCATCCGAAGTCACGTTTGATTGTTCAGACGCAAGCACCGATGTTCCGCCGCAGATCATGTTGCCGAGTAATAGAATCCATATGCTGAATGCTTTAAACATGCGTGTTTTCTCCCCTATTCTGGTGTTTCTGTGTCATAAAGGTTCCAATGAACAAGAATCTTCCCGCTGTAATCGCCGACGTGCAAATACTCCTTGCTTTGCAGCAATACTCCTTCAGATTCCTTCCACTCTTCGGAATAGACATAATTGTTTGCTGAAACACTGCTGGCATTCATCACCGGGATCGGCGTATCAGTGATTGGCTGATCCGATGCATTTGCTTGCCGCCAAACCAAATGAAAAGGCGTTTGAGGCTGCGTTTCTGCAGTGACTCCAACCGACCACTCATGATCCTTTTCTCGGCTGTCCAACACGTTAAGTGCCATTGTGTTCCCGGCATCCCGCGTCAAAGTTCCTTTTGAATCTCCAGCCAAACGACCAGTCCATTTTAATGCAGAAGGCGCAGATTGAAGGATCAACTTCCCGCTTACATTTAGTTTTAATGTGAGACTGTTTTTTTCCTTGATCTCTTTTGCATCCTTGTCTAAATGATAAGCCTCTACTTTCAAATCATTTTCCCCATACGTTATTTTGTCGTTCGGGATCGTGAAATTTGCCGTTTGCTGTGTCGGTGTTCCGTTTGTTGTTAATTGAGGCAGTTTCTGAATCGTTTCATTGCCTTTTTTTAAATAAAACTGCACTTTTTCACCGTTGTCTGAGTCGTTCCAAAGAAACGTTCCTTGGTATCCTTGAGTAAGCTCCGACTTATCTACATTGATTTCTTTGACAGGATTCGTCGTACTCTGATCCCAGTCTAGTTGCGTCGGTGCTTCCGCATGCGTCCAAAAAGACACAGGATTGCTTGGAAATGTTCTCGGTGTATTATTTCCTAACTCTGTCGTATGGATAGAGCTAGATAACATTGTTTTTTGTGTTTCTCCCGTCGCTTTCGTCTGTGCCGTGTATTGAAGATCAATCGCTTTTCCTGGCGGCAGCTTCAACCCAGGAAACGTTACTTTGACTTGGCCGCTGACCGCATCCTGTTCAATAACCGTTCCTTGCATCACCTTATTGTCAATGATTGCCTGAACATTAGTTACGGATTTTGTTAAATCAAAAACAGTTGGATTGATCACAGTATCCCAGTCATTGACAGCTAAAGAATCTTCTCCTTGCATCACAGAAAAGTGACTTCTCATCGTCACTGGGTCACCGTATTGCGCAGCAGGAAGCGATGCTTGATAGTTGTCGTTCCCACTAGGGTCAACAATGGAGGCTTGACCACTCGAGACATCATTTTTTAATCCAGCATCTAGATCGACGGGAACTTGCGTAAAGACAAATTTGACCTCGCCATTTGCCGCACCATTCGATCCTGTAAATCCCCAGTATGCCTTATTATTGTTCTCAGATAATTTCAGCGCAGAACTTAAATCTGACCAAGGGATCGACGTGACAGGGGTTTTAGCACCTGTCATCGGATTCATCAAATAATAGGTAAAAGAAGCGCTTGTCTTGTCAAAATCGTAACGGAATTCATACCACGTATTGTCCTGAATAGTATTTCCTACAATTCCGTTCAGAAGCTGCGGACTGTAGTGATGGACTTTAGCTTTTACTCCCCCACCATATTCTGTCCAATTGTTACCGTTAGATCCATTTGAAACATATCCTTTATTCAAATCACCTGGAAAGCTATAAGCCATATGTGGAACTTTAGGAAAATCAGCATCGTACATATTATCGCCGCTGATATTAGCATATAAATCGAACTCAATGGATACTGAGTTTTGAATTGCTTTTTTTTCAGGAGTCGATACTAGAACTCCAAAAAATGCACTTGATCCTGAATCTCCATAAACCCCAAGATTTTGACCATCATTTCCGGATAACGCCTTGGTCAAAGCAGCTGTTTTTCGACTATCATTTTGCATCACAAACGCAAAACCATCCGCTTGTACTGTTCCAAAGTTGACATACGCTCGTCCATGAAAGCTTTTCGAGAAGTCCATTCGATACGGGGCATCCGACCAGATGGATACGGCGTTTTGTTGACCAGATAACGTTACTTCCGAGAAGGGAACCCCATTATTTTCAGTGCTTGGTCCTACAGTGACACCGGTATTCCCGCTTGTCCCCCCTGATTTCGTTTGTATATTGGGTGGAGCAAAAATTCCGTCTACGGAGATTGCCCCTTTAGGAACGGCAGGATTTCCTGTGACCGCTTGGATAGTTGGTGATCCTATCAGAAAGACTGAAAAACCAGTAAAAAAACAGAAGAGACAAAAAACAAGGATGGTCCGAACTTTTTTACTAAAAAAAGCCTCTCGCATTTATCACACCTCTTTTCAGTTTTGCAACCAATTGCTCGTTGCATCAGATCTCATCTTCATTCATTTTTATGTTCTTTGGGTAAAAATAAGGATAAAAATAAGAATCCTAAAGATGATAATAACAGAACGATTGTTATTTTAGTAACAATTAAACTCTCATAAATCAATCGTCAACAATTAGAAAAAATCTGTCTGAAAAAGAACATATAAAAGGCTTTAAACAAGTAATTAGGAGGTTTTATTAATAAAATAAATGTAGCGACAGGAAGGGACTTCGGCTTCAAAAAAAGGATAGGTACACACTAATAAACACCATTCTTGTTAGCATTTATTCTTATTTTTGATAAGTAAAATAATTGAATTTTTATGATTATTTTTAAACGCAAAAAATGACGATTGAATTAGATACGTCTTTCTAATTCAATCGTCTTTTAAAGCAATAGGCAAAGTGATACATCAATAGCCAAAGATCCGACCATGTCCGCGGGTCTTTTCCAGTCAACTCTGAGATACGCTGGATTCGGTAATTTAAGGTATTTCGATGGATGTGCAGATGCTCTGCTCCGGCCTTGATATTTGTACTAGTCTCAGCCAGACAAATCAGTGTTTCATAGTACTCTTCATAGATTGTTTCCACTTTTTTTAACAGTATAGAGTCTACAGACAGCGGAAAATCAAACAACTGCGCATAATAATAGGACTCTGTGAAAAAGAGCTGAGTCATCGGAATCTTTAAAAAGAGCAGATACAAATAGGTATTCTCCACCTCTTTCAAGCATTCTCCCAAATTCAGACGTGGTGGGCTTACGATCAGAGAGCCTTTCAACTGATCAATCGTTGTCTCTGTATCTACAAAAACCAAATAACGACCATTCCATTCAAATATTTCATGTAAAGGAAACAGTAGACGCAAATCCTCTTGTTCAGATGCCCAAACACACCGATTCAGCATCAGTAAATTGATGCCATACGCCTCCAACGCTCTGTGGACCGTTGCTTCCTCATACCGTTCTTTCGTCGCAAGCAGTTCGTTTAAAAAATCACGCTTCTGCTGATTTTTCTTTTCCTTTTTACTGAATTCATTGAGCTCTTCAACTAAGAGAAGCACGATGGACTTTACAAGCTTGGTGAAGGGGCGCACTTCTTCCGGTTCACCAGAGATTCCTACTACTCCCAATAATTCCCCATTCAAGATGATTGGTTCATTAGTACCTCTTTTTTCTAAGGATGTATCCTTGTAGACTTCAACCATTTGACCTTGAGAAATGGCTCGCTCAGCGCCGCGGTGACGTTCGCCGATTCTTCCTTTCTTCCCACTTGCAATGATGAACCCTTGCTCGTTCATGATATTAATATTATAAGGAATATCAGACATCAACTTCTGCACGATCAAATTGGCTTGTTCCTTCGTCAATAAATTGCTCACTGTTCTCCCGCCCTACACATGCTTTGCTTTATTCTTAGTTTAGCGATCTTTTCATAGATGACAAAATATCCGCTTCGCTTAGACAGATAAAACACGCACGATATTTTCGACGGTTCGTTCCAAATTGCGCTCTCCTGACTGCAACGCAGCCTCTATGGACTCTACTTTAGCCAATATCCCAAAAATAGCTGTCATGCCTTCGTCATAGAGCACGTCAACTTGTTCACCAATAGATCCTGCGCATGCAAAGACAGGCTTATGATGCTTTTTGGCAACCTTTGCTACACCATAAGGTGCTTTTCCGAACTTGGTTTGAAAATCCATGCCGCCTTCACCAGTGAACACGTAATCCGCCTGCAAGATCGCCTCCTCCAAGTGCGTCAACTCGATCACTAGATCGACTCCTGAACGCATCTTCGCTCCCGCAAAGACTAAAAGTCCGGCGCCCAACCCTCCCGCGGCACCTGCACCGGGTTTGGCTTCAATATCTATGGCGAACTCTTTTTTGATAACGGCCGCGTAATGAGCGAGGTTGTCGTCTAATACTTTGACCATTTCAGGTGTCGCACCTTTTTGCGGCCCAAAGACCACCGAAGCGCCATCTGGTCCAGTCAAAGGATTGGTGACATCGCTGGCAATAATGATCTCTGTCTGCTTTAATCGCGGATCTAATGGCTTAAGATCAATCATTGCCAGTCTTCCCAAGGCGCCGCCGCCAACAGGCAATTCGTTGTTTTCTTCATCTAACAGACGGGCGCCTAAAGCTTGTGCCATCCCGGCTCCGCCGTCATTCGTCACACTGCCGCCGATGCCGATGATGATTTTCTTTACCCCTTTTTCTAACGCATCTTTGATCATTTCACCCGTTCCGTAGGTAGAGGTGATCAGGGGATTTCGCTTATTCTCAGCCAAAAGTTCGATGCCGTTGGCTTTGGCCATTTCCATGACTGCAGTCTCTTCGTCCGCCAGCAATCCGTAATATGTCGAAACTTTTTCTGTAGGGATCGGCCCAGAGACCTCAACTGAAATACGTGTCCCTTTGCTGCCATCGACTAAGGCATCTACCGTTCCCTCTCCTCCGTCAGCCATTGGAATATGAATGACCTCCGCGTTCGGCTGGACTTTGCGAATCCCTCGCTCCATTGCCTCACAGGCTTTTTTAGCGCTCATACTTTCTTTGAAAGAATCCGGCGCTAACACAAACGTTTTTTTCATGGTCATTCTCCTTATCTAAAAATAATCTTAACTCTTCGCATACTTACAAGCCAGTTGGTAAAATAAGTTCCTTTACTTCAAAATAAATCCGTATAAAACCGTTGCAACGATCGTCATGACCCCACCTACACAAATCTCATAAGGAATGACTTTCATCCGTTCCTTGATGGACATGTGCATACTATTGGCGGTGATGTGAAAATAGTTTCCTTGCGGCACACTGTCAATCACTGTAGCACCTGTATGGACCATAACTGCCGCTGCTAATGAAGAGGTTCCTGTTGCAAGGATCGCATTTCCGAATGAACCCGTCGCCAAAATAACGGCGGTAGAAGTCGAACCGACTGCCAGTCCCATCAAAATACCTGATATAGGTGCTAAGAATGTTCCTGATATGCCTGTGATGGAGATTAAATGAACGACTTGCTTCGATAGATCAGAGACCGAGATCAAACCCGCGATCGCCCCTGCACCGATTAAAATCAGAACGGTATCTGTCACACGATAGATACCAGCTTTTGAATAATCGCGGATTTGTCGTGCATGTCCCATTGCAATCGTACCAACAACGGATGCAAAAGGTAAGATGTACATGGCATCAATTTTCAAATTCGATAAAGCTTGAATATGGAGCATCGTTCCTATTGGGTTGATCAGCAGCAAGACGATGGACAAAACTGGCGCAATCAAGGCTTTACTTAAAGGCATCAATGGTTTTCCCTCTTCATCTGCGATGTCACTCTCTTGTACCATGATCCCTTTCTTTTTGATCAAACTGGCAATAATGACAGCCGCTGCCAGCCCACAAAGTGCAGGGACGAGCCCAGCGATCATGACACTGCTAAGATCTAATTTGAACCCATTCGCCGCTGCAATCGTATTCGGATTCGGAGAAATGATATTACCCGCTTTTCCTCCACCAGATAGCGCTGTCAATAATGCTAGCTTACTGATTCCCGTCTGTTTTCCTACTGACAATGCAATCGGCGCAACAATCAATACAGCTACTGGAATGAATACGCCCACTGCCGTGATGATCATCGTAGACAATGCTAAAGATAAGAGCGCTTTGTTCGTACCAAGCTTATTAACGATCGCGTGTGCAATCGACTCTGCCGCACCAGACTCCATCATTACACCCGCCAGCATCCCTGCTGCTAAGACTCGGATTGCAGTCCCCATGATACTTTGCGTGCCGCTAATCAAGATATTCACTGTATCATTTAATGAGGCGCCTCCGATTAGACAACCTATAATCGCCCCTAAAAACAATGAATAAACCGGATTCATTTTCTTTAAAATCAAAAGTATTGCACAAACCAAACCTATAATCGCCGCATACCACGGAATCGTAATACTCGCCATGTGAATTCTCTCCCTTATTTTTGATTACGTTTCCATTTTAATATTTTGACACTCAAATAGAATTGGCAGATTAACAGTATCATTTGTGCATCTGCACAAATGTTTTTTGGTATGAAGCAGAAACATTGCTTTCCTTTTTTTCATCCGTATACTATAAGCTAAACTTCAAAAGCAGGTGATCGTATGTATGTTGTCAAAGTTTTACATGGTTACATCGGTAAAGAAGGCCAACGCACCCGTGACAAAGACCCTGAGAAATTGTTAGTTTTCCCTAGTAAACGAGAATCCGATCACTTTGCCTCAAAAATCGGCGGACGCAGTAAGCATGTATCTAAGATCCGCAAAGATTGACCCCTAATAATAAAAGCTTCGCGGCTCCTTCTGCTGAACAATTTTCTATAGAAAAACGAACAGAATTGCGCAGTTCTTCTTGAGCCGTGCATTTTTTGTTTGCGATTGAATTTAATCGTCGTCCTTCTCGATTTATAAATATTTTTTCCTCACAGACGTCATCCAAATAAAAAACTCCCAATCATCTAAACGTGATGATTGGGAGTAAAGAGAAACAGAAGGGGAAATTTTTCTATAATCATGTCGCTGTTCCCTTTTAGTCAAAGCAGTTAATGACTTTTTTAGTGTTAAAATCCTGCTTTTAATACTGTCCATAAAGAGCTATCTTTTGATTCATCACGCCATCCATGAGCCACAACGTTTTTATGCTCTTTTAAATCTGTAGTAAAGTTGTGGCTGCCTGCAGTGTGTACATCGGGATTGAATTCTCGATATATTTTCACATCTCCTTCTGATACCCAAGTATAATTACTGTCGGTTTCATGGCGCCACCCTTTCTTCACAGCAGCATCTGCTTCAGATTTATTCGTCGTATAGAAATGTTCTCCACTGTTAGGATTGTAGATACGATAAACTTGTTTTTTACCGGCACTATCTTCTTGAACTGGCACATAAAAGGCAGCTCTTCCGTATTCATTTTTAGGATTTGTTTCGACTTTCCAACCTTTAGCTGCAATTTTATTTTTCTCATTTTTATTTTTCGTCAACAGATGGTCCCCATTATTTTTATTGTATAAACGATAGACCGCTGCGCCAAATTTTGCCGTAAAGGTTGTGTCTCCATTGATCGTTACATTTTTGGGATTAACCACTTTCCCGTTTTGGTACCAGTCTAAAAAGTAAATATCTTCTATATTATTTTTATTTGCTACTGTTTTAGGTAAGTCTGTCACTTTCGTTCCTTTAGGGACTTCTAGCGTTGTATTACCTGACAATGATCCACCTTTTCCTGCATTAAAAGTTACTTTTGCGGTATCCGCTTTTTTATCTTCTACAGTAATCGAGATCGATTTGTCCGTTTTAACTCCATAGGAATTTGTGACAGAATATTTTACTGGGTAGACACCTGGCTTTTTAGTGTTTACATTATTTTCTAGAACTTTGATATCTTTTGTTAGATCAACTTTATCTGATCCATCCTTCTGTTGATCATAGGCAGTTACTTTAGCCTTTGGATCGAAGGTATCACCTACTTGTATCGTTTGATCGGCAGCCTCAATAACTGGTGCTTGGGCATCTATCCAATTCACGTAAATATTTGCTTGCCCTTGAAATACACCAGCTGCCCCTGTCCACCCAAAACTATACATAGAATTGTTGTTGCCTTGAGGTGCTGTTACTGCCAAAGACTTAATTCCTGCAGTACTAGTTGCGGTGCCATCCCAAAAAGAACCAAAATCTCCATTAAAATAATTTACGTGGAATGGACTCCCCATTCCCATACCAGACATAAGGTTTAAACCCTCATTCTCTGCATCAGGTGTTACATTGATCGTTCCTTCTTCGTTGAAGGCAAAAGAAACGCTTTTGATAGGTAATGGGATCGTGTAATATTTTTTCTCTGGATCGATTGACCGCACCATCGTTATATCTTGGACATATGTTTGTCCAAAAGCTGCGTTAGCAGTAGTTAAGTTGTACCCTTCCATAAATGTGATATCCGAGATTTGATTTCCTGACGCGTTAAAAGATTGTAAATTAGGATATCTGCTTTGCAGGCCTTTCATAACAGAGATATCCTTTATTTTATTATTTGAAACATCCAACATTTTTAAATTAGTTAATGTGGAATCTTTAAATGCACTGGTATCTTCAATTAAATTATTTGCTACGATCAACTGCTCAACACTTACGATCTGAGAATGTTTAATAGGTGTGATATCACTAATTTTATTAAAGCTTGCATTCAATATTTTCAACTTCGGTACGTCTATGTTCTCTAATATAGTTATATCCGTTAGCTGGTTATTGGATATATTGAGCGTTTCCATTTTTGGAAAACTTGCACCTTTTAGACTATTCAAGTTGGTTAAGCTATTATAAGAGATATCTACATTCGTTAATGAAATCAATTGAGAACTTGCTAAAAATGAAAAATCTTTAAGGTTATCATTCGTGGCTACAATCGTTTCTAACTTGGATAAGGTTCCTATCTCTGCCATATTGGCGGTATTTGAAAGATCAGAATTTGTTACTGTTAAGCTAGTTAGATTTTTTGCATAAGATATACCTTTTACATCTTTGACTGTTACGTCGTCAACAGAAGCACTTGTAATAGACAACATGTCTTCTTTTGTAAAATCATTTTTTCCAAGAATACCCGCCACGATCGCTTGAAGATTTTTATCGGGCATCCAATCATCAATAGATTCATCGTTTGCGTCTTTAGCTGAATCTGCCGTCGGATTCGCAGGCGCAGTCTTTTCATTTTTTACTTCATCGTTGCTTTGTCTGTCTGAACTTTTTGTTGAACTGTCCAATGTACTGCTGATTGTCTCGCTAGTTTTCTGACTCTGCGATATACTTGAAACGCTCTCATCTGATTGCTGTGTAGCAGCTAAACTAGTGGCTGGCAATACTAATTGCGAAGTCAAAATGATCGTTGCTGCTAATAATCTAGTCTTATTTTTCACTAATGATCCCCCCATAATTCGTTTGGTTAAAAATACCCTGTACCATAGATAATTCGCTTAAAAGCAGTGTAAGAAAGAAAAATGGACTGACTTATCTACTTCCTTTGTTCAAAAAGCGGATTCTATTTTTCTTCAAAGCTAGAATTTGAACTATCTTCATCCCTCCAGTTTAAATTCACTAAAAAGCAAATAAAAAAAATTTATGAAACCCTTTAACTAATAATTAGTATGTTAAAATAACCCCCTGTCTTTACATGTATTAAGGATTTTCTATTACCTAGTATTGTGTATACTAGGTAATAGCCAATAAGCATTGATGATAAAGACTTTCTTTCACACAATTGACGACTAATGACGGGTTAAACTATTTTTTTAATTAGTTTTGTGCCTTTTCCTTTTTCAAAATCGTTTCCTTCAAACTAGTGGTATCAGCATCTGTATAGATATCCAACGTCATCTGTGTAGAAGCATGGCCTAGCAATGCACTAATAGCGGTAACGTTCCCTTGTGCCTCCATGCACCTCGTTGCAAATGTATGCCGCAGTTGGTGAAAATGGATATTTTTCAATCCACATTCTTTTAATAATTGATGGAAATGATAGGTGATCAGACGAGGTTCTCGTGGGCGTTGAGTTTCTGAACAAACATAAGGACCCTGAGCTATGTTTTGTCTTCTTTTTAACAACTGATAAAGATCCGCTCCAATCGGTATTATTCGAACTGAATTGAGAGTCTTAGCAGATGCTAAAAGGAGTTCCGATTTCGCGTTGCTGCTTTCCTTGGGAATTCGTTGATAGGTATTTTCAATCTTTATCACTCGGTTATTTAGATCAACATCTTCCCATGTTAGCGCGGCTATTTCTCCAATGCGTAACCCTGCTTTCAGCGCTAATAGAATTGGCAGGCCTTTTGATAAAGGACTCTTCTTCGCCTGATACTCAAGTTTTTTCTCATCCGCTCGTGAAATAGAATGGACTTTCTCTCTTTTTTTCTTTGGCAATAATATATTTTTACAAGGATATTTAGTGATTTTTTCTTCTAAATATGCTTCATGTAACGGCTTTTTCATTATTTGATACGTCACATGGATGGTCGATGGCTGCAACCCTTCATTGATCCACGTCTGGACAAGCGTTTGAATCGTGTCCGAAGTTACTTGGTTTAACGGAATCTTCCCGATGTAAGGAAAAACATATTTATTTAACTTATATAGATAGGTTGCATACGTTGATTTTTTCAGAATAATTTTTCTTTTAGTCAACCAAGCTATACAAAATTCTTGATAAGTTATTGTACTCTCACCATTCACTTCTATAAAAGTTTGGTATTTTGCTTTTTCCATCATTAGCCGCTCTTTGACTTCGGTATAATTTTTTCCGTAAATGTATCCATAATGTATTTTGCCGTTTTCTTTTCTTCCTTTTTTATATCGACCTTCCCAGCGGTGGTCTTTTCTTTTATAAATATTTTCTCCTCTTTTTGACATTAAATATTCCTCCAAATTTGACGATTATTCTGACGGCGCATGGTAAATACTTATAAAACAACTATATGAAGTCGTTCTTAATCTTTTTCAATTAAAAACATCTGTTATGTTGATAAAAAATAACCTTTATTGTATACTCAGCTTGTAAGATAAAGGGTATTTTCTTGGTATACACAATACCAAGTTAAAAAAGATGCTAGAAGGATTTTTCTTTAAAAACGAAAAATCTTTCTAGCTTTTTTCGTTTTTTTATATAGTTCAAACAATACTTACGCCCAATAAAATAACTATTTTATAAAGATATTTTTGAAAATAATTATATAACATCCCTATTGTCCATTATTTTTAATGTTGTCTTATAATTCGTCAAAATCCGATCATTTTATCAATTATTCACTACATTTTCCTTAACAACTAGCTTTCAACATTGATCCTACGAAAAATACCAATTATGTTTCTTGAATCAACGTCTCCCTAATTTATTCCCTGAGAATTGTCTGATAAAACGACAGCATTCGTCTGATGTCGGGTTTTTATAAGCGTAAACTATCCTTATAAGCCAAAGAAAGAAGGTGTGAGGACATGTCAGAAGAACCATTTGAAGAACTTTCTTCTTTTTTGGAGAGTGAAGAATCTATTCTTTTGTTCGATCAGCCTGATTCTTTCGAGCATGAAAATACTAGCTATTTTGATTGCTATTTGGACTATCTAGGAGATTAAAAGGAGGTGCAGGATAGATGAGCTTACTAAAATCAGCAGTAAAATACAGTGCAGCGAAATCAGTGACGGATAAAGCCTTTGGTAAAGGTGCGACATCAACATTAGTAGCAGCTTCACTCGTCAAAAAAAGCAATGATCGTGGAAGAAAAAAACGTCAGAAGTAATTTGATATGGACATAGAATGACAAAAGGAGGCTTGTATCATGCGTTCAGAAAGAGATGGCGCCAAAGAAAATCGCCGATCCTTTGATCAAGCGAAGAATAAAGTAGAATTTGAGGCTGCGATTGATAAAAACAGAGAACAGGTAGCCGCTAAAAAAGAAGAAAAGGAAGAGAAACGGTACTTGAGAGAGCATAAGTAATCTATCTCTTCCTCAACGAAAGAGCCTCTCTTTTTGGAGAGCTCTTTTTTGTATTAAAAAACTCGAATTATCAATCACTCAACGTAAAAAATCAATTCATTTCTGTTATTGTTAAAATGTAAAAAAAAGAATCCCATGAACAATGAGGTGTATCAATGAAAAAAATAGTCGTTATCGCTGCCCTATCATTAAGTGTTTTATTCATTACTGGCTGTGCAAAGGCTAAAAACGAGACCACAAAAAAATCGGAACCGACACAGCAGTCTGTTGAGAAGACAGCACCGGTATTCAAAGGAACGTTGTCTGAAGCACCTGTTTTAGACAAGGACACGATCGTCTTAACCTTCAAACAGGTGGAGGCTGTCAACGATCCTGATGGCATTGGTAAAGCGTTTAACACAGATGGCGTTATTCTAAATGCTGATAAAAAAACAGTGTCTATGGATTACTTATCGAAGGGAAGCGAGATTGAATTTACGCTGAAGCATCCTGCTATCCTGACAAATTCGCTCCCTCCCCAAGTCCCAGGAAATTCGATCCAACAGATCACTGTCATCAAATAATTTCCCGAGGTACTCACAGAGAACACGATAAAAAAGAATTCTCGTTTGAGAATTCTTTTTTATGTCCACTTATTCATGAATACAGTTATTTCCAGAATCTGGTCAACTCGCCGGCTGGAGACGGATAGGCAAGAATTTGTTTTTTCAACTCTGCTTTTGTCCATCCAGCATGTAAAACCATGGTTATCTCATTGATCAGAACATCTGCTTCCTGACTGAGTGCAGCGGCCCCAACTATGCGATCGTCGCTTCGTCTAATAACTAGTTTTAAGAAGGCGATCGATTCGGCTTTTCGTTTACTATCCAGCCAGCCGCTCCTGTCGATCTCTTCGATACGAAATTCTTCTGGAGCAGCCAACGCTTCTTTCGTAGTCACCCCTACTTGTGCGATTCGCGGTTCACTAAAAATCGACATCGCTGCCAATGGATACTTGATCGGCGCCAAGTTCTTGTTTACCAGGTGTGACACGAGATATTCCGCTTGATAAGAGGCGAATGTCGCTAATTTTGGAACGGCTGCATTTGAACAATCTCCACAAGCAAAGATATGCGGCTGATTGGTTTGCAGATAGTCATTGGTAAGGATACCGTGATCGCCGTAATTCACGCCGGCTTTATCCAGCGAAAGCTGTTGGATTCTAGGTATTCTGCCTGCCACGTTGTACACCTTTTGTGTGTTGAACATGTGTCCCGAGGTTGTATGGACAATCAATTCTCCAGAATCTGTCGGCAGGATTTTTTCTACCGTTTCGTTGAAATCAAATTGGACGCTGCGTTTTTTATTGATCTCAATCAATTCCTCTACAAATTCCTGATCAAAATCCTTCAGCGCTCGCTCATTATGCTGCAGGATTCTTACTTTGCAGCCAAAAGCGGTCGCAATAGTGGCAAAGGCAAAAGAAATAATACCTGCCCCGATTAACAGCACCTCTTCTGGTAAGTCCTTCTGAGTCAAAAAATCACCGCTATTCGATACATACTCCTGACCTTCGAACGTAAAGGGACGATCTTCTGCTCCCGTCGCAATCACAAATTGCTCGGCAGTATACGTGATGCCGTCTACCTTGATTTCATGGGGTGAACAAAAAACGGCCTCCCCATAAATCGTTGAAATCCCCGCTTCTTTTAAAGAAAGCTGGTGCCGCATGTCCTCCGTATTTTCCATACTATCTATCCAGTTCATCGCATTGTTCCAATCTAATTGAACCGGTGTCGTGATGCCCTGCTGTTCCAATCGCTGATTTTGCAGCGCATGCTGGGCAAGGGTGACCAGTTCCTTTTTCCGGGTACTTCCTGCGTTATAGACCACGCCGCCAAAGGCAGTCGACTCGACCACAGCTACTTGTTTCCCGGCTTTCGCCAAGCCAAAAGCCGCGGTCAAGCCAGCGATGCCGCTTCCGATAACAATAACGTCAACAGTCATTCTTCATTCCTCCTAAACTGGATCTACCGAGATCACTTTGTCTTCAACCTTTATTATTTTTGAATAGCACGCGATGCCAATTAAAACGAGCGCTGTAAACCATAAAGATTTTTCCCCGTAGTTGCTGGTCAAAACCGTTCCTATCAATCCACCACCAGCGAACCCTAAGAGAACCGATAAATACAGCCAACAGTTTTTCCAGCCATCTTTCACACCAGTGATCCCTTGGACTAAATAGTTAAACGCCAATTGGACATTTAGTGTGACCGCGATATTTCCATACAGCATGCCGTCAATTTTATGGAACGCATTGCCTTGCATCCCCGCAAGAAATGAAATCGTCATACATAATGCCCGGATACTTAAGCTCTTGTTTACAGGGGCACAGCCCAGAATGACGATGATAAAAGCTTCGATCAGTAATATTTCCACTGCCCAAATCTTTTTCTTTTTGTTTCCTGCTTTTTCGATTATCGCTGTCACCATAGCACCCAATCCAAAGCAGAGGATCGTAAAGATCACTGTCTTAAAATGGTCCTGATCCCCTTTCGCGATCGTCTGCCCAAGCAGAATGATATTTCCCGATTGAACCGTACTAAATGATTTTCCAATAAAATACGTATAGCCATCCATTGATCCCGCAGCGATCGCTAATAAACAGGCGATCCACGGTAATTCCAACACAGGATACGTTGGAACTCTTCGATTTTCCATTTCTTCATTCCTCCATTTAAAAAACCAGAAAAAGTAAAAAGAACACTTCTTTTTCTGGTCTTACGAATTTATTCTTTTGGTTGTTTGTACCAGACAACTGGCTCTGGCTTGTCAGGATTCGGCAACGATTCTGCAAATTGTTTCGTGACATTTAGATGATCCGCCACCATTTGAGAAGGCGATGTTCCTAACCATTTATTCAACGACACATCGGAATACTCAGGATTTTTAAATACTTCAACAAAGCGAAGTGGTTCATCTCCGGTATTTTGCACATAATGTCCAGCTACGATGGGAACTACGCCAACATCGCCTGCCTTAAAGTCAAATGTGCGGGCCAAACCAGCAGAATTGAAAACAGACATTTTCGCGCTTCCTTGAATATAGTATTGCCATTCCGCAGCTTTCGGATGCCAATGCAGTTCACGCATGCCGCCAGGTTCAACTTCTACGAAGGCGGCGGAGATTGTTTTAGCCGCTGGAAAAACAGTTTGATCTACGATTTTAACTTGTCCAGCTTCTGAAACGATAGGTTCCAACGTATCAATATGGAAAGTGAAAGGTGATGGTACTTCCCCTAGATTACTTGGGCGATTCACTCGATCTATCGATTCTGGTACGTTGGCTTTAAAAATATATTTTTCAGACTTAGGAAAACTTTCTAGGTCACTACGCTGTTTTTTGAAGTTTGCAGCAACGATATCCGCAGGTGTATGCGCCAGCCAATCCGACACAAGGAAAGTATTGTTTTCCGAGAAGTCCGGCTCACTGAATACCAATAAAAACTCGCAGCCTTGATCCAACGCTTGGATGGAATGTGGGATTCCTGCTTCAAAATTCCAAATATCGCCTGCTTCTACATCGTCAATAAAGCTGCGTCCGTGCTCATCGATCGCTGTCACTCGTGCATTTCCGTAGAGCATCAAGCCCCACTCCGCTTCTTTGTGCCAGTGCATTTCCCGATACGCGCCAGGCTCTAAACTCATATTTACCCCGGCAACATCTTGCGAGATGGGCAATTCACGATTGGTGATCTCACGTGTCCAGCCACCTTCTTCTAATCTTTGATGCGCATCCGAATAGCTGAAGCGCAAGTTGTTCATTGTTCCGTGGTCTGTTTCAGGCGGTACCAAAATATCTGGGTTTTCTTGATCCCTAGAATGATTCCGCGGTCCGTGATCGATCCAGCCCTTTCCATCTGTTTCTCTAAATGGTTCATTGTTTTTTTGCATGTTCATATTCCCCTTTCTGTACTTACAAGACTTATTTTAGCGATCTACAGAGGGAATACTTTGCGAGTTTTGTCGGATTTCAAGACAAAATTGACTCAAATGAATTTCAACGAGAGACAGCAGTTGAACATACGCAGGGGAGACGACGCCTAAAAACTAAAAAAGGTCAGGCATCTATGATTGGATGCCTGACCTTAAGTAGAACCAGCGGAAAATATGCACAAAGGACATTTTTACGCCGCGTGTTTCGGAAGCTTAAACGAAAGAACTAATGCAATGATACAAAAGAAGGAAGCCACATAAAAGGAACCATGATACCCAGCGAGTAGCGTTTTCGAAGAACTGGATGTATTCGTAATCAGGGTCATTACGCTGATCATAATCGCAGTCCCTAGCGAACTAGCCACTTGCTTCGTTGTTTTATTGATAACAGAGGCATCTCCCAACTCCGTATTCGGCAGAGCATTCATCCCAAATGTGGTGACGGGCATCAATACCATCGAAATCCCGAACAACCTAAAGGCATAAAAAGTGATTATCAGCGCCATGGGTGTGGTCGCTTGAATAAAAACAAAGAGGAAGGTAAATACCGTTAAGAAGGACATACCGACGATACTTAACCCTTTCGCGCCATATTTATCAAATAACTTTCCGCTTATTGGACTCATAATGCCTAACACTAAAGCCCCCGGCAATAAAGAAAGTCCCGATTCCAAAGGAGATAACGCACGGATATTTTGAATGTACATTGGAATAACCATCTCAAAACTAATCATAGCCATATTCGCAATAGCTAATAAAATACAAGAGATCACGTACTCATTTTGTTTGAAGGGCTCCAAACTCAAAAACGGATTTGCTAATTTCTTCTGTCTGCGTACAAATCGATAGATAAAGACGCTTCCTAACACGATACTCGCACCTAATAACACTTTATTCGCATGCTTGGCCGAGATCAATGACAAGCCATACAGCAGCAGACCCAAGCCCAAACTAGATTCAATCACCGATAAACAATCAAGTTTTGTCCTTCTGATCGGCAGCACCGGTTGCATAAAACAAACTGTCAAAATCAAAACAACAAGAATGATCGGAATCAACATTAAAAAAAGGACATGCCAATCATACTTTGTCAAAATGAAGCCAGACAAAGACGGACCGATCGCAGGGGCTAAGCCGATAACGATGCCCGCGATTCCCATGATAGTCCCACGCTTATTTTTTGGCGATAAATAAAGCAATACCGTTTGAAAAAGCGGCATCGCGATACCCACGCCAATCGCTTGAATCACCCGCCCAAATAATAGCTGAGAGAACGAACCCGCAATAGAACAAAGAATCGTGCCAGCCAAAAAAATAACTTGCGAAAGACTATACAAGTACTTGGCATTTATCTGATGCAATAACCATCCAGACAATGGAATCACCACCGCCGTAACCAGTAAAAAACCCGTCGTCAACCATTGCACATAATCAGTTGAGACCGATAAATCTTTCATTAACGATGGGTATGCCGTATTTAATAGCGTTTGATTCAGGAACATCGTAAACGACCCCAGCAGCAATGTTAAAAATAAACGCTTTGTTTGTTTAGTAGCCATTTCAGAACGTCTCCTTTGAACAATAAATCAGTAGCATTTATTGAAAATTAAGTCATCTTGTCGTTGTAAACGTAAGTATAAGCGATTCAAAAACCAATCAAATTTTGAAATTTGTCTAATTACACGACAATTTTTCTGGAATGTATTGTTTTAAGCAACAACTCAATTGATGTCCCATAAATAAAGCAAATCAAGTGAATACGTGATAATTAAAATAAAAAAGAATTCTCTATTGAAAGAGAATCCTCTTTTACTAATTGTGTTGATTACGATAGAACACACACTAAGTCATTGAAATAAAATATGTTAGAATCCAGCTTTTAAGGCTGTCCACAAAGAACTATCTTTTGATTCATCTCTCCAACCAGCTTTTACTACATTCTTGTGTTCTTGCAAATCAGTTGTAAAGTTATGACTTCCGGCAGTGTGCACGTCTGGATTAAATTCTCGATATATTTTTACATCGCCTTCCGAAACCCACGTGTAATTATTGTCTGTTTCATGACGCCACCCCTTTTTCACTGCAGCATCTGCCTCAGATTTATTTGTTGTATAAAAATGCTCACCACTATTTGGGTTATAGATACGGTACACTTGTTTTTTTCCTGCACTATCTGCTTGAACAGGTACATAAAAGGCTGCTCTACCATACTCGTTTTTTGGATTCGTTTCTACTTTCCACCCCTTCGCTGCAACTTTGTCTTTCTCATTTTTATTTTTAGTTAGTAGATGATCCCCGTTATTTTTATTATATAAGCGATAGACAGCTGCTCCAAATTTTGCTGTGAAGGTCGTATCGTTATTAATAACAATATTTTTCGGATTGACTATCTTTCCATTCTGGTACCAATCTAAGAAGTAGATATCCTCGATATTGCTTTTATCAGCTACAGCATTTGGTAAATCAGTTACCTTGCTCCCCTTAGGAATATCGATAGTCGTCTTCCCTTGTAAAGATCCACCTTTGCCAGCATTAAATGTCACTTTTACTGTGTCTACTTTCTTGTCTTCAATTGTCAATTTAACTACTTTAGACTGACCGTCAGATGTACTCAACGTAACATCATAAACACCAACATGATTGAAATCTACTTCAGAGAAATCGATAGCTACTTCTGTAGGATTCCCGTTCTTGTCTGTAGCAGAAGCTTTAAAGTCAGAGGCAGTAGGTTGAGGATCACCTATAGTCATTGTATAGTCTGCGCCTTCTAAAGTTACAGGTTGCCATACAAATGTTTCTACATTTTGAGAAGGAGAACCTTGACTTAAAGTTTTAGAATCAACGACAATGTCTCCTAGCGGTTTTTCTGCAGTCCCCATACCGATAGTTTGCCAATTCCCTGTGTAATTATCCCCTTTTTGTATTGCAGGAATATAAAAGCCATTACCAGTGTTATTTTTATCTACCATTTTAAAATTAGGAGAAAGGAATAGTTTTTTTAAATTCACAGTGCCCTTAAGTAGACTGTCAGTGTCCGCCGCTTTATCATTATTCCAATTAGATAAATCAAGTTCCTTTAACCCTGAGTCACCATCGAACATCCCACTCATGTCTCCCATATTGGAAACATTCCAATTGCTTACATCTAATTTCTCAATATTGGGAAGCCATTTGAGCATACTATTTGAAAGAATCACACTGGAAACATCCCAGTTGGAAACATCTAACTCTGTTAAACGTTCAGAAGCCATAAACGTGGCAAACATATTTGTGACCTTTGACGTATCCCAGTTGGAAACATCTAAGCTGGAAAGTCTTTGATTATAGAAAAAAGTTTTGTCTAAACTTGTAACTTTAGAGGTATTCCATTTGGAAACATCTAAATTGTCAATAGAGGTACATCCATTAAACATATTACTCATATCATTGACATTGCTGGTATCCCAGTTAGAAACATCCACCGTTTTTAATTGATAACATTGATAAAATACACCTACAGCTCTTTCTAATTGAGAAACATCCCAATTTGATGTGTCTACTTGTTGTAAATTATAGTCATTTTTGAATAAAAAACCCAGATCTTTTACGCCAGAAACATCTATGTTACTTCCATTTTCGATTGTGGTTAAGTTATTTAAATCTGAAAAAACTCCGTAACGATCAGAATTAACCCATGCAGAAAAAATTTTCACTGGTCCGGATACAATTATTTTCTCTATAGAATCTTTATTTAATTCAGTCATAGATGCTATAGGCTTACTTAACTGCCCCTCAGATAAAGTAAGCGTTCCATTTTCAAAAGTCCATGAAGAAGTACCGTTTACGCCAGTAAGAATCCCCGCATCTACTGATGGAATTGTGTTTTCATTTTCATTAATTTTTTCTTTATTCGTAGTAGGTTCATCATTTGAAGAATTCATAGTTGATTCTTCAGTTTTTTCAAGCGAGACACTTGTATTTCCAAGATCAGAATTAGTTGTCAATTTCTCACCATTTGTTGTAGCAACACCAGCAATGGGCGCCACTATTTGAGACGTTATTAGAAGTGCGAGTGTAAAAATTTTAGTACTTTGTTTCATATTAGTTCCTCCTACTTTTTATTAATTGAGCTGTTAGATAGAATATCGTCACAACAAAAAAGGTATGAAATGATAGAAAATTAGCAGTGCAATGTTAAAACAAAAGGTGCTGTTTCCGAAAAAACCGGTTCCATAAGCTAGAAGCTATTTACTCAAGTCATTTAATCATTGCTTTAAATTACCTTTTTTCGTGTGAAGTATTTTCTTTATTGAATATAGGCAAAATTATGTGTTGTAAAATACAATATATTTTGAAATCGCTGTATAATAGGACTACACGCATAACTGTCTTTTACTAGAAAATATAATCCTATCTTTTGGGTATTAAAAAATAATTTTTTTTAACTTTATACTCCTCAAATTACTTTCTATAAATCTTTACCTATTTTATGAGTAGTTCATTATTTTTTTCGTATATCAAAAAAAGATTTACGATGAATCGATCCCTTCGATCATTGATAGTATTAAATAAGAGCTATAAAACAAATTTTTGGAGAGCTTTTTACACACTCTATTCAAATATGATGTTTTTGATCTAAGTAAATTATTTTTTACGGTCAACGGTTTATGTGCAATCCTTGTATCCAATTTCAAAACAATTTTATTTCTATCACTTTCTGTACTTAACCTATTGATAGTCGAAATTATTTGGTAATTTTTATTATGTCTAACACTTTTATGTCTTACCTTTGTTAGGTAGTCTGTATATAAGATTATTACTAGTGTTTCAAGTTCTAATTGAACATCATAAAAAAACAGAGAATACTTCCTTTTATCTCTCAATTCTGTATGAAAAAAAATCGATACATCATTCATTAAAATCTTATTAATACCTGTATTTACATCAAACAAGATGTTTCTAAATGGGGCAAAAATAATAGTTCCTCTATTTATCCTTGCATAACGATAATAGATACTTAATCTTTGTGACGAAAAATTTCGTTTCCCATTCTCTACATTTTCTTCTAATACAAATATCAAATTCACTTTTCACTCCTGATAGATAAATTTGTAATATGAAATGAAAACTTCATAAATAGTTTCATGTATCGATTCAGATCATTTGTGATTACTTGGTATTACGTATACTTGGTAATTATTTGAAGAGCACTGATAATATAAGCTTTATTGTCACAAATGACGGCTAATGACGGTGCACAAATTTACTTTTTTTACGCTTCTTCTTTTTTCAAAATTGTTTCTATCAAACTAGTGCTGTCAGCATCCGTATAAATATCTAGCGTCATCTGAGTAGACGCATGACCGAGAAGTGCACTAATGGCAGTAACATTCCCACTTGCTTCCATACACCTTGTTGCAAAGGTATGGCGCAATTGATGGAAATGGACATTTTCTAATTCACATTCTTTTAGTAATTGATGAAAATGATACGTAATCAGGCGAGGCTCTCTTGGATACGTATTTTCAGAACAAACGTAAGGTCCTTGAGACTGCGCTTGCTTTCTTTTCAACCACGTGTGTAAATCTTTTCCAATTGGGATTTTTCGAACAGAATTAATTGTTTTTGCTGGCGCTAATAATAACTCTGATTTCACACTATTCGAATTCTTAGGGAGTCGCTGATAAGTATTTTCAATTTTTAGCATTCGATTAGTAAAATCGACATCCTCCCAAGTTAGTGCTGCAATTTCACCAATTCGTAATCCTGCCTTCAAAGCTAACAGTACGGGAAGACCTTTATCTAAAGAACTCTTCTTCGCTTGGCACTCAAGCGTTTGTTCATCAGCCCGTGAAAGAGCACGTACTTTTCTTTTCTTTTTCTTTGGTAATAAAATATTTCTACATGGGTATTTGACGATTTTTTCTTCCAAATAAGCTTCATGAAGCGGCTTTTTCATTATTTGATATATTACATGAATCGTCGATGGCTGCAGATTTTCTTCGGCCCAAGTCTGAATAAGGGTTTGAATAATATCCGGTGTAAGTTGATTTAAGGGAATTCCTCCGATATAGGGGAAGACATATTTATTTAGTTTGTATTGATAGGTGGCGTAGGTGGACTTTTTTAAGATGATTTTTCTCTTAGCCAACCATGCCAAACTAAATTCTTGATAAGTTGTTGTATTTTCACCATTTACTTCGATGAATGTTTGGTATTTTGCTTTCTCAAGAGCAAGACGTTCTTTAACTTCAGAATAATTTTTTCCATAAATATACCCATACTTTATTTTTCCATTTTCATTTCTTCCTTTTTTGTATCTCCCTTCCCAGCGGTGATCTTTTCTTTTATAAATGTTTTCTCCCTTTTTTGACATGAATTTATTCCTCCAAATTTGACGATTATATTGACGGCGCATAATAAAAGCTTATAAAACAGCTATATGACAAGACTTTTAATCTATTTTCAACAAAAACAACTGTTATGTTGATAAAAAATAACCTTTATTGTATACTTATTTTGTATAACAATAAGAACTTTCTTGGTATACGTAATACTAAGATTTTTTTTATTAGAATAAAAAAATAATTACATCGACTTTATCCATATATACTTATAAAAATAATCTTTCAAAAGATTTGAAATCAAAAAAACTATCCCCTTTCTACAATTATGTAAAGGATGGATAGTTTATTTTTTTTAAAACTGTCTTGTAATTCGTCAAAATTTTAGATTAACAAAGACTTCATAATGTTAACAACATCTTTTGATGTATCTGTTCGTTCACTCCCTCGTGATATAGCGATTTTTTCGTGTATCGAACATTGCTTGGTCCTCCTTTAAACACAAAAATAGCCTAATCACGACTTAGATGATTAGACTTCGGAATAATATATTACTTCTATTCTCATACTTTACCTCTACAATTTTAAAGAGAGACACTGAAAAGCTAAGTCTGACTTTTGCGACGAAATATTCTCATTCACTATTAAAATATTTAGCATCGAATAATTCGTCCAAAGTAACACACTCAGATTGTGTTATTTTCATAAAAAGATTGAACTTCTAATTCTCCTTGTAATAAGCAGTATCAGGAGTCCCACCTTTTTCTTTAGGAGCGAACAACATTGTTCCGCCGTTGTTTCCCATTATAATCCGATCTTTACTCGAATCCGTACCATCTTCATCTAACCCTTCGGAAGGACTAGTACCTTTTAATCCAAGCATCAAATTCATTCCATTTGGAGCCGGAGCTGGATCAAATGATAAATAAATTACGTTACTTTGCTTCACTGGCTCGTTTAATGTAAAGTGAGTTAATCCTCCCGACCCCATCTCCAGATAGCGTAACTTCACCATTGTTAAATATTAATTGATACCCATTTGAATTGGTCCAAGTCCCATTCATGGATCTATAATCACCACGCAATATAGCATTCTCTTCTAGACCAGTAGAATTAGTTTGTTTTTTCAAACTACTTGAAGTTACAGCAAATTCTTTTGAGGAAGTTGAACCCGTAATCACGTTCCTTTTCTCATTACTAGCAATTATTGGGCTAGAACTGACTTTATCACTGGTCTTCTTTGAAGAACTCGAAGAATTGGCTGAGTCATTTGTAGAACACCCCACCAATCCTATAGTAATAAATGCTGTCACTAGTAATAATTTTCTATTTTTCACAAGTATTCCTCCTGTCTAATTTGAAATAGTAATTCTAGTATTATATTCAAAAAAATTTTTAGTCAATTCATGTATCGTCAGATTATTCTAAGGAAATATTACTGTTGCTGATACTCCATGTATTGACCATCTTTTCCTACATGAATATCTGGAACTGCTAATGATAGTGTGCCATCTGTAGTATAAAATAAATAAAGCTTTGCTCCTTGCCAATCGGAAAATTCTTCTCCCGAATTTGATAACTGAGTATCTAAACTTATTTCAGTATTTATCCTTATATCCCTTTGAGGAGTTGATCCATACCCTCGAATAAAAATCTTTTTAGTCGTAGTATTCTTTATTTGGCTTTGTAGTCAGAAACATCGTTAAAATCAGTATCCGCATCGTGATAACTATGGGCTAACCTGACAGAATAAGCATCATCCATTGGAGTAATCAAAATAGAAATTCCACTATGAAGCGACCCTACGTCATTTCCTCTAGGCCTAAAGGTCATGTTTTGATTGTTAGTTACATCTACTCCATAAGGATATTCATCTTTGAGTTGATCGCTTGCTGGCTCTTCAGTACTAGGCTGTTGGCTAAAAACAGTTGTATCACTACTTTTTTGAGATTCCATAGTTTCATTCCTCGGTTCAGGATCATTATTAAAAAATACAATGAATAGCAATATCGCTAATATAATCCCTAGAAGAAAGACAATTGCATAGTTAAACCAATGAGATTTATGCTGTTGGCTTCTTGATTTATTCATGTGGTTCCCCCTAGTTTAAAGTACTCCTTCAAATATATTTTATACTAATCCCCTATACTGAGGAACAATTTAAATGTAGTTAAACGTGACATCGTAAAAGATAGAACAGAATCATCAAAGATAAATCAATCGTTTTTTGTTACATTCGTGATTAAAATAGCGGCTCAGAAAAATATCCCTATTTATGATACGGCTCCCCCGCATTGATCCGAAACGCGCGATAGATCTGTTCGACTAAAATCAAGCGCATCAGTTGGTGTGGATAGGTCATTTTACCGAAGGATATCAGGGTATTGCTACGTTTTAGGACTTGATCACTAAGACCAAGCGAGCCGCCGATAATGAAGACGAACTGACTTTTTCCACTGGTTTGAAGGCTGTCCAAGGTAGCCGCGAAGTCTTCGCTGCTAGGATTTTTTCCATTGATGGCAAGCGCAAAAACGTATTCTTGATCTTTGACCTTGGCTAAGATGCGCTCCCCTTCTTTTTCTTTGACTTGGGTCATTTCGGCATCACTGAGTTTCTCAGGGGCTTTTTCATCTGGAACCTCGACTAAGGTGATCTTGCAATATTTAGACAACCGCTTCGTATATTCATTGATTCCTTGAACAAGGTATTTTTCTTTCAATTTTCCTACTGAGATAATTTTGATATTCATCGTTACTCTCCTTATTTATAGTAGTTTCTTATTTTTCACGAGATCTTTTCCACGGAATTCGTTGCAATGGCTAGTGGAACTAAGTACTTTTCCACGAAGTTATGCACACTAATCACAGGTTTATCCCCAGATTTTCCACTATTTCAGCCTATTTTTAAGGTATTTAGGATGCAAACACACGTTTTCCACCGAGTTATCCACTTTATCCACATTTCTGTGGATAAGATTCTTCAAAGAATTAACAAACTTTTTCCTTAGTTTTCCACTATCTATGTGGAAAACAAGTTTTTTTATCATTTATCTACATTTTCCTACGAACCTTTTTCATAAAAAAGTCAAATCGGTGTAGTAGACTTAACTTACAAAAAAATACTATACTCAATATAACGTAAATCACAGAAGAGGTGGAGAAAAATATGGTAAGAAGAGATATTACCCCAACTCCCAAAAGGTCTCCTGGTTTTTTTAGACGTTTTGGGACGGGTTTAATAGGCGGGATTTTAGGAGCCGTTTTAACAATTGGAATTTTTTATGTGGCGAATGGTTCGCTGCTTTCTCCAACGAATCAAACGAACAGCGGTTCTCCAAGTGCTGGCAATACCAAAGTAAGCAACATGAAGGTGGATGTGAATTCCAATATCACAGAAGCCGCTGAAAAGGTCCAAGGTGCAGTCGTTTCCGTCATCAACCTGCAAAAACAGCAATCACAGGGCGGCTTAGGCGGCTTCTCTGATATTTTCGGCAATGGAAATGATCAGAAACAATCAGAAGGAAGTGACGGACAGCTTGAAGAGGCTTCTGAAGGTTCCGGTGTTATCTACAAAGTAGAAGGCAATACGGCTTATATCGTCACCAATAATCACGTTGTTGAAAAACAAGACGGCCTTGAAGTTCTGTTAAAAGATGGGGCAAAGGTTAAAGCAAGTTTGGTCGGAACCGATGCTTATACGGATTTAGCGGTCTTAAAAGTAGAGTCTGACAAAGTAGCAGATATCAAGCCTGCTGCCTTTGGGGATTCAAGTGCCTTAAAAGTTGGCGAACCCGCTATCGCGCTCGGCTCTCCTTTAGGGTCACAATATGCAAACTCTGTCACTTCAGGGATTATTTCTTCCTTGAATCGTCAAGTGGTCAATCAAAACGATGAGGGCCAAACCGTCAACATCAATGCGATCCAAACAGATGCTGCGATCAATCCTGGGAATTCCGGCGGTCCATTAGTCAATATGGCTGGACAAGTAGTTGGGATCAACTCCAGCAAGATCGTTCAAACGCAATCAAATGTCAGCGTGGAAGGGATCGGTTTTGCGATTCCAAGTAACGATGTCGTGAATGTCATCAACCAATTGGAACAAGGCGGCAAAGTCGTTCGTCCAGCATTAGGAATCACAATGGTCAGCCTTTCGGATCTTTCTACTGAACAGATTAGCGAAATCGTCAAAGTTCCTAGCTCAGTCACTCAAGGGGTCGTAGTCAATGAGGTTCAACCATCTACTCCAGCGGACCAAGCGGGCTTGAAGAAATATGATGTAATCACTAAAATCGATGACAAAGAAGTCTCTTCCGGTGTCGAGCTGCAATCTGAATTGTACAAACACAAAGTTGGCGACACGGTGAAGATCACTTTCTACCGCAAGGATAAGAAGGAGACTACCTCTGTCAAATTAAGTATTGATTCAAATTCATTAAAAACGGCGAAAAACCAGCAAGGCAACAACTAGAAAATCGATCTCAATTTGCAGCCAAACTTAGTATCCACTAGGTTTGGCTTTTTTGATGCTTCAAACATAAAAAAATACTGAGAACCCCCACGGAAGTGCAACTACTTTTTGATACAAAATAAAAAAGAAAACTTAACAAAATACGTTTCTATAAAATCACAAAGATTGCTACCTACAAATTCTTTAATGGCAATGTATCCGTAAGTATATGAATTTCATTTCACAATTTTGTGCTTGAAATCCTTAATTTGACAATCGCTGGAAATAATTTAGATTATGTGGTCTAAGAAGTTAAGTAACTAGCCATATTGAAGGAACTATAAAAAAAGATAGTACAAATATACAGAATTATTCCTGTTTGCTTTCCAATGTTTTGTGCTTTTTTCAATATCATAGCTTGTTTCCAATTAACTGCTAGTAACTTTCCCTATTATTCCTTTAAAAATTTATAACCAACGAAAAAAATAATACGGAAAAATCTATAAACAGAATGAATAGAAAAAATAGACAGGCATTCTCTAAATATTACTCTCTGGTAATTCTTCGGGAGAGGTAATCTGACCTACTTTACGTGCTTCTTACTAATTGCTCCAAAAATTATGTGATTTTCTCTTGTATGACTATACTTATTCCGTGATTGGACCCGTCACCATAAATAGGGGCTTCTCGCTTTATGACATCATCTTGCCACTGGCATATTGAACAAATTAATCACTGTCTTCCATGAGTGAATAATCCCCACAACGGTTACATTTATAAACCATTCAATTCCCTACCTTTTTTTATTTCTCAATTTGCTTTCTAAAGTACTCACTTTTAAATAATAGTTTACTAATTTTCTATATTTTCCAGTTTATTAAGATATCGGTAAATGGTCGTTCGAGAGACGTTCCGACGATCGTATTGATCGGTGTACCACTATCTACTAGCGTCTTCAACAACTCTAAATCTTGTTTAGTAAGTTTTCAGGACTCCCACCAAATCTTCCCCATGCTCTCGCTGCAGCACGGCCAGTAGCCGAACGTTCAAAATTTTAGGTTGCGCTCAAATTCTGCGAATGCTGCAAACAAGTGAAACATTAATTGTCCGGTAGAACTCGATTTGTCCATCGTGATATTTTCTTGCAGACTATGAAAACCAACACCTCGATCATTCAACCTGTTTACAATTGAAATTAAGTCTTTCATATTTCTTCCTAGACGGTCCAATCGCCAAACAACTACAATGTCTCCTTCCCGAACAAAATCAATTGCAGTTTCTAAACATGGACGATTACTTTTTGCTCCGCTCATATGATCGGTAAAAATTTTATCACAACTAATTTTTTTAAGACTATCTTCCTTTAAATCTAAATTTTGTAATCCGGTAGAGACCAGGGCGTATCCGATTTTCTAATAAATCACTCCATTCTCAAAAATATTGCAACATAACTTTCAAACGGGATGTTTAAATGAACATAGATTGTGCTACGGGTTTATGAACATTTTTAAGTTCCAATACTTCATAAAAACGAGAAAAAAGAAAGTGTACAGAAAAGGACCATTTTCTGTACACTTTATTTCACGAAATATAGGGGCAATTTCAAACAATCCCATTATCAAAAATCACCCAATTATATTCTTCAAGATGATTAGTTAACTTTACATCACTGGATCAGGTGACAGGAGGAGAATAGACTTTAATGATCTTTAAAAGTATTTGAAAGTTTCAATACCTATAATAGTTAGACCAAATCAATCTTATCACGCAAATGGATATTTTCATGGTTGTCTTCAATTACCTCAATAACCATTGGTTCGGTTGAGCCATAAGCATTGACCAAAGCACTATCCAAGGCTTTTTTTGAATGAACCCGAAGTGATTTTATACCGTAGCTTTCGGCCATTTCTTTATAGCCAATATAATCAATATCTACTCCTTCCTTTTGTCCGCCATAATCCAATTCTTGCTGGAATTCAACCATATTATATTCCTTGTCAACCCAGATAATTTGAAGGACATTAAGCTTATAATGAGCAACAGTAGCTAATTCTTGGGAGGAGAACATAAAACTTCCATCTCCACCTGACGACAATATTTTTTCATTTGGACGAAGTAAAGATGCAGAGATAGACCATGGAAGACCAACACCTAGAGTTTGCTCACCATCGGACATTAGAAAATGTTTGGGACGATAAATATTTAGGTATGAGCCCATCCATACTTCATGACTGCCACCATCCATTACGACAGTAGTATCAGGATGAGCATCGATAGTTTTTTGTAAAGAATCAATAATTTCTAATGGATGTAGTGCATTAATGGAAGTGACTGAAGGAACTTATTTTTTCATCATTAATTTTTCTTGCATTATACGAATAGTCGCTTTCCAATCATCAGAAATATCTATTTTGGCTATAATATTAGCAATGTTTTTTAAGTTTTTTGCAATGTTTCCTAAAACTAAAATGTCTGGAATATAGGATTCATCTAAGTGATCAACGACCGTATCAATGTCTACAATTGTTTTTTTGTCAACGTTCCATACAGAAGCCCAATATTCAACTAGATTCAAACCTAAAGTGATAACTAAATCACTATTGTAAACCAACTCATCACCAGGTAAGTTGTTGAATAGTCCTACCCTACCTACATAATTTTTATTGAACTCACGAGTCAACAATCCCGTTGCTTCAAAGGTTTCAACAACTGGAATACCGGTTTTTTTAACAAAAGATTGGATTGCTTCTGCATCATTTTCACCAGCAGCACGTGCTCCAACAATGATTACCGGACGCTTGGCATCTTTAATTTTATCGACGGCCGCTACGACTGTTGTATCATCGGCAATAGTATTGATCAATTGTTTAGTTAAGGTTGAGAATTCCAGCCCATTCTTTTTAGTTTCTCCCAGCAAAATATTACCAGGAACATCCATGAATACTGCGCCAGGGTTTCCATTTATACTCGAAAAATAAGCGTTTGCTAATTCATCCGCTAAAACATCTGTATTTTGGATTTCTTTGGCATATTTAGTGATAGTTGAATCATTCATGACACCAGAAATATTTGGATTTTGTGGATATGGGGTTAATAATTTATCTTGTGGGACTTGTCCGGCAATCGCCAAAACAGGATCCCCATCAGAAGTCGCTGTTGCTAAAGGGGTGACCAAGTTCAAAGCTCCCGGCCCTGAAGTGGTCATTACAACACCCGGTTTACCAGTAATACGGCCGATTCCCTGAGCCATAAATCCAGCATTTTGTTCATGTCTGACTGTAATAACAGTAATCTCTTTCTCACGCTTCTTCAAGGCCATCAATAAAGGCCCCAACTTACCACCAGGTAGTTGAAAAACATACTTTACTCCATTCTTTATCAGTGTGTCTACAATCAAATCTGCACCATTCATACTCATATAAATCACTCCTAAATTTTTTGGTAAGTTGTTTATTAAGATTACTTAAGAAGATTGTAAAGGTAACAAAATTCCTTACTCGTGGACTATAGTCTTAAAGAACTGTCATGTAAATTAGGGAATTTTTTTATACGTAGTAAGTTAAAACAGTTTACAAAAAGTAAGTAAATACTTATGATGACACTAAATAAGCGTTTGGAGTGAATGTATCTTGACAAGAAAAATATATAACTGTGAAAAAGGCTGCTCTGTAGAATCCACGTTGCAAATTATTTCAGGACGTTGGAAAAGCGTTATTTTGTATCATCTAATGTACGATGGTGAGAGCCGCTATAATCAACTGCAAAAATTTATTCCTGGAATTACTAGAAGAATGCTATCGCTACAATTAAAGGATTTAGAAAATGATGGCTTGATTTATCGGAAAGTGATCAACGAGAAACCTCTGATGGTCATTTATGGGATGACTAACTATGGAAATTCTTTGAATCCAATAATTGACATGCTCTATAATTGGGGAGAAGATTTTAACCATAAAAATGCTGGGAAATTAGAAGAAGAATGCCTTGCTTGCTACTAAAAAAGGAAACGTCACAACGGCGTTTCCTTTTTTAGTAGCATACAATCAATCGTATAGTGAACTAAAGGAGTATAAAAAATTTCCCTAATTTACTTTCTATTTTTAGAAGAGTAATCTAATCCGTGTTGATGAAAATAACTAAATATTAAATAGGAGGATGTACTATGAATAATCCGTTTTTAGGATTACAGAATGTTCCGTCATTTGACGTAAAAAGTAAAGATATTGTAGAAAAAAAGGATTTAGATATGAAATTTATGTCTGGAGATTTTGGCATAAAAGGTGGAGAGGATATCTCTCCTGAAGTAAGCTGGAAAGGTGCTCCTAGTGATACTAAAAGCTTTGTCGTAACTTTATACGATCCAGATGCCCCGACTGGTTCTGGCTTCTGGCATTGGGCTGTAGCAAATATACCTAGATCTGTTCATGAATTAATACAAGATGCAGGAAATAAAGACAACTCAAAATTACCTTCTGGAGCTATTCAATTACCAAATGACGCTCGTGCCAAGAAATATACAGGTGCTGCTCCCCCTAAAGGACATGGTGTACATCATTACTTTCTGACTGTCTGGGCTTTAGATATTGAAAGGGTGTTGATTCCTGAAGAATCTACGCCAGCTTTTCTAGGGTTCAATATGTTTGGACATGTAATAGCTCGTGGAGTATTAAAATTTGAAGTAGAAGTCAAATAAATTTAGTTTTATTTCAAAATTGAAAGGAAGAAATATTATGGATTTTCCAACAGAAAAAATTTTTGGTGAGTTAGAGCAAGTACAAGCTTTTTATGATGAGATGCCCACAGGAGTCAGCGTATCTGAGACTGGACGCATCTTCATTAATTTCCCCGAATGGGGGGACGATGTGAAATCAACCGTTGTCGAAATTGTCGATGGAAACTTGGTTCCTTATCCTAGTCAAGAGATTAACAACTTTGATCCTGTTCACCCAGAAAAAGGGTTTCTGAGTGTTCAAAGTATCGTTGCTGACGGTGAAGGGACTCTGTGGGTGTTAGATACTGCCGCACCTAACTTTGAAGCTCCCATAAAAGGCGGTGCAAAATTAGTAGCCATTGATTTGGATAGTAACGAAATTCGTAGTGTCTATACTTTCTCAAAGGATGTCGTTTTAGACTCTACTTATTTAAATGATGTAAGAATTGACTTGCGCAGAGGAACCGAAGGGGTGGCTTATATTACGGATTCTTCAATAACTGGACCCGGAGCATTGATTGTGTTAGACCTTGGTACAGGCGATTCCTTTCGCATTTTAGACGGAGCGCATTCGACTGCGGTTGACCCAGATTTTATTCCTAAAGTTGAGGGAGAACTCTTAATGAATCGAGAAAAAGATGGCACCACTTCTTTATGGCAAGTAGCTGCTGACGGTATCGCTATCTCTCCAAATGGGAAAATTTTATACTTCAGCCCACTATCAAGCCGTCATTTATATTCTATAGAAACAGATTTAATTTTTGATAAAAAAGTTGAGGATAATGATTTAGAAAGATTTGTTCAGGACTTGGGTGAAAAAGGGGCTTCAGATGGGATGATTACCGCTTCAGACGGGACTATCTATGCCGGTGATTATGAAAACAACAGCATTCGAATCATTAAACCAGATGGTTCTATGTCGACTTTAGCACATGACCCTCGAATTTTATGGCCCGATACTCTATCAATTGGACCGGACAAATATCTATACTTTAATAGTAATCAACTGCAACGTCAGGTTGGATTCCATATGGGAATCGATTTACGAGAAAAACCGTATAGTTTATTCCGCATATATATTGGGAAAGATCCTGCAAAAGTAAAATAAGTAACGATTTTTTCAAAATTCGATTATTTGTATCATAATAGTAGTAGTTGCTCATAAAAGTATTTATTGTAAAAATTGGAGGGATATTAATGTTAGAAAATAAATTTATGAATGCCGTTGGTTTTTTTGAAGGCTTACCGATTGATAATCATCAAAGTTTCATTGATGAAAAGAAAATAGTGCCCAAACCATCTCCAAATGATTTACTGGTAAAAGTAAGCGCGGTATCTGTTAATCCTGTAGATACTAAGATTCGTCAAAATTCTATCAAGAGAAATGCGCTTCAAGTTTTAGGATTTGATGCAGTCGGTGAAGTGGTCTCGATGGGGGAAAAAGTTAAAAAATTCAAAATTGGCGATCGTGTTTTTTACGCGGGCACTACTACCCGATCGGGTAGTAATCAAGAGTATCAACTAGTGAATGAACAAATTGTGGCGTTAGCTCCAAAGAGTTTATCGGATGAAGAAGCTGCTGCATTACCACTTACATCTTTAACTGCTTACGAGTTGCTTTTTGAAAAATTTGGTATAATTCCAGAAAAAAATGCTAATAAAGGAAAAAATATTTTAGTAATAAATGGTGCTGGTGGTGTGGGATCTGTATTGAATCAATTGGCACATTGGGCTGGCTTAGAAGTTTACGCAACTGCAAGTCCTAAAAATTTCGAGTGGTTAGAAAAGTATGGTGTAGATCACCCTATTGATTACCATGATGATTTAAAAGAAAGTTTAAGAAAGCTAAATGTTCAGGAATTCAATTATATAGCTGTATTATTCGATATCTCAAGTTATATAGAACAAATTAAACATATGGTTAAACCTTTTGGTCATGTGGGAACAATTGTAGGCGTTCATGAACCTCTAGATATAAGTGAATGGAAAAACTTGTCTGTTAGTTTTGATTGGGAATATATGTTTGCCAAAACGGATCATGAATATGAAATAGAGACACAAGGAAAAGCTTTGGAAAAAATTTCAAAATTAGCAGATGAAGGGAATATAAAAACTTCTTTGAGCAAAGTATATTCAACCGGAATTAATGCCTCAAATATTAAAAAAGCAACTCAGGATGTCGAAAACGGTCACATGCTAGGTAAGGTTGTTATCAGTGGAGAATTTAATGGTGGAGAATTTAATGGTGGAGAATTTAATGGTGTAGTATCTCTTGGAGAATGACTCTCCCTGTTAAATAAGAAAACACTCAGCAATTGAAGTGACCCCCAAAAGTTAGACTTTTTTAGGAGTAGAGAAATTGGAAATGTCAAGAAAAACTGGACATTAAGTTAAGGGTGTGTGTGTTTTCTTTATCGAACTCTTTAGGAGATCGATAGAGGGTGTACAATATTTTGTGTAAGTTCCAAAATAGTAGGATAGACAAAACAGACTTGGAGGAACGAAGCAATGAGTATGCTCTCAAAAAATCAAATTAGAGAAATGATCCAACAGTACGATATTAAAACGACAGATGACATTAAAAACGCCTTTAAAGATATGTTTAGCGAAGCGGTTCAGGAAATTATGGAAGCCGAATTAGACACACATTTGGGCTATGAAAAGAACTCTAAGGAACAAAAAGACACGGTAAACAGACGTAATGGGACCAGTTCTAAGACCTTACGGTCTTCAGAATATGGAGAAGTCCCACTCGCTGTCCCTCGTGATCGAAATGGTGAATTTGAACCAACCATCATAAAGAAAAATCAAACCTCTTTATCTGGACTGGAAGATCAAATTATTGCTATGTATACCAAAGGATTGAGTACGCGCGATATTCAGGATCATTTTGCTGACTTATACGGTGCTGAAGTGTCACCTACATTGATTTCAAATGTAACCAATAAGATTTTACCTTTGGTAAAAGAATGGCAAAATCGCCCTTTAGAAGCACTCTATCCAATTATTTTTATGGATGCGATTCTTTTTAAAGTACGTCATGAAGGCCGCATTCAATCAAAAGCAGCTTATGTCGTTTTAGGAGTAACGATTGAAGGGTACAAGGATGTTTTAGGTATATGGATTGGAGAATCTGAATCATCAAAATTTTGGCTAATGTTCTTAAATGAATTAAAGAATCGTGGTATCCAAGATATCTTAATCGCTTACACTGACAATTTTAAAGGGCTTAGTGAAGCAATTGAAGCGACATTTCCACAAACAGAAGTTCAAAAATGTATCGTTCATCAAATTCGCAACAGTATTCGCTTTGTTGGCTATAAAGATTTGAAAGCAGTAACCAGTGATTTAAAGCCAATATATAAAGTGCCTACAGAAGAATTGGCACTGGAAGCACTCAGCGAATTTGATGAAAAACGGGGAAAGAAATATCCAATCATTCCCAAAAGTTGGATGGATAATTGGACGGAACTAGCAACATTTTTCAAGTATCCAGCAGAATTACGACGCATTATTTACACAACGAATGTGATTGAGGGCTTTCACCGTCAGCTTCGAAAACCGACAAAATCAAAAAGTATTTTTCCATCGGATGAATCGTTACTAAAAATGTTCTATCTTGTAACGATGGATGTGACAAAAAAATGGACCATGAAGGTCCAAGATTGCGGCCAAATTCTGTCACAATTCGTTATCTTTTTTGAAGACAGAGTCACTGATCACATTTAAGGGAAAAGAACTTATACAAAATTATTTACAGCCCCGATCGATACCCCAATGCCGAATGCATCCGTTTTGTATTATAGTAAGTTTCAATATATTTAAATATTTCTTGTTGAGCTTGACCAATGTCTGTGAAATTTGCATCGTTGATCAGCTCTCTTTTTATTGTTTTGTAAAAAGATTCCATCAAAGCATTATCATAAGGATTTCCTTTTCGACTCATATTTGAAGTCATTTCACATTTACGAAGAACTTTTTGAAAAGCAGAACTTGTATACTGAGAACCCTGATCGGTATGAATAATTAATTTTTTTTCCAGAACGCTCTTTTCCAATAGCTTGTATAAATGCATTTAAGACAAGCTGAGTTGTCATTCTAGAGGACATGGCCCATCCCATAATTTTTCGGTTATAAACATCAATAAACACAGCTAAGTAGAGTGTTCTTTTTTTAAAGGAATGTAGGTGATATCACCTAACCAAATTTCATTCTTTTTCATAGATTTAAACGTCTGATTGACAAGGTTGGGATGAGTTAGGGAAGGGCGGCTTCGATTGTAATATTTGTACTTATAGGTGCTTCCTTTTGCGTACAAATTTAATTCGTGAAGTAATCTACCAACATGTTTCCTATTTACCTGAATTCCTTTTTTCTGAAGAACTTTAGTAATTCGAATTGACCCATACCTTCCATGATGTTCATGAAAGATTGATTGAATCTCCTCTTTGAGGAGTTCATTCTCTAACTTCCTTTTTGAAGGTTTTCTTTTGAGAAATTCGTAAAATCCTGATTTTGAAACATTTAGTGTTTTACAAGCCCATTGAATTTTTAATTCTTTTTGATGCTCTTTTATAAATTGGAATCGGATTTCTTGTTTGGTTTCAAGAATACCTGGAACTTTTTTAATAATTCTAGTTCCTCTCTTAAATAACGATTTTCTTGTTCAAGTTTTTTTATCTCATATTGAGCATCAAAAAATGCGCTTCCCTTACCAGGAAACACACCTTCTCCAAATTTTTCGTATTCTTGAACCCACCGATACAGACTACTAGCATGAACGTCCAATTGATTACTCACTTCTTTTACAGAAAAATCATCCTCAATAATTAGTTTTACAGCAGCTGTTTTGAATGCTTCATCAAATGAACGTCTCGGCATAATCTAGATCCTCGCTTTCTCTTTTCTTTTTTTCTAGCTAGTTTATTATACCAAGTCCAAATCAAGGAGTTAGATTTTTGGTCTAACTTTTGGGGGTCGGTTCAAATTATTCCTTCTTTTTTTCTACTCATTGAACGCATAAGAATAGTTTACTATTTCACTGATAGATTCTAACGTATTATCAAAAAGTGGTTTCACCATAAATACTTCATCTGGAACGTCAAAAGGGGGACAACGTGGTATTTACTCTCTGGTGCATAACCAAACTTTGGATAGGAATTCGGATGGCCGAGATACTTATAAATTTGTAGTTTAACAATGTTTCTCTCTCTTCTAATTCAACTAAAATTTTACTTTCGACACCTTTCCCCTGATGATTAACAGCTACGTCAAGAGTTGTTAAAACTAGACTAATATGTGTAATGCCCTCAGGGTTAATGATTTTCACTTAACAAACAATACTCTATTATGGAGCCATTATCTTCAAAAGCAACGACCTCTAAATCAGGGACATACGATCTAATTAATCGAATTTTATTAACTAACTCCGCTTCATACCATGTCAGTGTTCCGTGCGGTCAATAGTCTGACTTATTATCCTATCGACTACTATAAAAACTCTCTTCTCTATCATTCTGTATTTACAAACTAATATTCAGGTGCTTGGTAATTGTAACTATCCCTGTCTATAAATGAGAATCTCGAAACTATTTTATAGCAATTTAAATCTCATTTATATTTGTATAGCATGCAAAATAATTTGCATATTACGGCATTGTTAGTTCACTGTTAGAAAAATCGATGTTGAGATGTAATCCCCATTTGTAAACTGTATTTTGCTCATGTAAGCAAATTAATTAGGGACAAGCAGACTAAAAATATTAGTGAGGTGTATACTCTTGAACAAAAAAATTTATAGTTTATTAGGGAAGAACAATAGAAAACATATATCTATAATTGAGATACTTCAAAATGAAGAAAATTGGATTACAATCGAAAAGGTAAGCGAACAATTAAAAATAAGTAGTCGAAGCACTCAAAGATATATACACCATCTAAAAATAATTATAGACAATTGTAATCAGGACAGGGATCTAACTATTCAGCTACATTATGAAAAATTTAAGGGACTTAAATTAGATATAAACGATTTCACTACTGAAATATTAAAGACATATATTTTACAAGAAGATGAGAATATTAAACTACTACTCGATATATGCACAAGAAAGTCAAAAATTTTAAGTAAATATGCTGAGGACAATAGACTTAGTAGCTATGCTGTCAGAAGTTCTGTATTAAGAATAAATAGCTTACTTAAACAACATAAATTGAGAATTTCGACAAACGATTTATTAATTATTGGTGAAGAGAAAAGAATACGATTTTATATTTATTTTTTTTTGTGGGAAATCACAAAAAATGAAGAGTGGCCTTTTGATTATGTAGATGAAAACAAAATCTATCAATCAATTGAACAAATTGAGATAGATCATGCAATTGTATATTCTAATATTCAGAAGAAACGTATAGCCTATTTTATCGCTATCTGTTTGATTAGAAGTAGGAAAAACTTTAATATAAAAAACATTGATGATTGGGATTCTTACTTAAATTTTTCTGCCTTAAAAAATGATAAAGAGATTGCTAGGGAAAAGAAAAAATATCAACTATTTAATGAAAATGAGTTATTATTTCTTTTGGTTGTTATACAGATGAATTTTGGCATGTACCAATCATCTAAAATAAAATCTCGTATTTTAAATTATCATAGAAAATATGAAACAGATATTTATAGGGCAACAAATATTGTATTCAAAGAATTTCAAAAAGCATTTTTTTCAATCCCAAAAGAATATATTGAGAGTTTCTATAACTTCATTTTTTGTACACACCTCCAAATTGCAACTCTTTCTGACGTTCTTATAGATTTTGACAGTTACGATGTTTTAGAAACCAGACCTATTCCGAATGAACTAATCTGCAAAATACATTCTTTTATTGAAAAGATGAGAGGGCTTATAAGTAGTAATATTTTTTATATGAATGATCTATTGATAAGAAGATATCTTTTAATTTTTTTATTCTTTGAACGATGTGCAACTTATCAGCCACAAATAACGTTGGGGATAGATTGTGATATGCCTTTTTTCATAAAAGAACTTTTTAAGAAAAAAATTGCAAGACATTTTGAAGGGATTTATAATTTAAACATAGTAGAAACTAAAATTAAATCAAAAAAAAGTAGCTTAATCGTCACAGATCTTATGGAAAAAAATTCGTTTCAGGAAAACAATATTTGTATTGTAGATTATTCATTGAAGTCAAATGATTATTTGATGATTGGTAAAGAAATAGAGAAGGTTCTTAGAAAAAATAATCGTAAATAAGGTTCTGTTGCAAAAGAAAAAAATACATCAACATTTATCAAATTAGTTTTTTTATAAAGCGTGAATCCCTAATAATCCCTTAATCTCTGTACAGACTGAAAAGCCAAAAAGAGTTCCTTCTTTTCGGCTTTTCTTATATATTCTTAGAATCGTTTCCATGCCCTTAATCGTGGCTGAGGCGGTATGTAGACTGCGATAAAATTTATTCCGACGCTTAATTGGTCGATGATCTTGTTCAATCAAATTATTTAAATATTTTACGGTTCAATGTTTTGTATGTTGATAAATCCCATTATTCTGCAACTTTTTGAAGGCACAGGCAATCGACGGCGCTTTATCAGAGAACCTTTGGTTCTCCAAAATGGTTAAACAGTCTCTTTAAGAACGCATACGCAGCTTGTGTATTGCGTTTTTTTCGTAGCCATATATCTAAGGTTAAGCCATCTGCATCGATGGCCCGATACAGATAATGCCACTTGCCTTTAATTTTGATATAGGTTTCGTCCATCTTCCACGAATAAAAAGACTGCTTGTTTTTCTTTTTCCAGATCTGATAAAGTAATTTTCCGTATTCCTGAACCCAACGGTAAATGGTTGTATGACAGACCTCAATGCCACGATCATAGAGAATTTCTTGTACTTCACGATAACTGAGGTTATATCGAAGATAATAACCAACAGCTACAATAATCACGTCTTCTTGGAATTGTTTTCCTTTAAAATGGTTCATATCTTCGTTCCTCCCGGATCCTTTTAGCTAGATTTTACACTAAAAGGACTTGATTGAAAAACTTTGCAACAGAACCGATTATTTAAATTTTATCTAAATTGTGCTCTTATTAAATTTTGAACTCTAAGACTTTTTCAGTGAACTTGTCGTCAGTTTTCTGACAGGAATGCCATCAGCGATTATTCTATGGTTTCTTTATTTGTATGAAAAAGTACTTCTTTAACAGCGATATTTCTTTTACACAAAAACAGAAGATAAGATAAACTCGAAAATCCATATAAACACCAGGTAAACCAAGTTTGTGTGTCTGGTTCTGTTGCAAACTTTTAAAACGAACAATTTCACCAGAATTTCGTGTCTTCATTTAAACAGGGATACTCAGTAAAATCTTGATTTCTAAACAGACTGAAAAGCCGAAAAGAGTGCCTTCTTTTCGGCTTTTTTTGTAGACTCCTCGAATTGCTTCCATACCTTTTATCGTGGTTGAGGCCGTTCGCAAACTGCGATAAAATTTATTCCGACGTTTGATTGGTCGGTGATCTTGCTCAATCAAATTATTGAGATATTTGACGGTTCGATGTTCGGTTTTCATGTATAGACTGTTTTTCTGTAATTTTTTAAACGCGCTGCTAATAGAGGGCGCTTTGTCTGTTACTAGAACCTTTGGTTCGCCGAACTGTTTCCGTAATCGTTTTAGGAACGCATACGCTGCTTGTGTATCGCGTTTCTTACGCAGCCAAATATCTAAGGTTAAACCGTCTGCATCGATGGCACGATACAAATAATGCCATTTCCCTTTTATTTTGATATAAGTTTCATCCATTTTCCACGAATAGAAGGACTGTCTATTTTTCCTTTTCCAAATTTCATACAGGATTTTGCCATATTCTTGTACCCAACGATAAATCGTGGTGTGACAAACATGGATTCCACGATCATAAAGTATTTCTTGAACATCTCGATAGCTGAGATTATAGCGAAGATAGTAGCCGACGGCTACTTTAATTACGTCTTTTTGAAATTGTTTACCCTTAAAATGATTCATCTTCGTTTCCTCCAGCATTTTTTCAACCAGTGTACCCTAAATTCAGACTATCGGAAAACTTTGCAACAGAACCAGTGTTCTTTTTTTCATAAAAATCCTCCTATTTAAACTTTCAATAACTACTTATATTTTACACTTAAAATTTAGTCTATTCCCCCTATAACAAGTCTTCTCTTAAGTGTTATTATTGCTGATACTCCATATATTGTCCTTCTTTGCCTACATCTACATCCGGCACTACTAATGATAATGTACCTTCACTGTCATAAAATAAGTAAAGTTTGGCACCTTCCCAATCTGAAAAAGTTTTTCCCAAGTTTGATAACTGTCTACCTAAACTTATTTCAGTATTTACGTTTACATCTCTTTTAGGAGTTGATCCGTCGTAGCCTTGAACAAAAATTCTTTCTGTCGTAGAATTTTTTATTTCTGCTCTATAAGTAGAACTATCATTAAAATCCATCGTTAAGCTTTACGAAAATGACAAATCTCAAAATTCTCTTGCTAAAGAATATGGATTGGCTATTTCCACTATCGCCCGCTGGGTGAAACAGTATTCGGAAGTTAAATTTGATGATGGCTCGATCCTAACGGCTCGTCAGATCCAACAACTTCAAAAAAGAAATGTCCAACTTGAAGAGGAAAACCTTATCTTAAAAAAAGCGATTGCGATATTCTCGCCACACTCGACGAACGACTAAAAGCCATTGATTTTCTTCGACACGAACATAAAATTAGTACACTTTGTCGTGTTCTCAAGGTGAATCGATCCACTTACTACAAACGAGTTTCTGCAAGCCCAGCTCCTCGAACATTAGAAAATCAACAATTGAGAAAGCAGATTCTAGAGATTTATACCGCTACTCAAAAGAGAATTGGTGCTGCAAAAATCCAAAGGATTTTATTGCGTGATTATGGCGTTTCTATTAGTGTTGGGCGAGCTTATCGACTAATGAAGTCGATGACTCTTCCTAAAATGTCTACCAGTAAACCTGCTTTTAAGAAACAAGATCGCAAGGTTTCTTTAGAACGCCCCAATCATCTCAATCAAGCGTTTAGCCCTCCTGCTCCAAATCAAGTATGGACAAGCGATTTCTCGTATATTCCTGTAGGAAAGAAGGGCTTTGTTTATCTATGTGTGATTCTTGATTTATTTTCTAGAAAAGTGATTGCTTGGTCTGTAGGTCCCAAAATTGATAGTGAATTAGCACTATCAACGCTAAAAAAAGCTATTTCATCTAGAAAACTAGAAGCACCTGTTCTATTTCATACAGATCAAGGCTCCCAGTATACGTCATTCCAGTTTAGAAAATATCTGGAAGATCAACCAATTACACGGTCCTTATCCAAGCCAGGTTATCCTTGGGATAACGCTGTAACAGAATCATTTTTTAAATATATGAAGAAAGAAGAGCCCAAAAGAAGAACATTTTCTTCTATTCAAAAGGTACAACTTTCGTGTTTTGAATACATCGAAGGCTTTTATAATACACAACGGCCTCATGGCACATTAGATATGCTTACACCCAATGAAATGGAGGAAAATTATTTTGCTCATCTATAAGTATCTGCTATTTTTGTGTCTACTTTATTGACATCTATCCACTTTACTTACTTTTAATAACTGTTAAAATAAATAGTAGAGTAGCAGAATTTCCCCCAGAGAAACTTCCCCAAGTTCCCTGATTCTGCTACTATTTTTACAAGGAGTGATATAAATCACATAATTGTATTCTAACGAAAACTATATTTTTTTCAAAAAATACGAAAAAATATAGTGATAATGATTCATAGAGACACCTATACCAACATAAAAATTAGGGTTGTTCATCATAGCATTAACAACTCTAACTATTTTTTTGTCAAATACGCAAAAAAAATAATCCAATGTTCAGACTATCTAGTTGCTTATTAGAAAATACTTATTCTTCCTAAGCAAATACATGAAATACCTCATCCGTTTTTTTTACATTCTTCAATCAATTTCGGAAATCTAAGTTCATTAGACTTCGAGATACCTTGCTTAAAATCCTGAATGAAAATCTTTTGATTTTTTTATTATTAATTGATATGACGAAAAAAGCTGCGGAACTTCTCCGTAGCTTTTCTTAGTAATTCCCTTTGATTTATCCAACGCACCGACACAGATTATTTCCCTTTTTCAGGTAAAACTACACCGAGATCAAACGCAATCTTTCTAATTCTATCCCTGGTTTCTTCGTATTTGTAATTTAGATTGATCACTCTGTAATAGGTTCTGCGTGTAATTGCTAACTTGCTTATTGCTTCAGTTATCGGAACACGTTCCTTTTCTTTATAGATAAGCAATAACCGTTCAATTTGCTTATCGGTCAATTGACAGCCACCACGCCTCTTACTATCAAGGGTATTTTTTTTATCTTCTGGATTCAGCCCTTCCCCCGTTCTTTTCTTTTGGTGAAAAAATGGTTTTATAGTTTCTAACTCCCTAATCTTCTTCTTTTGAACGAGTATCTCACTTTTTAAATTACTAATCTTTTTATTATACACTTGAGCAGAGTTCGCAATTTTTTGATCACTATCATATTCTTTTAAATCGAGAATTTTCTTTTTTCTATTTAGCTGATCCTCTAAATCTAACGCTCTATTATAAAACGCTATTTCCTCTTCACTTCTTTTTTTCAATTTTCCTTTCACTCTTTCGAGTTCATTTTCTAGTCTATCTGCTCTCTCTTTTTCTTCATTACATTCCCTCTCGAGTTTTTCAATTCTTTCTTTATATGTTTTTTTATTTTGGAGGTGAATCTTTCTTAACTTCCTATTTTCTTTTTTCAAGCCTTCTGCCACGTCTATCCATGAAAATAAAAGACTATGAATCTCCTCATCACTTCCAGCATATATCATAAATCCTGGTCCATTTTTTTTAGTTAATTTCAGCAACAAGTCATAAGTACTTTCCTTCTTCTCGTCCGCGTTATCATTCCTCATACCATCCACCCTCTTTTGTATCTTTTATATTAATATAAAAGATACACATAAATGCAAAAACAATCAATGCTTCTATTGGTTTACAGCTTCCTTTCAGTACATAATATCCTCTTTTATGAAGGATGTTTCATCTACCCTTAGACACTATTTTTTTCACAAAATTCTGAGAACATGACAATTAATTTGCTGATCTATTTAAACTCAATTCTTGATAGGGTAGAACAAACCATCATTAATTACATCAAATTTATCCACTATCCTCGGTTTTTTATTGTTTTTTTATTCAATCAAATTGAAGAAAATGATCGTAAGAATAAGGCAGCAGAAATAAGCAATTTCAACTAATCCTATTCTCTTAGTAATACTTTGAAAGACCAATAAAAATAATTTTTCTCTATTTATTTAGGTAGTTCATTTAGTTCACATTAAGAAATAAATTCTTTTCTACTGATTAGATCTTTCATAAATCAACTAGAGAAAAACTGTGGGTACCATTCAAAAACTGAATGGCATCCACAGTCTAAACTATCTATTTTTTTAATATAGTACTTCTTATGAACAGTTAATGAGCGCGTCTACTCCCAGGACATTACGCCATAACTTCCTGTAATTCCTTGCATCAATAAATTGTCTGCGTACCCTTCAATAAAGGTAGTTGCTTCTGCTTCTGTTGAAAACAAACGCGCTCCCTTTTCAATATTTGTCGATTGGTCATCCCCCTCGGAGACGTAATACCACACGGTATATTGAACTTGCGGTTCTGGTTTTGGTGTTGGTGTTGGTATCGGAGCAGGCGTTGGGTCTGGTATTGGAGTGACATTTGTTCCCTCTCCATCATTAGGGGTTCCATTAGACGAATTTTCATTGTTTGTTGATCCATTCCCCTTACTATTTTCAGTACCAGATGGTTTAGATGCACCAGTATCAGCCGATTCAACAGTAGATGGATTCTGTGTACCTGAAGCAGCATCTGTAACCTGTGAAGGCTGACTGACAGATTCACCAATTGGTTGATTAGGTACTACCTTATCCGCTTCAGTAATAGATTGTTGATCCGTTATGAAACCATTTTGATTTTGAACAGTCACTACGTTACCTTCAAACACCAACTTGTTTCCTGCATAAATCAAATTGTAATTTCCAATGCCATTCAACGAAGCTAATTTGTCCATGGCAACGTTCGTTGCCAATGAAATACCGCTTAACGTGTCTCCCCAGACAATAGTATATTCTTTTTTCCCTTCAACATCTTTTTTGATTTGATCAATTGATCGTGCTTCCCATTTACCATCAGTTTCGGATGCTTGCATATCTTGTCCATTTAATATAAAAAAACCTCCAATTACAGTGGCACTTGAGATCAACATCTTTCCATATTTTTTTCCAAAGTCTTTTATATTTTCAATAATCTTTCGCTTCTTTATATCCCGTCTCTTTTCCATCATAATTCCCCTTATTAAATGTTTTTTTCTTTTGAAGTCACAACACGAATCCTTTTTTTATGATTTTCGCTAGGATCCCCTTCCAATTTCTTAGATAATTCTTCACTTCTCTTCTTGTAATGGGTGCAGCCCATTTTGAAATACTCAACTTGATGTTCTAATCTTTTAATTTCACGGTTCATTCGTCCAATAATCTGTTCAAGGTTATGACTATTATTTATTCGTAAACGTTTCTCAACACCTTCCAAACTTTCACATTTTTCTTCGCAACCTTCGCAGATTGTAAAAAGTTCTTTATCAATAGCTATTTGCGAAACCGAGTAATTACCACACCATTCACAAGTCATTTCACTAGCAAGTTCTGATTCGTATAAGATATTTTGAACCTGAGAAAGACATTCATTTGGCTTTAAGTCGGCGGTGAGAATAAGAATACCTTGCTTTTTCTCCACTCGTTCAATCGATACACCAAATTTGCTAAGTTCCTTTTCAGCATTTACTAATATTCGATACCAGCCGTGTCCTATCCGGTGGCCAAACCTAATAAGAGCCAAACAATTTAAGTTTTCGTAATTAATCGAATGTTCTTCCATCAGTTATCTCCCTCTCAAAAATTCATATTTTTTAGTAATCAATCACTATCAAATTTGTAAATTAACTACTCTATCCACATTTCCTTATATACAAAGAAACCTAGTAGAGACATATCTCAATTACTACAAAAATAATATACTATATGAATAGGTTTTTTAAAACCTATATTTAGTAAAAAAATAAAAAATTTAGGATATTAAAGACCTAATAAAACGACTGACAAACCTTTAATCTTTAACTAATGAAAGGTTGTGGGACCGATGCTTAGCGCAAAAGTAGCAGCAAGAATAAAAGAGTTGCGTTTACAAAATGGATTGACTCAGGAAACTTTGGCTGAGTTAGCTGGACTAGATCTATCCTACTTAGGAAAAATTGAACGGGGACAAATTGAGAATATAAAAATTGAGACACTTGATAAAATTATTAAAGCATTCAAGATTGACTATCCTTCTTTCTTTGCCTTCAAAAAGGAAGATAATGATATCAGTAGAATAATTCATGATTTGAATTCTATAGATAAACGAAATGATATAATTAGAGTATTTAAGCAGATAATAGCGATTAGTAAAAATTGAGGATTACTTGTTTATTAAATTTATAAATCAACGTACATACCTCTACATTTTCCTTGTTTTCGACATAATAAAGATGTGGCAGAATAGCATCCTCTTCTCATTCATTTATGAAGAATTAATCCTTAAATAGACGCACAAAGAAGCTGCAGAAATTATCCGCAGCTTCTATTTATTTCTAATCCAATTGATGTTACCCATTGCCATTATGAGGCTAAAAATATTCTGTTCGACATGCCCAATCACCTCTCATTGGGATGTTGCTAAATTCAAAATCATAGATTACTTCCCGTCTTCTATGATTGAGTTGATCTTGTCGTGCACGTAAACGATCACTCTACTGTCCATTTTGTAATGAAGCTAAACCAACTTTAAATTCAATCCTAATTTTAGCGCCATGTTCCTTCGATTTCGTATAATCGTTCAACACCTTCAGCTTCGTTTCAAGAGTTGCAGTATAGCGTAGATTCCACATATCGCATAGTATCCGTTTTTTTTCATAAACTCGAATTAGGCTTCTTTGAATTGCTTTTGAAACAACAAAAAAAGGGGAATGATTAATAAATGAAATCCCTCTTCAGTTTTCGGCGAAGTGTATTCAAAAATATGTATTAAGATCAAATCCAGCTTAATTTCTTGCACGCTTTATAGATTCCGTCATCGACAGTTAGATCCGTTACATAATCCGCCAGTCCCTTTAATTCGTCCACCGCACTACCTATTGCGATAATAGTCCAGCTCTTATCAAACACCACCAAATCAATCATGTCATCGTTAAAGACCACCACATTTTTTTATGGTCGGTTAAATAATCAAAACATCCAGGATGCCCTGCTTCTTATTGCCATGTTGATGCTCGCATATTCTTAAACAAAATGCAGCTTAGCGAACTTTTTCGGTTCAGGGAACAGATTATCCTGCTCGTTGGATAACGCCGAGTAAAACTTGAAGATGTCCTTCACCCCACCTATGCTAAAAAGTCGAATCAATGAAATGCTTTATCGGTTCTTGTTTTGATCTATATAAGTGATCGCGATTTTCGACTGTTAGATTCCACAAGAATTCTCTGAAGAATCATTCGCTGACAGCCTATTCAGAGGAGAAATTATCCGCCAAATTTGTTTTTTATTTCCCTATTTCGAACAGTTCCCCTGTTTTAGCATCGTCGTCTAAAACGAGAATGCCTTTTTTCTCAGGTGCGTTTGGCAGGTGTAATTCTTTGGCTGAACAAATCATCCCAAAGCTGTCTACGCCGCGTAGGTTCCCTGGCCAAATCATTTGCCCGTCTGGCATCATCGCGCCTGGTTTTGCGACAACGACTTTTTGTCCCGCTTCAATATTTGAAGCACCGCAAACGATCTGCAAGGTTTCACCGCCATCGACCTCTGTTTCCGTGATATGCAGATGGTCTGAATCTGGATGGTCCACGCAAGTCTTCACATAGCCCACCACAAATTTTGGAGAAAGGTCTGCTGCTAAGCGCTCTTCAAAGCCGGCACGTTTCAATTGTTCATTCAACACGTCAATGTCTTTTTCTGTTAGCGCCACCTGACCATTTCCATGGATCATTAAGTAGTCTGAAACATTGAAAAAATTCCAAGCAACGGTTGTTCCTTCTTTTGTTTGGATGCGTGCGACATTCTCTTTACGCTCCGCAATGTTTTCTTTATTTTCGTCATTTTTGACGATCACCATTAATGTGTCGCCAACATTTTCTTTATTATACGCAAAAATCACGTTTATACCTCCAGTCATAGTCCTCTCGTATCTTAACAAATCTAGTGGGACTTTTGCATGAGAGTTTTTTCATTTCTAAAGTTGTGAACTAGCTTTATGAACACTAAAGCAAAAATTAGAACGTATTTGTTGAGAAATTTGAGACTGTCACGTTCCTCTCATAGGCGTTCGATTCTTTTTCTCCAAATAAAAAGCTGGTTAGACCAGCTTTTATTCGGCACTTGGATGAACGATCAAGACATCGCAAGAGGCTTCTTTGATCACGTAGCTGGCTACACTGCCGGTCATGAAGCGTTCTACAGCATTCAACCCCGATTGCCCAACCATCACTAAATCAATGTTGTATTTTTCCGGCAATGTTTTAGCCATTGCTTCTTTGGCAGAACCATATGCAATGATCCCTTCGATCTTCGTATAGCCGAAGTCCTTGCCGATCGCTTTACATTGATTGATCAATTCTTTTGCATCCGCAGCCAATTGATCCATAATATTCTCATTTAAAGGCGAATAGCTCATAAATGTATAGATTTGATGATCGATCACATTCGCTACATAGACCGTTCCTTGGTTTCGTTTAGCAACGGCCAACGCTTTTTTGAAAGCCTCTGTGGCTTGATCGCTGCCATCGATCCCAACTAAAATATTTTGATATGATTGTGTGAACATGACAATCTCCTACCCTTCCACTCGTTGCAAGAAGCCAGCGATTTCATCCTTTGTTTTACGATTTTTATTGACCAATCGACCCAATTCTTCTCCGTCATTGACTACGACAAAACTAGGAATCCCAAAGATACTCCACTCGGCTGCCACATCAATGTACTCGTCCCGATCCACTTGAATAAATTGAAATTGTGGAAACATGGATTCGATCTCCGGCATTTGTGGTTTGATAAAATTACAATCGCCGCACCAATCCGCAGTAAAGAAGAAAACATTCTTCCCTTTTTCTGCATAACCAGCTAGTTCTTCGATACTTTTAGGGATAATCATTTCGTCACGACCTTTTCTTTTACTACCTCCAATTATACACGTTTCATTCTTTTTGAGAAAGAAGCTTACTTCAAGACAGCCTTTCGATGGTCGGATAGTTTTACAGCTCTCTCACTCAGCCTTCGATTATTTTGTCTGTAAGAATGGCATATATTTTTCAATTTGCTTTGCAACAATGGTAGAATAGAGCGTAGACAAAGAACAGACAGGGATTAAGGATGTCTGATCCTAACATAGACATAGAAATTTCATGATCTATCACGAGAAAGCAAGGAGGTTACACTGTACCATGGAAAAAGCAAAAAAATTCGCGCAAGGTCTCGCGGTAGGGTCATCCATTGGCTTAGCTGCTGGAATTGCCGCAAATCACTATTACAAAAAAAATCAAAAAATGTCTCCAGACAAAATCTTAGACCAAATCAAAGCAGACTTTTTAAAAGAAGGACCGATCGAAGGTTCTTGGATCTCTTTCGATACGGAGCATCTTCAAAAATTTGCGATTACGATGGATGTTCTCTCAGGTGGGATCACTCGATCCGAGGATGATCAGTTAGTCGCTTACGAATTCAAAGCAGATGCTAAAACAGGGGCTGTTTTAAGTATCGATCGTATCATCAATGACTAAAAAAGCGTATGCCGTAATCCTGGCATACGCTTTTGCTTTCTTCTAAAGATTGATTGGTTCCCCGCCGGTCACTCCGTAAATTTGAGAGGTAACGTAGCTGGCATCATTTGATGCTAGGAAAACATACACTGGCGCTAATTCTGCAGGCTGGCCCGCACGCTCTAATAATGAGTCTTGACCAAATTCAGGCAAGGCTTCTTTGGGTTGTCCGTGATCCAACTGCAACGGCGTCCAGATCGGGCCAGGAGCCACACCGTTTACCCGAATGCCTTTTTTCGCTAGCTGACTGGCTAAACTGACCGTGAAATTCGCGATCGCTGCTTTGGTTGACGCATAATCCATCAAATGATCACTTGGATTGAATGCTTGAACAGACGTTGTTGTAAGGATGCTGCTTCCTGCTGGCAAATGTGGCAAGGCTTCTTGCACGATCGCAAACATTGAGACAATGTTTACTTTGAACGTATCCTCCACTTGCTGAACAGGCAATTCCTCAATAGATTCTCGTGAAATTTGTTGCGCGGCATTTAATACAAGTGTATCTAGACCGCCGAATGCTTCCACCGTTTTTTCTACCATTTCTTTTGGTGCATGATCTTCACGCAGATCATATGGCAGTAAGAGGGATTTTCTCCCAGCTTTTTCAATATATTCAGCCACTTCTTTCGCGTCTTTATCTTCCCCAGGGAAATAATGGATCGCAACATCAGCGCCTTCTCGCGCATAGGCGATCGCAGCCGCACGGCCAATCCCAGAGTCCCCTCCGGTGATCAATACGCGTCGATTTTCTAATTTCTTGCTTCCGACGTAGCTGTCTTCGCCACAGTCTGGTTTAGGTGCCATATCGTCTTGCAGTGCAGGAGTATCTTGGTCTTGTTTCTTAAATGGACGCTCGTGAAACATTCTTCTTGGGTCGATCAAGTTCGGTTCGTTCATCGTCTCTCCTCTTTCACACGTTAGATTTAATTTTCTTAGGATAATTTCCTTCGATTTTTATGCCGTCAATCATTCCAATGATTTTCCACTTTCACAGCGTGAACTGGCAGTCAGAAAAAGTTAGAATATGGAACTGGCATCTTCACTTCCTAAATACAACCCTACGTGATATTTTCAGAAATTGACAATTATCTGCTTAACGCGACGAAGATTCCTTTATTTTTGCAAAAGTATCGACAAACCACTCCTCAAACTGCTTTGGCTCTACACTTAGGGCAACTTCTGCATTGGCTGGCAACTGGAGATACCCTTCCAGATCAATCAATGACGCGCCATACGTCAATGAGGGTACAGTCTCGATCTCAACCCTTGTAGAAGTAAGTTCAAACATGTCTGGTCTTACAATCAAAGCGATGGCAAGAGCATCATACATATTTAGCCCCTCTTGGTAACTGCCGCTGCGGTATTTCGTAAATAACTGGTAAACCATTTCCCCAATCTCCCCGAAGCTTCTCACCTTATTTGTGATCTCCGGTAAAATTTTTGCTTGATCGCCTACTTCCAGCGGCGCAACTTGAATGGGCACACCGCTATTGAAGACGATTTTGGCCGCTTCAGGGTCTGCTGCAAAGTTAAATTCTGACAAAACGCCGTAATTTCCACGGCCCAAACTGCCGCCCATGACGACGATGCGGTCGATCTTCGCTAAGTCTTCCGGATAAAGATGAAGGAACAACGCGATATCTGTCAATGGGCCAATACCCACTAACGTCGTTTTTTCCTCTTGTCGGACGACCTCATGCATCGCCGCCACTGCGGTAAGAGAATCCTCTGCAAAAACAGTAGCAGGCGGAAAGTTATAGCCGTCCATGCCAGATTCGCCATGGATCTCACTAGCATCGATCGCTTCTCTTAAAAGCGGCCGATCACTCCCTACTACAACTTTCGGTGCTTTCTTATATAAGGTCAGTAATTTCTCTGTATTGGCTTTTGTATGTGCCAGACTGACATTTCCGAAAATAGGACAAATCAATTTGATCTCCAACTCGTCGCTAAATAACGCCAGTGCAATCGCTACTGCATCATCGATCCCAGGATCAGTACTAATAATTAATGGTCTTCGTGTCATTTTTACACTCCTTCTCTTCATGAATGAATCCCTCTCAAAAATCATACAATACCTGCGGCTATTCTGCCAATCAAGAGGCGGCATACAAAAAAGCCACTTACAATTTTTCATTGCAAGTGGCTTTTCTAAAAATCTATTTTACCAAACGATAGATGGCATCTGCATAAATGACTGCAGAATTCAAAATGTCTTCAACTGACATGTACTCATTTGCTTGGTGCATTGTATCTTCGAAACCTGGGAATTGAGCGCCGTAAGCAACACCGCGTTCTAGTAAACGACCGAATGTTCCGCCGCCGATAACTTTTTCTTCCCCTTTGATACCTGTATGTTCTTCAAACGTATCTAGCAAAGTAGCTACCAATGGATCATCCGCTGGGACATAATGAGGCAGCATGTGGTGCGCGCCTTCTGTCACTTTCACGTCTGAACCGAATAATTCTTCTAATTTTGCTTTGATTTCGTCATTCGTCGTACCTTTAGGGTAACGGAAGTTCAATGTAACATGGTTGTCGTTGTCTTGACCATCTTTGAAGCTGAAGATCCCAGCATTCATGGTTAATTCGCCCATTTTTTCATTGTTGAAATCAACGCCTAGTTTTTTACCATATACATCTTCATGGATATAGTTTGCGCTGTTTTCGATGAAGGCTTTTGCCCCTTTTTCGAAATCATAGTTGTTCAAGAAGACTGCTAAGAAAGTACCAGCATTTGTTCCTAATTGAGGAGAAGCACCATGTGCTGCTTTTCCGTCTAAGTGTAAAGTAACAGTTGAACCAGCAACATCTGCTTTTCCGCTGACTGGGTTGTTTTCGACATAGTCTGCAAAGTCTTTCGCTAATTTTTCAGCAGCGTCTGCATCGGCAACTTTCACTTCTGCCATTGCATTTCCGGGAACCATGTTTTCACGAAGACCTGCTTCGAAATTCACTAACACATAGGATGTGCCGTTTGTACCATCAAAGTGAGGGATCATCGTTACATTCCCTTTTTCACCATTGATGATTGGGAAATACGCATCTGGTGAAAAGCCAAAGTCAGGTTTTTCTTCATGTTCGAAGTAGTAATCCATATCTCCCCAGCCGCTTTCTTCGTCCGTGCCGAAGACAAAACGGATTTTTTTAGAGATTGGCAAGCCTAATTCTTTGATGATTTTTACTGCATAGTAAGCCGCAACTGATGGGCCTTTGTCATCGCTTGAACCGCGGGCATACAATTTGCCATCGCGAATTTCTGGTTCGTAAGGATCTGAATCCCAACCGTCGCCAGCAGGTACCACGTCTAAGTGACCGAAGATTCCTAAAGTTTCATCGCCATCACCATAATCAAAGTGGCCGGCATAGTTGTCGACATTTTTTGTTGTGAAGCCATCGCGTTCTGCGATCTCCAGCATTTTTTCCAATGCTTCCACCGGTCCAGGTCCGAATGGTGCTTCTTTTGTTACTTTGTCGTCTTCACGTTCACTTTTGATACGCAATAAAGTGAATAGATCTGCTAATAGATCGTCTTTGCGTGCTTCGACCTCTTTCTTAAAATCGATTGTCATTGAAAGATTCCTCCTTATTCGTTTTAAAGAATTAATTTTTCAGGAAAAATTAGTGCCATTCGAATGCAGGTCATCTTTTTTTAAATACGCCAAAGCGTAAAGAAAAACGGGCAAAGTTGAATGGACATTCTTTAATTTAAACCACTCTAATGATAGCATTCTATTCAATAGAATAAAAATGAAAACTCTTTAAGAAATGCTAGGAAAATTTCTCCTTTTTCCCTTATAATGATACCCATAGCGAGTTTTGTTTTACTCTTCCTACTGAAACTAATCATTCAACGAAGGCAGGTGGCTCGATGGTTCAATTGAGCGAAAACATTTTACATAAAGTCATCACGAAACGACCGGAAATTTCTCATAAAGGAACGTTTGGACGGGCCGTGTTGATTGGCGGCGATCACCAATATGGCGGCGCGATCATTATGAGTGCCGAGGCTTGTATCAAGAGTGGTGCTGGTCTCACAACAGTCATCACTGCAGAAAAAAATCACGCACCGTTGCACACGCGTTTACCTGAAGCAATGGTCGTTGATCTTAGTGAATCACAGACGATCTATGATGTCCTAGATACCGCAGATGTCATCTTGATCGGACCAGGTCTTGGATTAGCCAAGGAAGCACTAATGCTTTTAAAATATGTCTTAAAAAATCAAAAAGAAGACCAGTGGCTAGTAATTGACGGGTCCGCTATTACTCTATTCAGCGAGCAAGAACTCGAACTAAAGGTTGCTGACCACACCATCTTCACTCCTCATCAAGCCGAATGGGAGCGGCTGAGCGGACTAACGTTTGTACAGCAGACAGACGAGAATAATCGTGCCCAGCAAGCCTTGTTAGGGGCGCGAATCGTTTTGAAAAGTCATCGAACGACCATCTATGACGAAGCGGTCGCTTATTATCAGAATCCGCTCGGGAACCCTGGCATGGCTACTGGCGGTATGGGAGACACCCTGGCTGGTATGATCACTGGATTTTTAGCACAATTTGAAAAAAATACCGATACGATCGGTGCAGCTGTTTATCTTCATAGCCTAATTGGCGATGCATTAGCTGAAAAAAACTATGTTGTTCTTCCCACTGCAATCAGTGAAGCCCTGCCTCACTACATGAAAAAATACGCCGTTGAAAGGAAATGACCTAATGGAAAAATATCCCGGCTATCTTCGTAAGCCCTTCTACTACGAAACAGATAAGATGGGCATCATTCATCACTCAAATTACATCCGCTGGTTTGAAGAAGCCCGTGTGGATGCTCTGACCTTTATGGAGTGTCCCTTTGAGAAAATCGAGGCTGATGGCATCATGATCCCTGTATTAGGTGTCAGCTGCGAGTATAAAGAAATGGTTCGCTTTGGAGATCAAATTTTGATCCAGCCAATCGTCACGAAATATACCGGCACGCGCCTAGACTTCGAATACCGCGTCTACAATGGTGAAAAATTGGTCACTACAGGCACAAGTCGGCATTGCTTTATGTCTTATGAAACCAATCGTCTAGTCCATCTGAAGAGAACGCACCCTGCGCTGCATGAATTATTTTTGACTTATTATGAAACAACCAAAGAAGACGTTTAAAAAACACGCTCCGATGATGGGAGCGTGTTTTTTATCGTTTACTATTTGTATTTTTTCTTCAAGTACATATAGAAAGGAATACCCAATGCTGTGATCAGAATACCGATCATCGCTAATTGGAATTGGTTGATCAACGTCATTACTAAGATAAAGAGTCCACCAATGATCGCAACAATTGGAATGATTGGGTAAAGCGGCACTTTGTAAGGACGAACCAAATCTGGTTCTGTTTTTCTCAATTTGATAACCGCGATAAATACGAGTGTGTAGAAGATCCAGATTACGAATACTAACATATCTGTCAGCATATCGAAGCCGCCGATCATCATCATACCGATAGCGATTACTAATTCCAAAATCCCTGCAATGTAAGGAACTTGGTTTTTATTCAGCTTCACTAATTTATCAGAGAATGGCAATTGTTTTTCAAGACCCATTGTATACGGCAAACGCATACCAGTCATGGTGTAGCCGTTGATCGTCCCGTAAACAGAGATCAAAATACCGATTGTTACTAACTTACCGCCCATGCCGCCAAAAATCGTGTTGGCTACTTGCATCGCTGCATTGTCATTTCCAGCTAAGTCAGAAATATTCATCGTACGTAGGAAAGCAAACTGAACCAATAGATAAACGACCATGATCCCTAAGATTCCGCCGGCGATGGCACGAGGAAGGTCACGTGCTGGTTTTTTCAATTCTCCAGCGATATTTCCAACGTGAATCCAGCCATCATAAGCGAACATTGTAGCTAATAGACCTGCACCTAAAGCTGGAGCAAACCCACCAACAGCAGGACCCGCAGTAACTGGGAACAAGCTTACCGTTACATCACCCCGACGCATCAATCCGAAGATAACGATCAATGCCAAAGGAACAAGCTTACAAACTAACGTGATTGATTGGAACATCCCGCCGGCTTTTGATCCCAAGAAGTTGATCAGCATGATCGAAGTCGCAGCAACGATCGCGATCGGCACTAATAATGAAGGACTCATACCGAACAAGTTGATAAACTGTGTTGAAAAAATGATCGCCAAAGCGGCTACATTTGCCGGGAAATAAATAATTACTTGCGCCCAGCCTAATAAGAAACTCCAGAATTCTCCATACGCGCGTTCGATATAACGCAACATCCCGCCTGTTTCTGGGATTGCTGCAGCTAATTCCGCACCCGTCAATCCGGCACAGACACTGATCAAACCACCTAAGAACCAAGACAACATGTGTAAACTGGTGGAGCCTGTCACTGCAGCAACACTGGCTGCTTTAAAGAATACCCCTGCACCGATTACAGTACCCATTACTGTCGAGAGTGCCGGGAAGAACGTCATCGTTCGTTTCAATTCACCTTTTGGCGAACCAACGACTTCTGTTTGGTCGACTGCCATAAATTTTCCTCCTTAAAATTCGAAGCGACTGTTTGTTCACTTCTTAACTTGACATCCAAAACAAATAGTAAAAGTTATTAGACAATAGAAATAAGACAAAAAATTGCGATATACCAAGGGTTCAATAACTTTCTTTATTTGTTCGGACATTATTTTAACATGGAGAAAGAAAAAGGGAAACGTTATTTTAAACATTTCCTTTTTTCTTATTTCCCCCTCATGTTCTATTAAGAAATCCTTGCCATTTTATGAATTGACTTTATCAAAAGAAATCTTTGTTTCTACACCTTCAGCCTTAAATTTTGCTGATAAGCGTTCTAACATTTCATCTGTCATTTTATCTAAGTCAAAATTAGGACTGAAATCCCATTCTTTACGAGCATCACTATCATCGATCGAATTTGGCCAAGAATTAGCGATTCCTTGACGAACTGGATCTACATCATACTTCATTTCAAAGTCAGGAATACGACGGCGAATTGACGCTGCAATTTGTTCAGGTTCAAATGCCATTGCCGTAATGTTGAATGAATTGCGGTGTTCCAAGCGATCTGCATCCGCGTTCATCAATTTCACGATTCCTTCGATCGCGTCATCCATGTACATCATATCCATATAAGTCCCTTTGTCGATGAAGGATGTGTATGATTTGTTTTTCAATGCTTCATAATAAATATCTACCGCGTAATCTGTTGTACCGCCGCCAGGTTCCACTTTGTATGAGATCAGGCCTGGGAAACGAACCGAACGGCTGTCCACATCATACTTATCATGGTAGTAATTTTCTAATAATTCACCTGCAACTTTTGTTACTCCATACATGGTTGTAGGGTGCATCACTGTATCTTGCGGTGTGTTGTCTGGTTCGCAGTCTGGACCATAGGCTGCAATGGAAGATGGTGCGAAGAATTTTGTTTTCGGTCCGATTTCACGTGCAACTTCTAATGCATTCATTAATCCTGTCATGTTCAAATTCCATGCAAATGCTGGACGTTTTTCAGCAGTTGCAGATAATAATGCTGCTAAATGGATGATCGTATCCACTTCATAACGTTTAGCGATATCTAAGAAGCTGTCATAGTTCGTTACATCTAATTCTTCAAATTGACCATTTTCAACAACTGGGCTGCCTTCAACAGTACGAATATCTGTTGAGATAACATTTTTGACACCTAGATCGTTGCGTAATCTTTCTGTTAATTCTGAACCGATTTGTCCTAATGCGCCTGTGATCAATACTTTTTTCATGAATGTCTCTTCCTCTCTGTCTCTCGTATAGTTGGTTTTTATTTGACTGTTTCTTTGATGATTCCTAATTCTTTACCGACTTTTTCATATACTTTGATAGCATCGTCTAGCATTTCTTTCGTATGTCCCGCATTCGGCATGTTCCGCACACGACCTGTTCCTAATGGCACCGTTGGGAATACGATAGGTTTTACATAAACACCGTTTTCTAATAGTTTCTTAGAGAACTCTTGCGCTAATTTTTCGTCACCGACGATTACTGGGGTAATTGGTGTTTCTGATTGACCGATATCGTAACCGATTCGTTTCAATTCGTCTTTAAAGTAATTGGCATTTTCCCACAATGTATCCACATATTCTGGATGTTCTTCGATTAAATCAATTGCTTTGATACAAGCACCAGCAGCGCCAGGCGTTAAAGAGGTAGAGAATAAGAATGGGCGTGCTTGCGATTTCAGCCAAGTGATCAATTGTTTTGTACCAGCCACATATCCGCCGACAACACCGATCCCTTTTGATAATGTCCCCATTTGGAAATCGATATGATCTTGCATATCAAAATGTTTTACTGTTCCGTGACCATGACCCATAACACCTGTACCATGCGCATCGTCCACATAAGTAATGACATTGTATTTTTCGCAAATTTCTACGATTTCAGGAATTTTTGCTACGTCGCCGTCCATTGAGAAGACACCGTCAGTAATATACATCACCTTGTTGTATTCGCCGCTTTCTGTCGCAGCCTTTGCTTTCGCTTCTAAATCTTCCATATCTTGATGATTTACACGAATGATCTTCGCACCAGATAAACGACACCCGTCAATAATAGAGGCATGATTCAATTCATCTGATAAAATCGCATCCCCTTTTTTCATTACTGCTGAAATGGCACCCATGTTACAGTTGAAACCAGATTGGAACGCGATCGCTGCTTCCGTTCCTTTAAATTCAGCGATTTTTTCTTCTAATTTTTGGTGAATGTCTAAAGTTCCATTGATTGTTCGAACAGCGCCTGCGCCTGCTCCGTAATGTTTTGTTGCTTCTACGTCTGCTTCGATCATTTCAGGTCGAGTAGCAAATCCTAGATAGTTGTTAGAAGCCAGGTTGATCATTTTTTGGTCATTGACAGTAATGATTGGACCATTGCTTCCCTCCAAAACATCAATAGTGTTGAACAATCCTTTTGCTTTTAGATCTTCCAAGTTCGTTTCTAGAAATTGGTCAAGAACTTTTGAACTCATAACGATTCTCCTCCATACTTGTTATTGCGCAAACCGATTTGTTATTTTTTCCACTCAAGCAAAACGAAAAGCTGAGTTGTTGTTTGCGCTTTCGTAACTTACACCCTTAGTTTATAAGCGATTGATAACGTTTACAACTTTAACACTTGACAATTCTTTGAATTATAATAAAAGTTAGAAAGTTTCTAATTGATTTTATTTAATAATTGAATATTTAGTTTTTGGGTTCTCTTCAAATAGACTATTTTAAAATGACAAATAGCAAGATTATAAAGTTCATATATTCACAATAAACCCCCAAAACGGCTTCGATAATTTTTAATATACCTTTAAAAGCTAGTATACCAATCGCTATAAAATCATTTTGTTAACGATTACAATCACAACTTCTACTTTGTTGTGTTTTTACTGGTTCAAAAACAGCCTCTTCCCCCTCCCTCCATCCTTCTAATCATTTTCAAATAAAAACCGTTATTATTTTCATACAAAAATGCAAATTCATCTTTTTTTATCAGATAACCCAAAAACAGTATGAAATTCTTATTAAAAAAGTGCTCTTTCGCTTTGTCGCGTAACTCCTTTTCTTTTAGTTGATAGACCCGAGTCTTCTTTTTTGAAGCAACCTTTCTTTGATTGGTCTCTCGTTATTTCGTAAAAAACTTTCTATTATATAGAAGAATAATCTGCTTGCTGCTTATCTATTTGTCTTCAACAAAAAACCTTCTCAGTGGTAGAAGAGTTCTACCACTGAGAAGGTTAGTAAACAGGTATCACTTATTACGGCAAATCATTTCCTGCCGCAAAGTACACATCGTACCATTCTTGTTTCGTCAAGGTCACATCGCCGCCCGCTGCGCTTTCCTTGATTCTCGTCGGATTCATCGTACCAAGGATCACTTGCATATTCGCTGGATGGCGTAAAATCCAAGCAGTTGCGATCGCGTTTTTGTTCGTGTTGTATTTTTTAGCTAGTGTCGCTAATAACTCATTCAATTCTGGGAATTTCTCGTTATCCACGAAGACGCCTTCGAAGAAACCATATTGGAATGGTGACCACGCTTGGATCGTCACACCTTTGCGACGAGAAAATTCTAGTACGCCACCATCATGATCGAAGGAACGTGTATCGGTCATGTTCGTATGCATGCCATAATCGATCATTCCTGTGTGCATAATTGAAAACTGCAGCTGATTGATCAATAATTTTTGATCAACATGAGATTGCAGCAACTGAAATTGTTCTGGATTAAAGTTAGACACGCCGAAATGACGTACTTTTCCGTTTGCTTGCAACATGTCAAAGGCCTCTGCGATTTCTTCCGGTTCCATCAATGGATCTGGCCGGTGCAATAAATAGCTGTCTAAGTAGTCAATACCCATCCGTTCTAAGATGCCATCTACAGAGTCTAGTAAATGTTGCTTTGAAAAATCATAGCGCTTGTCATCGCCTGTGACAATGCCGCCTTTTGATTGAATAAAGAAGTTGTCACGAGAAATTTTTGCTTCTTTTAAAGCTGCACCAAAAACTTTTTCTGATTTTCCATCGCCATACATATCTGCTGAATCGATGAAGTTGATTTTACTTTCTAATGCTGTCTCTAAAACCTCTGCCGCTTTTTGTGGCGTTAGCGCTGCCATTCGCATGATCCCTAAAGCAATCGCTGAAGTTTCCCAATAGCTGTTCCCGATTTTTCGTTGTAACATCGTGTCCATCCTCTCTGATAAAACATTTTTACTTACCTATAGAAGTATAGACTATTTTAATGATAAAAAAAATCCCAAACTCTTGTGAGTAAGGGAACCTTCTTCTAAACGAGTAAATCCTTCGACTACAATACATCAAATACGTCGACGCTGACTTCCGTATGTTTGATGTCTGGTACAAACCATAATGCGTTCCATTCGGGCAAACTTCTTTCAAAACGCGTTCTTTCCTCAAACTCTTCCCTCGAATTGTAATAGATATCTAACACGATATAGACATCTTCTCCATCCGTTCGTTGAAACATCTCAATTTTTTGATTGGTTACCTCTGAATGAAACTTGGGATTGCGGCCTGATTCAGCAAATTTTTCCATTAATTCAGGTAAATCTTTTTTAGTGGTTCGATACGTAAACACAACTTTGATCATAATGATTTCCCTTTCTTCTATAATACTTTAACTCAGAACTTCAGCCTACTTTACCATACAACCAAAAAAAACCCTACTTTATATACCCACTCGAATAAGGTGCAGCTTGACCTACCCCGCCCTTCTTTCGTATGCTTATTTTTGAAGGAGGGTTCCTCTATGTATTCCATGTTAAAAAAAATCATCACTGAAAAAGATATCTATCGTCAAATTTTACTTTTAGAGCAACTTCTCAACCATTCACAGTTAACAGCTAAAGAATTAGCAAAAAAAATCGGTACTACGGAACGAACGATTTTTTCTGATCTCCAGCTTATTCGAGGGTACTTGCCTGAAAATTGGCAATTAGATTCTGATAACAACGGCATTCGATTAACGGCCCAAGAACATTCCCTGACTAATGAACTTTGGGAAGCCTTCTTGCCGCATTCCGTGAGCCTGCAGTTGGTCAAAGACCTTTTTTTCACCAAAGAATTGAATGTTCCGCGATTTCTTGATGAGACGGGTGTGTCCTATGAAACACTCAAACGTCAGCGAACCAAAATCAACCGCCAATTGCAGCCATTTAATATCAAGATTCGCTTAACGTCAACAAGTGCCTATCTCACAGGTGAGGAAAGTGCGATCCGAATTTTTTATCATCGTTTGTTGGTACCTTTCACTCACAACAATTACTTTTTTGAAGATTATTCCATCCACGAGGAGCACTACCTGTACTTTTTGACCAAAGACCTCAAGGAAGAGCTCACGGTGGATACCGAACAGATTTTTGGAATTTGCTGGTTTTTTATCAATAGCATTCGCATCAAAGCCGGATGTCCCATTGATAATTTTTCTTTTAACGCCAACGATCCTTTGTTTAGTCTTTATGGTCCGCTTTTAAAGAGGCTTTACGAAAAAGAAGGTGTTTACTTGCGAGACGAAGAAATCTTTTTTGCTTTTTTCTGCTTTTTAGAAAGCTGGAACTACAATAATTTTCTAGGAAATCGGGTCTCAGAGGTTTTGAAGACTGAGTATTCCGAATTACGTGAGAAAGCGGAGCAAACCGTCCAAGAAATCGCCGACGAACTAACGTTGAAATCGCTGCTCCAAACTAATCTTTCCACAAACATCTTACTGCTGTTATTAAAATATGCAGAATCGCCTACTTTATCGAGACAATTTCAATTAGAATACCAGGAACTGTTGGTACAAAGAAATGAAGAATACACCATTTTAAGCGAGAAGAGCACGCTGCTGTTTAATAGCCTGCCGCAATTTTCTACTATCGGGGATCAAACGTACTTTATCAACCTTTTCTCTCTATTGAGCCAGCAGGCAATTTTTATGATTCAGCCCCATATGCGGACCGTCTTCTTTGTATTTCAAGGAGAACCTGCCTGGAAAGCCTTTCTACAACAGGAATTAGATGATCTTTTGGGAAAACGGATCAATTTGATTCCGCTCGAGCCTTCGCAACTGGATGGTCTGCGAGTCCATTCGGGAGATATGATTCTCTCAAATATTCCATTGGATTCTACGCCATTACCAGTACTCTATATTTCTACGATGCCAACAAAAAATGAGCTCAGTCAATTGACTGAACTCACCTCTCGTTCCTATTTATAAGCAACTCGGTTAGTCATTTTGGTAATGACTGACCGCTTTTTCTTTTCTTTGGAAAATCCCTTTGCTGATTCGCTTCTCGATTTCTACAACCAAGAATAATAGGAACGCATTTCCAGCAATAATCCCTTGTTGGACCATACTAAGTGCGGTCGTTCCAATTAATTGTTGTCCAATTGGTAAGAAGACGACGCCTAATTGAAGAACAAAGAGGATTCCTAATGAAAGGAACAAGAATTTATTTTCGAAGAAACGACGATTAATTGCCCGATCAAACATTTCACGACAATTGATCATATAGACTGCCTGTCCCAAAACGATGCTTTGTAAAAGAATCGTCTGTTGCAGTGCCGCTCCCTCGAACTGCATCGATAAGAAATACGCTGGGATCATGATCAACAAGGACACATACAGGATTCTGAAGAAACTATATCCTGACAGAATCCCCATCTTCGTGTCTCTTGGCGGACGTTTCATCGTGTCATCACTTGCTTTTTCAAAGCCTAATGCGTAAGACAGCGTGATGGTCGTCACCATGTTGACCCATAAAATCTGGATTGGCGTCAATGGCAATGGTTGATTCATCAGTAAGGCTAAAATTACGATTAACCCTTGTGCCAATGCAGTTGGTAAAAAGAAGTTAATTGTCTTTTGAAGATTATCAAAAATCCTGCGGCCTTCTTTGACCGCTTTTACGATCGTGTAAAAATTGTCATCCGCTAAGACCATATCGGCTGCCTGCTTACTGACCTCACTGCCTTTGATTCCCATAGCGATTCCAATATCTGCTTGCTTCAAAGCGGGTGCGTCATTGACCCCATCGCCAGTCATCCCCACAATTTCCTCTTTCTTCTGCAAGGCTGTTACGATACGCAATTTGTGATCCGGTGTTGTCCGAGCGAATACATCGACTTTTCCAACAACCTCCGTTAACTCTTCATCCGTCAGGCCATCAATATCTGAACCTTCAAGTACTTTGGATGTGTGCTTCAAGCCAATTTGCTCACTGATTGCTTGTGCGGTCGCCTTATGGTCGCCAGTGATCATTTTCACTGAGATGCCCGCCTCCTGAGCCTGGGCTACTGCACGAATCGCGCTTTCCTTCGGCGGATCAATGATCCCTGCCAACCCAGCAAACGACAATCCTTCTAGTGCGTCATGTGTCAATTCATCATTAGAGGATACTTTCTTGTAAGCAAATCCCAAGACTCTTTGACCTTTACTAGCTAAATCTAGACCGCTTTTCTCCCATTTGGCTTTTTCTTCCGTGGACAATGCAGATTTTTCCAATAGAACCTCTGGGGCACCTTTAACAAAAATCACCCGTTCCTCATTCTCATCATGCATCGTTGCCATGTACTTGTAGCTTGAGCTGAAAGGAATTTTACCTAAAACAGGCTTTAATAGCTGCTCGTCTTCTGCTACATAATTCAGCAATGCTAATTCCGTTGGATTTCCATGGATCTCTTCTATTTTCTGACTGTCTTTCGTCTTCAATTCTTGCGTGTTGTTCATAATTTCTTTGACTATAGGCAACTCGTCCGTTACAACTTCCTGTACAGTCATCTCATTTTTCGTAAGTGTTCCTGTTTTATCCGAACAAATGACAGTCATTGATCCTAACGTTTCTACTGCTGGCATTGCTTTGATGATGGCATTCTCATCCGCCATTTCCTTCACGCCCATTGACAAGATCATGGTCAAAACGGCTGGCAGTCCTTCCGGGATCATCGCAACGATCAAGGCAATACTTGCCGAAAACATCAAGCTCCAATCCATCCCGTACCTGAAACTTGTAAAGAATAACAGGAAAACGATCAATGCTAAAATGCCGCGAAAGATTTGCTTGTTTAATTGATGCATCTTTTTTACTAACGGTGTTGTCTGCGCTTGGATCGATTGCAGCGCATGATTGATTTTTCCTATTTCAGTAGCATCTCCAGTCTCGACCACTAAACCACGTGCTGAACCAGTCTGTACGAGTGTTCCAGAAAAAGCCATGTTCAACTGATCTCCCGCCTGTGCCTCTTGAGAGATTGCTTCCACTGATTTTTCAACAGCTTCAGATTCCCCCGTCAAGATAGACTCTTCTACAGCAAGATCATGAACCTCGATCAAACGTAAATCAGCAGGGATGATATCCCCGGCCTTTAAAACGACGACATCTCCTTGAACTAAGGCTTCAGAATCAACCGTTATCGGCTGACCATCATCCAAAACGGTCGCCTCTTGTCCCATCATTTGCTTTAATCCATCTAAAGACTCTTCTGCTTTGCGTTCTTGCCAGTAACCGACAAATCCGTTGACGATCACCACTAAGAAAATAATTCCGCCTTCAACCACTTCACCCGTCGCAAATTTCAGCAAAGCAGCGGCGATCAATACGATCATTAACAGATCGGTAAAATGCTTACCAATTTTTCGCCACAGTTTGACCTGCTCCTTTTCTGCCATCTTATTCGGTCCATGATTTTCTAAACGGGCTTTACGTTCTTGTTTATTTAATCCCGTGGGTTTCGCTTCTAGTTTATTCAAAACTTCTTCAGTTGATTGTTTATACCACTTCATATTCATTCCTCCATCTCATTCATCTGATACCTTAAGTATACGGATTTCTGGCATTTTTTAAGGTCGATAATTTCATGGAGCCCTGAAATAATTGTGTTTACGACAAAAAACAGTCACGCACCAAATGAAATGGCACGTGACTGTTCAATGATTAATAGAAAAAGATTAATGCAAAAAGTTTTGCAGATCGTCCCCGTATTCATCAATCTTCTTCGTTGTGAAAATAGTTCCTGCAACCAATACGCCGCCTACGACCAATGTGCTGGCTACCATAAATTTAAACAATGTTTTCATGCTATTTCCCTCCTAATACTTCGTTTATGACCAAAGAAAATGAAACAGTACAACGAAATAACCGTTCAAGTTATTCTATGTATTAACCATAGCACAAGTGTTTCAATGTATCTTCTAATATGCTTGCGCACACGTGCCTCTTGCTCTTCATTCAGACAATAAAAAAAGCCCGCTCACAAGAGCAGGCTAAAAGATTGTTTCGCAACAATTATTTGTTTAATGAATCTTTTGCTTGGTCAGCTAGTGCAGTGAAAGCAGCTGCATCGTTAACTGCTAAATCAGCTAACATTTTGCGGTTGATTTCGATACCGGCAACTTTAAGACCGTGCATTAATTTTGAGTAGCTCAAGCCGTTCATACGAGCTGCAGCGTTAATACGTGCAATCCACAATTTGCGGAAGTCGCGTTTCTTTTGACGACGATCGCGATATGCGTAGTTGTATGAATTCATTACTTGTTCTTTAGCTGTTTTAAATAGAGTGTGTTTAGAACCGTAGTAACCTTTAGCTAGTTTTAATGTCTTTTTACGACGTTTACGAGTTACAGTTCCACCTTTAACACGTGCCATGTTTAATTCCTCCTAATAAATAAATCATTGAATTTTTAAAGTTGTAAAGCGGGTTGCGCAATTATTTCATGCGTGCCAATTGTTGGCGGATACGTTTGTAATCGCCTTTTGATACCATAGACGCTTTACGTAATTGACGACGTTGTTTTTTTGTTTTACCGTGGAAACGGTGACTTGTAAATGCGCGGAAACGTTTTAAACCGCCGTTACCGGTGCGTTTTACACGTTTTGCTAAACCGCGATGTGTTTTTTGTTTTGGCATGACTAAAATTCCTCCTACTTTTCATTTCGCATACTCTTTAACCAGAGTCAAAGATGCATTCTCAAAATTATTGCTAGTCTTTCTTCTCTTTCGGTGCAAGCACTAAGAACATGCTACGTCCGTCCATCTTCGCTTTTTGTTCCACTGTCGCGATATCGGCAGTTTCTTCAGCTAAGCGATCAAGAACTTTTTGACCAATATCTTTGTGGGTAATGGCACGGCCCTTGAAACGGATCGAAGCTTTCACTTTGTCGCCTTTTTCCAAGAATTTACGTGCATTACGAAGTTTTGTATTAAAATCGTTCACGTCGATTGTTGGGCTCAAACGAACTTCTTTAACGTTGATCACTTTTTGCTTCTTGCGCGCTTCACGTTCTTTTTTCTGTTGTTCGAAGCGATACTTCCCATAATCCATAATACGCGCTACAGGCGGTTTCGCACCAGGAGCTACTAGGACTACATCAAGGTTTGCTTGTTCAGCAATTTTTAAGGCTTCAACTTTTGATTTAACACCTAATTGTTCGCCGTCTTGTCCGATCAAACGTACTTCACGTGCACGAATGCCGTCGTTAACCATCATATCCTTTGCTATGGTCATTCACCTCCAAAATTTTTGAGAGAAAAAAAGCAAATAAAAAAACGAGTTCTTTACGAACCCGCACGTAGTCGACTCATCGAAAAGATCAGTCATTAACTATCTAGCCCAGCGAGATATTCGCGTAAGGCGAGAAGCGGGTGCTTCTGCTTTCATTTCTCAACTTTACAAGTATACAATCTATTCTATGGAATGTCAACCTTTTTTTCTTAACAAACAATCGTTTTCAGAAAGTTTCTATTGAACTTTCTTTTATTTTTGTGCTAGCCTATAGAAGAAGGATGTGATGAAATGGAGCAATCTTTTTTTAAAGAATTGATTCATTATAATAAAACAAAGGATTCCCCGTTTCGCTTAATTGGCGCCGGCCTTTGTATGATCAGCGTTTTACTCACCGGGTATTTATCCCATCAACTTGCCATCTCCAGTTTTGGTTCTTTAGGTATTTTTACTTTTCTCTATTATCAACGACTTCCATTAAAACAATTAATGTCTCGCTTGATGATTGTTGGTCTTTTTTTGACTTCGAGCAACTTTCTAGGAATGCTCTCCACTCATGCAGCCTGGACAGCACCTATTGTGGTCGCTCTTGTCGGCTTTTTGGGTCGCTTTTTCTTTCGTCTTTATGGCATTTCTAAGCCAGGACCATTCTTTATCATTATGGTTACAGCTATGGGTACTAGCACAAAGATCCCTTTACATAAAATCCCCGTGATGAGTGGCTACTTTTTTCTCGGTGTATTGTTTGCATTGATCATTGCATTGCTTTTGCACTTTGTAGAAACATCCCCACTACCGGCCGAGACTGCCTCACGATCATTAAAAAGTCGGATAAATGATGATCCTGCAGTTATTATGGACAGTCTTTTGTATAGCGGGATACTCTTTTTTGCTGTGTATTTGAGTGTGGGCCTGCAACTAAGAAATCCTTATTGGCTAGTCGTTTCCTGTGCCTCTATTTTGCAGGCAGATAATCTGCGCGCGATGGCGCATCGAAATGTACAGAGAATTTTCGGAACTGCAGTCGGATTAGCAATTGCTGCTTTACTGTTAAATTTACACTTATCCATTTTTGCAACCTTACTCGTGATCACCACCTTGTTCGTCACAGTTGAATATTTTATTAGACGCAACTATGCGATCGCCCAATTCTTTTCTACGCCGATGGCATTGATGCTTTCGTTATTGGTTCGACAACAATATCTTTATAGTTTAATCCAATTTCGTTTCTTAGGAATCGTGATTGGTAGTTTGATCGGACTTTTAGCCGGTTGGCTCATGAGCACCAGTTTGACATTCTACAATCGGAAATTTCATTCTAAGTAACTCTCATGTCCCATATTGGACAGTAGAATATTTACATAACTTTACTTTTTAAATTAAGCGCGTGGGGAATAATTCCTGCGCGCTTTCTTTTGTACTTTTCTTATTCAAATAGGCTGAGTTAAATAAAATAACTAGGCGTATTTTTTGAAATCGATTTCTTTCTGTGCAACACTGAATATAATCAATTATTGGAGGTTATTACTATGGAAAGAATTTTTGCAAGTCCGTCTCGTTATGTTCAAGGCAAACGCATGTTGCAAGACGGCATAAAGTACATCAAAGCCTTAGGAGAGACCCCCTTACTTATTACCGACGAAGAAGTTTGGGAAATCGCCGGCAAAGAACTTTTTAAAACAATGGAAGAGAACGGGATGCATCCGGTCAAAGAAATTTTTGGCGGTGAAGCCTCAGAAAAAGAGATTGATCGGATCTCTGAAGATGCAAAGGGAAAAGATTTTGACGTGATCGTAGCCTTAGGAGGAGGAAAAGCGATCGACACAGGAAAAGCCGTCGCCGATGATGTTCAATTACCGTTAGCTGTTTTACCGACGGTTGCTTCCACTGATGCTCCTACCTCTGCGCTTTCCGTCATTTATTCGCCAGAGGGCGTTTTTGAAGGGTATCGTTTCTATGATAAAAACCCTGATCTAGTATTGGTTGATACCGAAGTCATCGTAAATGCGCCTTCGGAACTATTGGCAGATGGGATCGCTGATGCTTTGGCTACCTTTATTGAAGCACGCGCTGTCGCACAAAAGCGTGGGAAAACTATGGCCGGAGGTTCTCAAACTTCTGCCGGAATGGCGATTGCAGAAAAAGCAGAAGAAGTACTTTTTGAAAATGCGCTCAAAGCAATTGAGGCAAACAAAGCGCATGTGGTCACTGAGGCATTCGAACAAATCGTTGAAGCCAATACCTTGTTAAGCGGCCTTGGCTTCGAAAGTGCTGGATTGGCCGCTGCACACGCCATCCACAATGGCTTCACTGTCTTAGACGGCGATATCCATGAGCTTTCCCATGGCCAAAAAGTAGCCTATGGTACCCTCACTCAACTCATGCTTGAAAATGCGGAAGAAGCAGAATTGAATGAATATATCGACTTATATCAATTACTCGGATTGCCTACCACGTTGGAAGACCTGCATTTAAAAGACGCTTCTTATGACGATCTTTTAAAAGTAGGCAAACAAGCAACCATTGACGAAGAGACAATTCACGAAATGCCCATGAACGTTACCGCGGAAGATGTAGCAGCAGCTTTAAAAGCAGTTGATACATATGTTACGACTTATTTTCCAAAATAAGCACTATACTAACACGCCATGAAACCGGACAACGCGTTCCTTTCATGGCGTGTTTTTCTATAGAAAGTTTGTAAAACCAAATGCCTTCCCTTGGTTTTTGCTATAATGAGGACAAGAAAAATGAAGGAGGCTCTTCTATGTACCGATTAATTGCTTGTGACTTGGATGAAACATTATTAGATAAAGGCCGACATGTATCCGAAAAGACACGAGAAACGATAAAAAAAGCAGAGACAAACGGCCTTGTATTCGCACCTGCGACAGGTCGCGGATTTTATTCGATCAAACAAACTTTAGAAGAATTGGACGCTGCAAATAAAGCGGCGCATTACATGATTGGATTCAACGGCGGTGTTGTCGTGGAAAATCAAGGCCCGACGATTATCAAAGACTTTCCCATGAATTTTGAAACACTTGCTCGTTTGTTTGAATTTGGATCAAATTACGAAGTGGCAATTCATCTTTACACGTTTGATCAAACCTATGTTTATCACAGTAACCCGGATGAGGACGCCTACTTATTAACGATTCCCCATGAAAAAAGACTAGATGATGATTTTGGTTTTCTAAAAGATCAGACTTGCTACAAAGCTTTATTTCAAAATTTAGATCGCAGCTATTTAGAAAAAATAGAAAAAGAAATGCCTCTTGACCTGCGGGAATCATTAGAGATCAGTTATTCTTCCAACCGCTACATTGAGTTCAACCCCAAAGGTGTGAATAAAGGGATTGCGCTACAGACACTGGCGGAACACTTAGCTATTCCGATGAATGAAACCATTGCTATCGGTGATAATACCAATGATCTGGCAATGATTCGTGCAGCAGAATTAGGGATCGCTGTGGCAAATGCCGTACCCGCAGTCAAAGAAGCGGCACAGCATACTACTAACGCCAATCATGAACAAAGTGCGGTAGCTGAAGTCATCGAATCCTTTATACTTTAAGTTAAATCCTGCTTTCTTCGTTATTAACACAAAAAAAGCGAAGCGATCGATGATCGCTTCGCTTTTAACGTATTCTTCGCCATAAAATCAAAATTAACCAGATTGAGAGTGCCACACTAATCACTACAGTAACGATCCAACTCGCTTCTGAATGTGTAAAAGGAAGCGGCATATTCATCCCAAAGAACCCTGTGACAATGGTCGGGATGGTTAACAACAATGACCAAATCGTCAAAATTTTCATCGTATCATTCAAATTATTGTTTAATAGATTATTGTACGTGCCAGATAACTGATCTAAAATCTCACTAGATAATCTTGTCATTTCTACCGCTTGTCTTGCCTCGATCAAAGCATCATCTAACTCTTCTTTTTCCTTATCAGTGAAGCTAGAAAAAATCGCCTGCGCCTTCACTTGTTCTAGCAGCACCGCATTCTGCTTAGTCGCGGTCACCAGATAAACCAATCCTATCTCCAAATCAGAAAGTGCCAACAGATTTTTGTTGGTGGTCTTTTCTCGAAGCTTTTTATTCAACTGAATTCTCTGACTATCCACTTCTTCCACTAATGGAAAATAATAATCGGAAATCAAAAATAGCGTGTGGAAGAGTAAGCTCGCAGTGCTTTGATTGGGTTCATTCGACAATAAGTTCTCGATGATATTTTCAACATACGCAGTTCGTTCATTCACAAAAGAAAAAAAGTATTGATCCTTTAAAATAAATGCCATGGGACTAGTCTCATAATGATTGTCCTTTTTCAAGAGGTTCGGCACATTAAAAATTAACAAAAAGGCCTTTTCCAACGGGTCATACTCTACCCGCGCGCGTTCATTATCATCCAAGGCATACGTCAGCATTTCATCACTGATCGCATAATCAGCTCGTAATTTTTTTATTTCATGCGCTTGGGTACTATCTACGCGGACCCATGAATACATCCCCTGATTGAACGTCTTTTTTATATCCATTAGAAACCTCCTTACTCCTAAACAACCTTACTTTAGTATAACAAAAAATATCTTATTGTATTCATTTCAAGTCGTTCATTTATCGCAGTGTTCAGTATGTACTTATTATTTACGAAATCTCTCTTTTAGTTTTGATTAAATCAAAACTAAAAAAGCTTTACCAGAAAAAAATTGAAGTGCTCCCTGTCAAGTAGACAGCCAAAAAACAAAAATTATACTATTCAGGAATCGAGTGACTCGATTCCTGTTTTTATGCGGCTTGCCTTCTGAATTCGTTTGGTGAAAGCTCATTTAACGCTTCAGAGTAGCGATAATTATTGTAGTACCGCATATAACTACTGACAGATTTCTTTAGTTCATCAAAGCTTTGATAGCTTTCTTGATAGAATTTTTCTTCTTTAAATGTTCCCCAAAAATGTTCGATCGGTTGATTGTCCAGGCAGCGACCGACTCGAGACATACTTTTGGTGAATTTATAGTTTACTTGGAGTGCTTTGTAATCATAAGAGGTGTATTGAAACCCGCGATCACTATGAAGCAGCGGTCTGACGCCAGGATTCTTACGCATGGCTTTTTTTACAGTATCCATGACAAGTGGATTATTATTGGAATGACCGAGCTTCCAAGAAACGATCGAGTGATCATAAAGATCGATGATCGCACTCAAATAAGCCTTTCGGCCATTGCCGTATCTCAATTCAGTAATATCCGTACACCATTTTTGATTGGGCTTTTCAGCGATAAATTTGCGGTTTAACCTGTTTTCTGCAACGTTAGCTTCCGTTGCTTTTACATAGGTCGGACGCTTTTTCTTGATCACTGCTTTAATCCCAAGTACTTTCATTAGGCGGTAATAACGTTTCTTAGAATAGTTTTTCTTGAATGTTCGATTCAGTTGAATACGAATTTGCCGATACCCGATAGCGCCTTTTTTACTGTCATATTTCTTCTGGATCTCTTTTGCCAGTTTTCTGTTTTCAAGTTCTTTTTTTGAGGGTTTCCACTTCAACCATTTATAGTAAGAAGAGCGTGCGATCCCAGCCAATTGACAGAGATTCGTGATTGAATAGTGCTTCTCTTCATGCAGTTCTGAAATCGTTTGATAGAGTTCCACGTTTCTTACGAACGTGAGGACCGGTTTCGCCGTTGAATCTCTTGTAACTTTTTTGCGAAGTCGTTCTCCATTTCTAAATGCTTGTTTCGTGCTTCCAGTTCTTTTACTCTTAATTTCAACCGCTCTTCTTCGGTTAAGAACTCGCTTGATTTGTTTCGTCCACGATTGTCTTTTAGTGCTTCTTCTCCGTGTTGCTGGTATTTCTTTACCCAAGAGTACACTTGTTGGTAAGAGACATCATATTTTTCGATCGCCTGTGCGTAGTTCAGTTCATTAGCGATTGTATATTGAGCGATCTCGATACGCTCTTGATAGGTGGTTTTACGTCCTTTTTTCATGGTTTTGGGTACACTGCCTTTACTTGTTGATTTTAGTGTTTCCCCATTAGTATAGCGTGAAACCCATCTTCTTAACACAGAGGTCGAAGAAATTTGAAAAAACGTCGTTGCTCGATAGAGAGACATTTCTTCATTTATGACAGCCAAAACAGCCTCCTGCTTTTGTCCACTATCGTACTGATTCCACGTTGTTGCTTCTTTTAGTCCCTCGATTCCGTCATCATTATATTTACGAATCCAATTGTTTATCGTCGTCCAAGAAAGGGAATGCTTCTTAGCGACACTGTTCACACTACGACGTTTATCCATCACTTCTGAAATAATTTGAAATTTTTCTTCTGGAGAATAAATACTTCTCTTTGACATACAAAAACTCCCTATAAAGTAGACTTGGATTTTTGTTTTTTCCTTGTCTACTTTATAGGGAGCGTATCAAATCTGGCAAAGCTTTTTTAACTTATTAATCTACGGAAACTCCTTGAACCTCTAAAATTTTTTCATCAATCAAACGAATCACTTCGTCCCGAGCAACTGCATCGTCAACAAAATTCAAGCGATCTCCATCAATTTGGATTTTAGGGCTTTCGTTATATTCTTCATACCATTGGTCATAACGACTATTCAATTCTTTATAGTAATCATACAAAGTTGGATCAAATTCCAATTGTTCATATTCCCGTCCACGCTTTTGGATACGTTCCATCATCGTTTCAAAAGAAACACGAATGTGAACTAACAGATCGGGATGCTTCTTATGTGCAGCATATGGTAGTTCCTGCATCATGTTAGCCAACAATTCATCATAGACCTTTACTTCTGTCTCTGTTGCTCGACCAAGATCGGCATTCAGATGGAACAATAAGGAATCCTCATAAATGGAACGATCCAACACATTATTGTCATCTTGCATCGCCTTTTTGATGCTATCAAAACGCTTATTCAAAAAATAAATCTGCAATAAAAAGGCATATTGTTCTGGATCCGCGTAAAACAACGGCAATACCTCATTATCTTCAATTGATTCATAAAAAGCTTGACTGCCTAAATGTTCTGACAACATCGCCGTCAAACTTGATTTCCCTGCTCCAATAGTTCCTGCTAATACGATCACGCTCATAAACCCCCAGCTCATTTCATACAAAATATAGTGCGTATTTTTCAACTTATCTAATATACCCCCAATATCTTGTGTCGTCAAACAAAATAACCAAAAAAATCTGATCACTTTTTCTTCTAAAGAATGTTTAAAAAAGCGTTGATTTTCAAAAACTTTTCAACGCTTTCGTTTACTTGTCCGCTGACTCTGAGTAAAATGGAAAGAGACAAAAAACAGACACCTACTGATAAGTAAAGATTCTTACAGTATTTTCTTCCAAAAGATAAAAAGAAAACAAATTGTTTTTGCTATAAGAACGATTCAATTAAAATGAATATTGAAGAGAAATAAATTATTTTCTAATATCTACTTACTCTAAAACGAAACAGGGGTTTTTTTATGAAATCGATTGGCTCGGGTTATGCCAGCGGAAAAATCATATTAATGGGAGAACATTCGGTTGTCTATGGAGAGCCAGCCATCGCTTTTCCGTTTTCCGGGACAGGCATCCAAGCAACCATCCAAGCGAATGACTTGGAATCATGGATTGAATCTAGTTTCTTCCACGGGCCGCTTTCTAAAGCTCCCAATACAATGCGTAATGTAACGGTGTTACTTTGGTACTTGGTAAAACATTTCAAGATTCCAGAACCGTTCTATTTAAAAATCGACAGCTCTATTCCAGCAGAACGCGGAATGGGGTCTAGCGCAGCGGTTGCCGTTGCGATCACTCGCGCCGTTTTTGATTGGATGGAGGAAGCTGCAACTCAAGAAAAAGTGTTGCATTTCGTAAATCAGGCAGAAGCGGTTGCTCATGGGAACCCTAGCGGTATTGATGCGACAACCATCAGCGGTACTGAACCCATTCTTTATCAAAAAGGCATTGGATTTCGGCCTTTTCAACTAAATATGGATGCTTTTTTAGTCGTTGCGGATACTGGTGTAAAGGGTCAAACACGCAAAGCAGTCAAGGACATCGCAAAATTGATGGAAATGCGTCCTTACGAAACGAATAAACAAATGCGGTCATTAGGGAAACTGACTGCTCAGGCGCAACAGGCGATCTTAAAAAATCGACCACAGATTCTAGGGGATTGTATGAATCAAGCGCAAGGACTATTACGTTTGTTGGGAACTAGCAATTCCCACTTAGATCATTTGATTCAAACGGCTTTAGAAAACCAAGCATTAGGTGCTAAATTAACTGGCGGCGGACGCGGCGGCTGTATGATTGCTTTAGCCGAAAATGAAACTAGCGGACGTCGGCTGCAACGTATTCTGTTGGATGCAGGCGCCCGAAATACATGGATCGAAGGGTTAGGTGTGTACGCACATGTATAGTGGTAAAGCTCGAGCTTATACGAATATCGCCTTGATCAAATATTGGGGCAAAGAAAATCAGGAATTGATTATTCCGATGAATAATAGCTTGTCATTAACACTGGACGCTTTTTATACAGAAACGGAAGTTACGTTTTCTAAAGAACTAAAAGAAGACCAATTTTATTTAGACAACCAATGGCAAGATTCGAAAGCGACCTTAAAAGTGAGTCGCTTTCTTGATTTCGTGCGTTCAAAAACAGATTCCTCCCTACGTGCAGTCGTCAAAAGTAAGAATTTTGTGCCAACTGCGGCAGGATTAGCTTCTTCTGCGAGCGGCTTGGCCGCTTTGGCTGGCGCTGCGAGTGATGCCCTGAATCTAAATTTGACTCCCGAAGAGCTGTCTCGTTTGGCTCGCCGCGGTTCTGGATCTGCTTGCCGTAGTATTTATGGCGGGTTTGCAGAATGGCAAAAAGGGTATTCCGACGAAACTTCTTATGCCGTTCAAATTCCAAGTTCGGATTTTGAGAACGACTTAAGTATGATTTTCGTCGTGGTTAACGACGCTCAAAAGGACATTTCTAGTCGTGACGGGATGCAGCGTACTGTGGAGACCTCCGCTTTTTATGATGGCTGGTTGCAAACTGTACCACAAGATTTAGCCAAAGCAAAAAAAGCTATAAAAGAAAAAGATTTTATCGCACTCGGTGAAGTTTCTGAGTCCAGTGCCTTAAAAATGCACGGAACAACTTTGGCAGCAACCCCGCCATTTACTTATTGGTCGGCGGAAAGTATGAAAGTCATGAACCTTGTTCGCCAGATCAGAAACGGGGGCTTACCCTGCTATTTCACAATGGATGCCGGTCCAAATGTTAAACTATTAGTAGAACGAAAAAATGAAGCGGCCCTGCTATCCGCTATGAGTGCTCATCTTGATGCCAAGCAATTAGTGGTCGCTCACGCAGGACCCGCTATCGAAATCTTATCGAAGGAGGATGCCTAAATGATCGAAGTATCCGCACCAGGAAAATTATATATTGCCGGTGAGTACGCTGTCGTAGAACCCGGACATCCCGCGATTATCGTAGCGATCGATCAATTTATTTCCGTTTCTATCGGTCCGGCAAAAAAAAGCGGAAGTATTCAATCTGCGCAATATAGCGACCTTCCTGTACGATGGACACGACGCAAAAACGAATTGGTTCTGGACATCCGAGACAATCCATTTCATTACATTTTAGCGGCGATCCATTTTACTGAAAAATTCGCTCAAGAAAAAGGGAAAAAACTCGCCTTCTTCGATTTAAAGGTGACTAGCGAATTGGATAATTCCAATGGTCGAAAATATGGGTTGGGTTCAAGTGGTGCAGTCACTGTAGCTACTGTTAAAGCGTTGAATGCTTTTTACGATTTGCAGCTTTCACAACTTGAGCTATTCAAGCTGGCTACATTGGCTCACTTAAATGTCCAAGGCAACGGTTCTTGTGGCGATATTGCCGCAAGTTGTTATGGCGGCTGGTTGGCTTTTTCCACTTTTGATCATGAATGGGTGTTAAATAAACTGGAATCCGAAAAAATGACGACATTGATCGAAAGTGACTGGCCAAATTTAAAAATAGAACCTTTAAAAGTCCCAGAGGATTTACGCTTATTGATTGGCTGGACTGGAAGTCCGGCATCCACATCTGATTTAGTGGACCAGGTCCATCAATCTCGCGACGAAAAGAAAACCTCTTATGAGAATTTTTTACGCGACAGTACAGACTGTGTGGATCAAATGATCCAAGGGTTCAAGCAAAATGACATTGCTCTGATCCAAAAAATGATTCGGAAAAATCGCCAACTATTGAATCAATTGACCAGCTTGAGCAATGTATCTATTGAAACAGAAGAATTGAAACGATTGAATGATCTCGCTGAAAAGTACGGCGGTGCAGCGAAATCTTCGGGTGCTGGCGGCGGTGACTGCGGTATCGTTATTGTTGATAAGCGTGCTGGCATTCTTCCTCTGATGAGTTCTTGGGAAAAAGCCGGTATTACGCCCCTGCCTTTACACGTCTATCACTTCACGGAGGATCGCCATGAATCGTAAAGATGAACATGTTTCCTTAGCTCGTGCATTTCACCAAAAGCCAAAAGAAAATGACTTTGATGCTGTTCGCTTGGTACATTCTTCTTTAGTCTCTGTACGACCGGAAGAAATCGATTTAAGTACAGAAATTCTTGGGCTTAAGCTTACTGCACCGTTTTATATCAATGCGATGACGGGCGGTAGTGAGAAAACAAAAAAAATCAACCATGATTTAGCAATTATCGCACGTGAAACAAACTTGATGATGGCAACAGGCTCTGTTAGTGCCGCATTGAAAGATCCAACTGTCGCAGACTCTTACACTGTCGTTCGCGAAGTCAATCCGAACGGGCTTATTTTGGGCAACATGGGTGCCGGCCGAACAAGTGAGGATGCACAAAAAATCGTGGATCTGCTGCAAGCAGATGGTATGCAGATTCATTTGAATGTACCGCAAGAGCTCGTGATGCCTGAAGGAGACCGAGATTTCCATGAGTGGTCTCAGAACATACATGATACCGTTCAGAAATTGTCTGTCCCTGTAGTCGTTAAAGAAGTTGGATTCGGTATGAGCAAAGAGACGATCCGACAGTTACAAGCACTCAGTGTTCACGCCGTGGATGTTTCAGGTCGCGGAGGGACAAGCTTTTCACAAATTGAAAATGCTCGTCGAAAAAAGAGAGAATTGTCTTATCTAGACGATTGGGGCCAATCAACAGTGATCTCTCTCTTAGAAGCACAAGCCATTAGCGATATGACGATCCTTGCTTCTGGCGGCATTCGCGATGCCTATGACATATTTAAAGCGTTGTGTTTAGGCGCAAAAGCCGTTGGTCTTTCTGCGACAATATTGAATCATCTAATCAGCAATGGTATCGATGATACGATCGAAATGATCGAGGATTGGAAAGTTCAGCTTCATCGCTTGTATCTTATGACAGGCAAAGCCACGACAGCAGAATTGACGCGTAACCCTATTATCTTGAGCGGCGCGCCAAAAGAATGGTGCCAGGCAAGGGAAATTGATTATACAGCATTCGCTTTACGTAAGTAATATGCGGAGGCACAATAAGGAGGAGATCAAGCGATCTCCTCCTTTTTATTTCGACTGACCCGTCTTGCATGTCGGACCGGCCGTATCTATCGTTTAAATAGGCGTTGAAGCCAACTCTTTTTCTCACCAATTCGAATGTTGCCGCTGATTTTTTTGTCATCCAGCATAGATTGGAAAAAGATATTGTCTTGCAATAGCAATTGATTAATAATTTGCAACCGTCTAAAATGTTTCTTCTTCCGTTCGTCGAAAGTCAGATCTTCTGGTAGATTCCCTGAAACTTCAAGTCGTGCATAGTCTCTTCGAATAAGCTTCATTAATTCATACTGTTTAGTAAGCAAATGATTGATTTGTTTGATTTCTGGCAATGTCACCGATACTTTCGAATCTGAGGGAGCGAGTCGGCCTAATGCCGCCACATAGTCTTGCATATCCAACATAAAAATGTGGTTTGCTTTACTTGCCATTAACTTCTTTTCATTTGCTAAATAATCAATCAATGCACCTAATCGCGCATTCGATTCAGCTAACTCATTTATCTCTCGTTTCAGTTTCTCCATGACCTCGAACCTTTCTTCTTATCCTGATTTCTAGTCTATCGTTTTTCACAGGCTATAACAATCAAAGAGATTCATTTTATCTAAAAAAAATGAATGTTTTAAATAAAAACAATCAAATTTATTTTTTTCTAAAAAATAGGAAAATTACTCTGCCTATCATGCACTAAAAAAAGGCCCTCATCTCATGAGGACCTTCCTGAATTTCTAATTTACGCTTTGTAATCGTACGCTGTTACGATGATTTCTTTTAGTTCGCTGATCAACGGTTCTTTCGGATTCGCTGTTGTACATTGGTCTTCGTATGCCAATTCAGCCATACGATCAACCGTTGTATTCAACGTCTCTTGAGTCACGCCTTGTGCCTTCAAGTTCATGTCGATGCCTGTAGTTACACCTAAGTTGTAAACTGCTTCGATCAACGCTTCTACTAATTCTGCTGTTGTATTGCCTTTAAGTCCTAAGAACTTCGCAATATCTGCATAGTCAGTATCCGCACGGAAGTAGTCGTATTTAGGGAACATCGCATGTTTTTGAGGGTCCTTGGCATTGTAACGGATGATATGAGGCAATAGAATTGCGTTCGTACGTCCGTGAGGAATACCGTATTCTCCACCAATTTTATGTGCCACTGAGTGACAAATTCCTAGGAATGCATTGGCAAATGCCATACCCGCCATCGCTGATGCGTTATGCATTTTTTCACGCGCTTCTGGGTCAGCTGTTTTAACTGATTTTTCAAGATTTTCGAAAACAAGCTTGATTGCTTGTAAGCTCAATCCACGAGTATAATCAGAAGCCATTACAGATACATAAGACTCGATCGCATGTGTTAACACATCCATACCAGTGTCTGCTGTTACTGAAGCAGGTACCGTCATAACAAATTGAGGGTCAACAATCGCAACATCCGGTGTCAACGCATAGTCAGCCAATGGATACTTCACGTGTGTTTCGCTGTCTGTGATAACTGCGAATGGTGTTACTTCCGCTCCTGTACCAGAAGTGGTTGGGATACATACCAATTTTGCTTTTTCAGGCTTCGCAATTCCGTAAGTACGTTTGCGAATATCCAAGAATTTTTGTTTCGCGCCGAAGAATGACGTGTCTGGGTGTTCAAAGAACATCCACATTCCTTTTGCCGCATCCATTGCAGAACCACCACCAAGAGCAATAACTGTATCAGGTTGGAAGTCGTTAAACATTTCCAGTCCTTTATAAACAGTATTCGTTGAAGGGTTTGGTTCAACATCTGAGAATACTTCAACCTTCACATCGTTTTCACGACGGCCTAATACTTCACGAACGATGTCTGCATAACCGAATTGAACCATTCCTGGGTCACAAACTAACATGACGCGTTCAACGTTCTCCATTTTTGTTAGATACAATAGAGAGTTCTTTTCGAAAAAGATTTTTGGTGGAAGTTTAAACCATTGCATATTATTTCTCCGTTTCGCTATAGTTTTAACATTGATTAAGTTAATAGCAGATACGTTCTTAGATACAGAGTTTTTACCGTATGAACCACAACCAAGAGTCAATGATGGGATCATTTCATTGTAGATATCACCGATACCGCCTTCAGCAGATGGTGAGTTCACTAAGATACGGCAAGCTTTCATACGTAAGCCGAATTTTACTTGTAAGTCTTCGTCTTCGGTATGGATCACTGCTGTATGTCCTAATCCGCCTAATTCCAACATGCCTTGGCAAAGGTCGAAGCCATGTACATGGTCGTTTGCTTTAATCATAGCTAAAACTGGAGAAAGTTTTTCACGAGACAATGGATAATCTGCACCCACACCATCTAATTCTGCAATCAGAATCTTTGTGCCTGCAGGAACTTTGATGCCTGCGCGTTGCGCGATATCTTCAGCTGAATGACCAACGATCGCAGGGTTTACTGCGTATTTGCCTTCGTTCATTACAGCGTCTTCTAATCTCTTCAATTCAGCTTTCTTCACTACGTATACTTGATGCGCTTGGAATTCCGCTTTTACTTCTTCGTAGACTTCTTTGTCAACAATGACTGCTTGTTCAGAAGCACAGATCATCCCGTTATCAAAAGATTTTGAAACGATCAAATCATTTACTGCACGTTTGATTTTCGCCGTTTTTTCGATGTATGAAGGGACGTTACCCGCACCTACACCTAAAGCTGGTTTTCCAGTTGAGTAAGCTGATTTAACCATGCCTGGTCCGCCAGTCGCAAGAACGATGGCCACACCTGGGTGGTTCATTAACATTGATGTTGCGTCGATCGATGGCTTTTCGATCCATTGGATACAGTTTTCAGGAGCGCCGGCCGCGATAGCCGCATCACGAACGATACGCGCAGCTTCAGCTGAACATTTTTGAGCACTTGGGTGAAACGCAAAGACGATTGGATTTCCTGTTTTTAAAGCAATCATTGATTTGAAGATGGTTGTAGAAGTTGGGTTTGTTGTAGGTGTTACACCACAAACAACACCAACAGGTCCAGCAACTTCGATCAACCCTTTTTGCTTATCTTCACCGATGACACCCACTGTTTTGTCATGTTTGATGCTGTTCCAGATATATTCTGATGCATACATGTTTTTGATGGCTTTATCTTCAACAACACCACGTCCGGTTTCCTCAACCGCCATTTTTGCTAACAGCATGTGTTTGTCTAGGGCAGCCATCGCCATTTCGTGAACGATATGGTCTATTTTTTCTTGATCAAAATCTTCCATTTCTTTCAGTGCAACATTTGCTTTTGTTGCTAATTCGTCAATCACTTGCTCAACGCTGACTGCGTCTTTTTCTTTTTCAATCGCTTTAGCCATGTGTATCCTCCTAAAAATTTTTGTGTTACTTTTCACATACACATCATACAACACACACACGAGTTTGTAAATACTTTTTGTGATTTTTTTCACACCCATTTTTATTATTCACAAAATCCATGATATACAGGCATTTTTAACATTAGCCTTTAAAGTATTTTAAACCTATAGTAACACATCACTTTTAGAACTTTTTTCACAAAATTAGGCTAATTTTTTTCTAATGAATTGATTTCTCCTTCTTTCTAATTCTTTAGATGCAAAAAAGGCACGTATTTACATACGCACCTTTTTTAAAATTCTTTACGTAAGAGCTTCGTCTTACTTTTCTTCTGTTTTGTCTTCAGGTTTTTCTTCTACTAATGGTTCAGTTGGTTCTGTTGTCTCTGGTTCAACGACGTTTGTTTCAACAGGAGCAGCCACTGGACGAACACCAGATTGTACGGTTCTGATTGAAGAACGGTCGAATACTAAATAGATACCTTCACAGTCTAATGTAACTGTTTTGTCGTCACTGTTGATCTCTGAGATCACGCCATGCAGACCGCCGATAGTTACAACACTATCTCCAACCTTCATTGCATCTAATAAACCTTGACGTTCTTGCTGTTGTTTCTTTTGAGAACGGTTCATCATAAAGAACATCCCCAGCATCAACACTAGCAAAATAATCATTGAAAAGTTTCCCATTTTATATTTCCCCTCGCATTCATAGTAAATCCACTTTTAACTGTAACAAAATTTGTAAGCTTACACTAGCATTTTTAATCATACTTTAGAAACTTTTTGCGTTTTGCTTATTAAATCCGTACTCTTCAAAAAAGGCTTGGCGGAATTCTAATAGGTTGTCATCCATGATTGCTTGACGAACTTGTTTCATTAAATTAATCAAGAAGTATAGGTTGTGGTAAGAGGTCAATCGAATCCCAAAGGTTTCATCACAATGGATCAAGTGGCGAATATATGCCCGAGTATAATTCCGGCACGTATAGCAATCACATTTTTCATCCAACGGACGGAAATCATGGGCATACTTCGCATTCTTAACAACTAAACGTCCGCCAGAAGTCATGCATGTTCCGTTACGAGCGATACGTGTCGGCAATACGCAGTCAAACATATCCACCCCGCGGATTACACCGTCGATCAATGAATCTGCTGCACCAACGCCCATTAAGTAGCGAGGCTTGTTCTCTGGGATCAACGGTGTCGTAAATTCTAAGACACGGTTCATTTCTTCTTTTGGTTCACCCACTGAAAGTCCGCCAATCGAGTACCCTGGAAAATCCATACTTACAAGATCTTTCGCACTTTGACGGCGCAGGTCTTCAAAGCCGGCACCTTGAATGATTCCAAATAATCCTTGTGTCGCTGGATTTGCGTGCGCTTTTAAGCCGCGCTCCGCCCAGCGTGAGGTCCGTTCCACAGATTTCTTCACATAATC